>JADFPP010000093.1 GCA_022562275.1 Bacteroidota bacterium
TGTTTTTTTGCCAACTCTCAGAAGGGCAGTTCCGCTACGCTCCACTGCCCTTCTGAGAGTGATCAGCCCTTTACTATCTATCCTATTTATTTTTGTTAGGTGGATACCATGTTTATATATATTACAACTTAATATTCAGAATTACTTTTGCAAGATATATTATTTAACTATCTTTCTAATTATTCATACTATAAAATGCCGTTTTGGAAATAAACTTAATAAAATATCTTAACTTAAAAAGAAGCATTAATGTAGTAAAAATCTTATCGTCTTTCACTCTATCAAAGTTGATAAGAAAACCAATCGTTTGGGGAATGCCAATTTCGTATTCGATAGAACCGACCAATCACTGCAATTTAAAATGTCCTGAATGCCCATCCGGATTGGGTGTATTGACGCGCCCCTTAGGTTTATTAAAACTTGATGATTTTAAGAAACTCGTTGATGAGATTAAAGAAACGGGTTTTTATATACAGTTGTTTTTTCAGGGTGAGCCTTTTATAAATAAAAGTTTACCAGCGATGATCAGTTATGCTCAGGCAAGTAATATTTATATTTCAATTAGTACAAATGGGCATTTTATAAACCAAGAAAATGTTGATGCTGTTTTAAAAAGTGCTCCGGATAAAATAATTTACTCGATCGATGGTTTAGATGAAAAAAGTTATCAAAATTATAGAATTGGCGGTACTTTTAAGCAAGCAGACCACGGTTTGAGAGCTTTAGTAAATGGCAAGAAGAAATTAAATCTTAATCGTCCTTATGTAGAGCTACAATTTATCGTGATGAAACAGAATGAAGATCAATTAGATGAGGTACTTAAATACGGTAAAGATATTGGAGTGGATAGGGTTGTATTTAAAACTATGCAAATCTCTTCATACGAGAATGCAATAAAGTTTCTTCCGACGAATGAAGAGTACAGAAGATATACTATTTCCAACGGATCGTTTAAAATAAAAGGCAGGTTTGCAAATCATTGTTTTGCATTATGGAGAACATCGGTTATTACCTGGGATGGAAGGGTTGTGCCATGCTGCTTCGATAAAGATGCGGATTTTGAATTGGGGATCACTAATGGGCGATTATTCAGGGATGTTTGGAAATCTGATGAATACACAAAATTCAGAAGCAATGTACTAGGTGACAGAAGTTCAGTTTCTATTTGTACGAATTGTACTGAAGGATTAAAAATTAATATATTAAAAATAGAACAATAAAGATTTATAATGTTTGTTGATTTAGTTAATGAAAATATATTTACAAAAAATAAGTCATGGCTGATCTTAATTGCAAAACTTTTTATAGCCCTCGGCATCTTATATTACTTAATATCATATGTGGATTACAACAAGATTGTTACAGCCTTAGGTGAAGCGGATGTTTTATTAATTAGTACTGTTTTTTTACTCGGCTTTGTAAATATTTACCTGCAATTTCTAAAATGGAAACTTACATGTAAGACAGTTTTATCGGAAACAAAAAATTCTAAAATATTAACATCACTATTTTATGGATTATCTGCCGGAGCTGTAACCCCTATGAGGGTTGGCGAGTACTTTGGTCGTGCAATCGCATTTAAAAATAAGCCGGTGCTTCAAGTTACTGCTGCAACTTTAGTTGATAAATTTTTTCCGCTTATGATTGTTGTCTTCCTGGGCTCGATGGCGAGTATTATCTTTCTTTATTTCTATTATGCGGTTTCGGTTTATATAGTTCTTGCACTTTTTGTTGTTGTATTTACTTTGTTTTACTTAATTGGTTTACTTATAAGAAGTGAAAAATTTTGGGACGGTATATTTTTTAAGAAACTTAGCAATTCAAAGCGCTTTGAAAATCTGTTCCTTCAATTGCAATCATTAAAGAAGTTTGATAAAAAATATTTTACAAGAATGTCTGTAATTTCGCTATTATTTTATTTCTGCTTCTTATTGCAATATGCGCTTTTGGTTTCTGCTTTTTCACATAATACTGAGATGTTAAATTACTTATGGGCAGGCAATTTAATTATGTTTATTAAAACTGTAATTCCACCAATTTCACTTGGCGAATTAGGTATTCGGGAGGGTGCATCTGTTTTTTTCTTAACAAGATTTGGGGAATTATCGTCTGTTGCATTTAATGCATCAATTTTTTTATTTGTAATTAACATTTTATTTCCCGCTTTGGTTGGATTATTTCTGCTGCTCAAAAGAAATGATGATTGAGTACATCCTTTGGGGAATATTTATTTTTCTGTTAATTTTTTATTCTGCATTTCTTATTTCTATCCTGAATGGATTAAATAAGTTAAGATCATCAAAATCAAATCAAATCCCGAAAGAGTTTGTTTCTGTACTTATTCCTTTCAGAAATGAATCTGAAAATATTATTGCAAATGTAAAAAGTATTATTAATCAGAATTATCCTGATGACCGTTATGAAGTAATATATATAAATGACAACTCAACTGATGATACTCTTCAATTGCTAATCGAATTCTCAAAACCTGATAGAATAAAAGTACTTTCACTTCCTGATAATAATTCTCCAAATGCTCACAAGAAAAGATCAATTGCATATGGAATTGAAAAATCAAAAGGAGATTTAATTGTTACTACAGATGCCGATTGTTTTTATTCAGAAAACTGGCTGCGTTCATTATTAAGTAACTTCGACGCTGAAACAGGATTTATCTCAGGACCGGTTGAATTTATAGAGGAAGAAAATCTGTTTTCAAGAATTCAGAAGTTGGAGTTTGCAGGTTTAATTTTAACGGGAGCTGGATTGATTGGGGCAGGCAGACCAATAATTTGTAATGGTGCAAACATTGCTTACAGGAAAAAGGTTTTTGATGAAGTCGGTGGATTTAATGATCAGATAAATCTTTCTTCCGGTGACGATGAATTGCTGATGCAGAAGATTGCAAAAGAAACAAAATATAAAATTGAATTTTCTTTGAATCGTGATTCCATCGTAAAAACAAAAAGTAATTCTGGTATAAATAATTTTTACCAACAGAGAAAACGGTGGGCAAGTAAAGGTTTGTTTTATAAGAATACTAATCTAATTGTTATGCTTTTATTAATATTCTTATTTTATTTCGGATTGATAATTCTACCCTTTATAATATTATTTCTCTCAACATCTTTCGTATTCATTCTGTTTCTGAGTGTAATAATTAAACTCCTTCTTGAATACCTGATCATTAGAAAAGGGAAAAAAATGTTATTTCCAAAATTATCATTGAAAGAGTTTATCCTTACTGAAATATTACAAGTTCCCTATATAATTGTAGCAGGCTTTGCAGGAATGTTTGGGAATTTGAAATGGAAAGGAAGAGAGATAAAAAGATGATGAACTAAACGTCCAAGTATATCACTTCTACTGTATATTAAATTATACACGATCTTTTTACATCCTTTCGATTACCACCTGAAACACAATCTTTCCCAATGGCACTAACATTGCATTTTCCGGATAAACACTTAAAGGAAGATGTATCATGAAAAAGTTAATAATAGTATTTGTATTAATATTTTGGGGATTCATTGGGGTTAGCGAAAACATTGCTCATCAAAAAGTAAGCGGTTATTTTTATAACGCTTTAATACCTTACGGCAACTGGTTAGAGATTGATAACGGTGTTGTCGTTTGGCAGCCCACATTTATGAGAATGGACTGGTCTCCGTACAGAGACGGCAGATGGATTTGGACATCGGACGGCTGGTACTGGCATTCTTATGAACCCTTTGGTTCTATAACTTATCATTATGGAAGATGGTATTTTGATGATTATTACGGCTGGTTATGGTTTCCGGAATATGAATGGGCGCCTGCATGGGTAGAGTGGAGATATGATAATGATTATATAGGATGGGCTCCATTACATCCTTATGCAGTTTTCTCAATCTCTGTAGGGATATACTTTACACAAACATATTATACTCCGTACTACCACTGGAACTTTGTGACTTACAGACATTTTTATGATCCTTATGTTTATAATTATTGTGTAGCACCACGTTATAAGTATCGTGTTTATTCAAACACCAGATACAGAAATAATTATGTTTATCGTAATGGCAGAATAAGGAATTATGGTGTTGATGTAAAAATCGTGAGAACCAGAGGCGGACAGAATATCAGACAGCGTGATGTGTTAAGAGTTTCTGATCAAAGATTACTAAACAATGGTAGACTGAATAATACAGGTCAGATCAGAACCTTTTACAAAAGCCGTGATGAGTTGGTTAGAAATGAAGTGAAAAATATGAAAATAAAAAGAGGTAATCGTAAATCTTCGCTCGATGTTTCCCTGATAAAAACCCGTGAGATAAAGGACAGGAATATCATCAGCCCAACTGATAAAAATAGAACAAAGAAGATAAAAACCAGGGAAGTTGAAAAGTTTTCTGATAATAAAGTCAGAAAAACTAATACTGATAAAGAGAGAAAAATTAAAACTTCTGTTGACCAAAAAAAATCTGATAAAAATATGATCACGCAACAGAACAAAAATGTTAAGAAGAAAAAAGAAACGAATGAGTTCAAAAAGAATCCGGCATTGAACAGAAATAAAGAGAATCGGGTTCAGAGTAATAATAGGCAGAAGAAAGAAGCTAAAGTAAATAGAAGCAACGATAGGAAAGTTAAAACTGAAACTAACAATCAAAAACGAGTGAAGATTAATAAGTCCTCAGGTAACAGAAATAAAACCTCTGTTAAAACTAAAAGAAACAATAACAATAATAATCGTATGAAAGTAAAAACAAAATCAACTTACAGATAGGAACAAAAAAAGAGACAAAACAAGAGGATAAATAAAAAATTCCGATTCATATCTCTCTCCACACAAAAGCGGTATCAAAGTAATTTAATTGGTGCCGCTTTTTTATATATTCGTCTAACTAAAATATATCTTTAGAATTTATTATGCAGAATAAAAGCAGCATACTATTTTTTATCTTAGGAACTTTCTTTGTTGCAAATGCTTTACTTGCCGAGTTTTTAGGAATAAAAATATTTTCGTTAGAAAATACGCTTGGTATTAATCCAATAAACATCTCACTTTTTGGTTTTGATAATTTATCGTTCAACCTTACTGCCGGAGTTTTGCTTTGGCCTGTTGTATTTATCATGACTGACATAATTAATGAATACTTCGGAAAACAAGGAGTAAGGTTTATGTCATTTACTGCAGCAGGTTTAATTGCCTATGCCTTTTTGATGGTTTACTTTTCGATTGGACTTTCTCCTTCAGATTTTTGGATTGAACGAACAACACCATCAGGAATTTTAAATATGGATCTTGCATTCAATACAATTTTTGGGCAGGGTTTATGGATAATTATTGGTTCCCTGGTAGCATTTCTTATTGGGCAGATTGTAGATGTTACTGTGTTTCACTATTTGCGCGGGTTTACCGGCAGTTCAAAAATATGGTTAAGAGCAACTGGTTCTACTTTAGTTTCTCAATTTATAGATAGTTTTATTGTGTTATTCATTGCTTTCTACATTGGAGCAGGTTGGGATCTAAAATTGGTTTTGGCAATTGGTGTTGTAAATTACATTTATAAATTTTTTATTGCAGTATTTTTAACGCCGATGCTCTATGTTCTTCATTATTTTATCGATCTTTACCTGGGCAAAGAACTATCGCATAAATTAATTGATGAAGCTGCAAAATCTTCACGTCCACATTAAGTTAAATCTATTAATACAGGAGAAGCCGGTTTGCTTCTGAAATGTACATTGACATTAACGGATGAATTATTGAATGATAGTTCATCCATTTTTTATTTATGAAAAGTGCTGCCAATCACCCTCTAATTGTCTTTTAACTAATCTACGTGTAATTTCCAATATGAAAATTATTCAATCCTAATTTGTTCTAAGAATGAAAAAAGTAATTAGAATGCTTGCTGCCATCATGTTTACAGATATGGTGGGCTATACTGTAATGATGCAGGAAGATGAAAGGAAAGCAAAAGCATTACGAGACAGGCATCGGGAGGTTTTGCAAAATCTTATTTTAGAGCATAACGGACAAATTTTGCAATACTATGGCGATGGGACACTGGCAATTTTTGGCAGCGCGATTGAAGCAACTATTTGCGGTGCCGAGATTCAGCAGGAGTTACAGCAAGATCCAAAAGTACCGCTAAGAATTGGTATTCATGCAGGTGATATTGTTTATGATGATGAAGGAATATACGGTGATGGTGTCAATGTTGCATCACGGATTGAAAATCTTGCTCTTCCCGGCAGCGTTCTTGTCTCAGATAAAGTAAATGAAGAATTAAAAAATCAAGCAGATGTTTCAACATCGGAACTTGGAACTTTTAAGCTGAAAAATGTTCGCTACCCTGTACGTGTTTATTCCGTAAGTTCTCACGGGATAATTATACCAACGCCTGATCAAGTAGCTGGAAAAATTCACACTGCGAAGTATTCTATCGCCGTTTTACCTTTTGTTAATATGAGTGCTGATAAAGAGAACGAATACTTTAGTGATGGCATAACAGAAGAAATTCTTAATGCATTGGCTAAGGTAGATGGATTGATGGTAACCTCAAGGACATCATCATTTGCATTTAAAGGGAAGAATGTAGATATCAGGGAGATTGGAAAACAGCTTGCAGTGAAAAATGTGCTGGAAGGAAGTGTTAGAAGGCATGGGAATAAAGTTCGCATAAATGCACAGTTAATTAATGTGGAGGATGGATATCATAAGTGGTCTGAAGTATACGATAGGAATCTGGAAGATATTTTCGCCGTTCAGGATGAAATTGCGAATCATATCTCCGCAAATCTTCAGAAGACAATTACTTTAGGTAAAAAAGCGGAAACACTTGTGAAAACTCCTACTGATGATATGGAGGCATATAACCTTCATCTAAAAGCCAAATTTTATTGGTGTAAGTGGACCCCTGCTGATGTTCTCAGGTCTATGGAATTTTCAGAGAGAGCCATTGAACTAGATCACCAATTTGCTTTACCTTATTCAGGACTCTCAAACGGTTATATATATCTTGGAGCTATCGGTCAAATGCCAACAAAAATCGCTTACCCTAAAGCCAAAGAGAATGCATTAAAAGCGCTTGAATTAGACGATACACTTGCAGAATGTCATATTTCATTAGCAATGGTTAACTTCTTTTATGAATGGGATTGGGATGCTGCGCAAAAAAGATTTTTTAAAGCTTTAGAGCTAAATCCGAATTCCGCAGATGCTCACCAGTATTACACAATGTATCTAATTGCTATGGGTGATTATAAAAAAGCAATTAAAGAAGCAGAGACTGCACTCGATTTAGATCCGCTGTCTATACCAGTTAATTCTGCTCTTGCCGGAGCTTATGCTTCGGCAAATCTACTTGGTCAGGCACAGGAGCAATACCAAAAAACATTGGAACTTGATCCTAATTTCCGTGAAGCACTAAACGGATTGGGATGGGTTTATTATAGAATGGGCGATACTGAAAAAGCCCTCGATATATTCCTGAAAGTACAAAAGCTGATTGGAAGTGAATTTAAAGGGACATCATCTTTGGGTTACATTTATGCCCGTATGGGAAAAATTGAAGAGGCAAAGGAATGCTTGAATAAGTTAAAAATAAGAGAAACTGAAGAGAAAGATATATCACTTCATATGGATTTCGCTGTTCTTTATATAGGATTAAATGATCTGGATAAAGCATTCGAGAGGCTTGATATAGCGTATGAAGAAAAACTTGGCAGTTTGATATTTATAGCACACCCAAACTGGAAAGAAATTCAAAACGATCCGCGTTATAAAAAACTAATAAAACGGATGAGATTGCCGGAGGATTAGATTTTAAGTTTCTTTCAGTTTTTTCTTCATGAAAATTATTTTTAATTTTTCTTTAAAACAATTGTTAAAAACAATTGTTAATAATATATTGAATGCCTTAATCTATATAAAAATAAAATATTTGTTTATATCTATCATCATATTTCTCTTATGTTGCATATTGATTCAGTCTACTTATTCTCAGCAGGTAAATGGCATAAAGCATAGAATTTATTTAACAGGTAATACTGGTGATGTTGAAGATCATTCCGAAATTTACAATTCATTAAATATTCTGTTATCCCAATACAATGATCCGTTCACATTTTTAATAAACGGAGATCTTATTTCTTCAAAACTTGATGATAAGGCTTATGGAAAAGATTCAACGAGAATAAAAGAATTATTGGATGCCGTTGCATCATTCAAAAACGGAAAAGTAGTTATTGTACCCGGGGATCGTGATTGGGCTGATTCCCAAAAAGGAGGGCTTAAGACTGTTCGGAAATTAGAGAAGCTCGTTAAGTCGTTTGGTTATAAAAATGTAAAATGGTCTATTAAAAAAGGATGTCCGGGTCCAAAGAAAATAAAAATCGATGATGACATAATTCTTTTAACTTTAAATACTCAATGGTGGAATCATCCATTTGATAAACCGAGACCTTCAGATGCCGATTGTAAATTTGCAACCACCGAAGGTTTCAAAGAAGAATTTGAGGATATAATTGATGAAAATCAGGATAAGAATATAATTATTGCCGGTCATTTCCCGATTATTTCCTACGGTGAGAACGGTGGTCATATGCCGATTGAGAAACACATCTTTCCTCTAATAGATCTGAATGAATACTTATATATCCCGCTGCCGATCATCGGAAGTTTCTATCCAAGTTATCGTGAAAATATCGGTACTCAAAGAGATATTGTAAATGAAAACTATGAAAACTTCAGAGATCTGCTGAAAAATATAGTTACCCACAAATCATCTCTTATTTATGTTTCAGGCAATGATAGAAATTTACAGATCATCAAAGAAGGTACGAACTATTACATCAACAGCGGATCGCCAAGAAAATACGATTATGCCGGGGATGGACCGGGTGTTCTCTATTCCGAATCATTGCCGGGATTAATTGAATTGGTGTTTTATAATAATGGTAAGATTACTGCTAATGTATATGAACTTTCGAAGGAAGAAAAGCTTACCATCGTTTCAACTTTTGAATTATATCGTGAACCGGGCTTTCAAGTAAATGAGGATGAAGAAATACCTGTTAATACTGCGTTTCAGTATAAATTAAATAGCCAGTCTATGCCAAAAATTAAGACTGGAATTTATAATGATTCAGTTACAGTGATAGCAGGTAAAGAGTACGAATCTGGCTCTATTCACAGATTCTTTTTCGGCGATCATTATCGGGATACCTGGACGGCGAAGGTGACAGTACCATATCTGAATCTTGATACGACTTTTGGTGGGTTGACTGTATTAAAAAAAGGAGGAGGAAGGCAAACTACTTCATTAAAATTTATTGGTGGCAATGGTAATAAATATGTGTTTCGTTCAGTTAATAAAGATCCGATTAAAGCTCTTGAGTACAAATATAGGAAAACACTTTTAGCGGAAATCCTCAGAGATCAGACCACAACGCAGCATCCTTATGGCGCTGTTGCAATAGATGTACTATTAAATCAAACTGAAATTAAGCATGCCCATCCAACGTTATACGTTTTACCGGACGATGAGAAACTCGGGCCGTTTAGGGAAGAGTTTGCAAACCTTTTTGGGATGCTTGAGGAGTTTCCATCAAATGCTGTTGAAGATGAAGAACTAATTTGGAATGCTGATGAAATAGTAAAAAGCAATAAATTATTCAGAAGACTTTATGATGACCATGATAATGAAGTAAATATTAACAAATTTGCTTTGGCAAGGGTTTTTGATATTCTTGTGGGTGATTGGGGAAAGCATGAAGATAATTGGAAGTGGGCCGGATATAAAAAAGATATTGGAATGTTATATGAACCGATCCCAAGAGACAGGGATCATGTTTTTTCAAATTGGGATGGAGTTTTTCCATGGCTGGCTGACAGAGAATGGGCGAAGGCAAGTGGAGAAAATTTCGATTATGAAATAAGTGGTTTGCGTAGTTTGATGTATCAGGCAAGACATCTTGATAGATTCATAGGAAGCGAATTATCAAAAAAGGACTGGTTGAAAGCAGCAGAGATATTACAAAAAAGTATTACCGATGAGGTGATCGAAGAAGCTATTAGCGGTATGCCCCCGGAAGTTTATAACATCTCAGGAAAGGAGATCGAAGATAAATTAAAAGTACGCAGAGATGATCTTGATAAGTATGCACTTGAATATTATCTAATGTTGGCAAAAGAGGTTGATATAGTTGGGTCGAATAAAAAAGAATACTTTGAAGTGACAAGACTTGATGACGGTAAAGTTGAGGTAACAATTTTTAATGTTGATAGGGATAAAGAAAACAAAAAAGGAACGAATATTTATTATCATAGAATTTTTAATCCTGAAGAAACAAGTGAGATAAGATTATTCGGATTGGGCGGAACTGATATTTTTGAAATAAAAGGGGACGTGGAAAATTCAATATTATTACGAATTATTGGCGGACCCGGAAATGATATTATTGTGGATAACTCCAATGTTAAATTTGGTGGTTCGATGACTTTGATTTACGAAAAGAGTAAAGATGCGGAGATCGATTTAGGCGAATCATCAAGCATTGTTAAAACTAATAATAAGGCTGTATATAATTACAATCGAACTGCATTTAAATATAACGAATACTTTCCGTCACCATACATCGCATATAGTAACGATTTGCAATTTGTTCTAAGTTTTGGAATTCAATTTATATCCCGCAAATATGGCAAAGATCCCTATAACATTCTTCAAAATATAAGAGCAACTTATGCTACAGTTGGAAGTTTCGTATTAAACTATTCGGTTTTATTCAATCATGCCCTTGGGAACTGGAATATCGGATTGAGAGGATTATATGCTAATCCAACTTCTTTTACATATTTCTATGGTATTGGAAACGAAACAGAAATAGATCAAGACCTTTTTAATAATGATTACTATCGTACGCGCTACCGGGCGATTCAATTCGCCTTTGAAATTGGAAACGATTTTTGGAAAGTTAGTAATTTCTCGATAGGCGTAAGTTACGAAAACAATGGAGAGCAGTTAGATACAATAAATACGATTATAGGTGACGGAGAATTCTTCGGGACGGATAATACAAGTATTGGTGAAGCGGTTTTAGCATTAGATATCGATTTTAGGAACAACGCCTCTTTTCCGGAAAGAGGAATGAGGTTTTATATTGAACAAGACTTCGGACTGATTTTTTCGAACGATAATAGTAATTACGGAAAGACATTTTCTTTTATAGAGATGTTTATTACCAGGAAGATTTTACTTCCAATAACTTTAGGTATACGATTTGGAGGCGGCGATAGTTATGGCGATATTCCTTTTTATAAGCAATTCTCTATTGGGCAAAATAATTATTTGCGAGGTTATAGAGCCAATCGATTTACCGGCGAATCAATTCTATTCTTGAACACAGAATTAAGACTTCGATTATCAAAAATCAAAACTGCTATCGCTCCTGTAGTTATAGGAATAAAGGGTTTCTTTGATACAGGCAAAGTAATCCAGAACGAAGTAACTTCTAAGATTTGGCACAAGGGTTATGGTTTTGGAATTTTTATTATTCCATTGGAAGAAAGTCTTACGCTTGATTTTACTTTTGGATATTCGGAAGAAGAATCAGCTTTAATTCAGTTTCAGTTAGGTAAAGTATTTTAACAGCAAGCGTTTCAAATGAACTATAAAAGTTACTTCAAAATTAATTTCTTGGTATTAATTCTTTTAGGTTGTTTCATAATAGCTCAACAAAGTGATTGTAATGACAGGACATTACTTAATTATAGTTTCTCAGATGAACATTCGAGAACAATAACTCTACCTAAACAATTAAATGAAATATCAGGATTAACCGTAACAGGGGATGATAGATTGTTTTCGCATAATGATGAGATAGGAACTGTTTATGAAGTTGATATTGAAACCGGTAAAATCCTGAATCAATTTTATTTAGGTAAGAAAAAATTAAAGAAAGATTTTGAAGGTATTGCTGCAGTTAAAGATTCACTCTTTTTAGTTACGAGTTCAGGTGTTTTATATAAATTTAACTTTCCTGATGACGAACGAAATGTTGATTACATAAAAGTCAAAACCTTTCTTTCCGCAAAATATAATGTTGAAGGGTTATGTTATGATAAAGCAACAAATTCTCTTTTACTTGCTTGTAAAGAATATGCAGGAAAGAACTTAACAGAATACAAAGCAATTTATTCTTTTGATCTATCCACATATAAGTTACAGGAAGAACCTCGGTTTTTAATAAATCTTGATTCTCTAAAAAGTAAATTCAATATCAATAACTTTTCTCCAACAGGAATTGAAGTTCATCCTAACAGCGGCAATGTTTTTATTCTATCATCACATGAGAAAGTTATTGTTGAATTATCATCTAATGGTGAGTTGCTAAACGCAGTTAAGCTAAAGTCAAAAAATCATCGTCAGCCGGAAGGGATAGCTTTTCTTTCAGATTTGTCCCTACTCATATCTGATGAAGGGAGAGGGGAAAAAGCTGGAGTGACCCTCATCACTTTAAGTAGTAACTGCCAATAATTCTCCTCTTTGTTGTCATATTGACGACACATTTCGGAGTTATAAATATCTATAATTGGTCAGTAATAAATTATTGAAATATTATAGGATAGCACAAAACTGAACTACTAAAAATTTGTTTACAATTATTTGATCAATCTGATGAAAGCTTTTAAATAAACTGTTACAAAAGAGTCACAGGGGCTATTTCAAGAAAGGAGTTAGAAAATAGAGTTAAATCGTTACTGTAATTAAATCTTTTTTCAATTTATCGGAGAGGTAAAAGATGCAGATTCCAGTAGAGGATAGAGGTAAATATTTGAGGGGGTTATTAATTATGGTAAAAATGGATAAGGTCATTTCAGAGATGGACAGGACATTTATTATTGGCACTGCAAAACGTCTCGGTTACGCCCCGGATTTTTATGAAGGT
>JADFPP010000022.1 GCA_022562275.1 Bacteroidota bacterium
ATAAGTAAAACACCAACGTTTGGTTTCATGTTTTAATACTATTTGTTTTGGTAATATGGAACACACCCTGATGAATCATATATGCGTCAACTTAATTCCCCCGACTTTTCCGCTCCGGCGAGCGGAGCGAGACGAGTAAGTCGGGGGAACATGTAAGCACCAGAGAAATTTGGCTTTAGCCACATTTCAACTTACATTTTTTGCTATTCAAAGGATTCCCTTGGAAAAGCCAATTCGATGAATCTGGACTCGTTTCATATTTTTGTAATGTTTTCTCTCATCAATTGATTAAAAATACAACATCAATTTAACAAGGGTTGATGTAAAAATGAAAATGTGCTCTTTACCTTAAAGGGCAGGACAATTGTCCCGCCCCACGCAAATTATTTTTTAACTGTCAAAATTATTACAAATAAGTTCCGGTTTGTTATTTAAACTAACAACTTGTTATTTTAGCGTTTAAACATTAATTCTTTCATATTATAATCTTTCGTTAATCAAACCCAGATATATATCAGCAAGGAGTATTAATTGAAAAATAAATCGGCTGTTGCAAACCTAAATGATTTAAAGGATAGAAAACCCGCATACGCACTCGTAAGCAGCACAGATTTAGTGGTTATAAAATACGATAATAACATCTCCGTATTCTACGGTAGATGTCTTCACCGCGGTGCGCTTATGGCAGATGGTTATGTTGAAGGTCATAACTTAATTTGCGGCGTACACAACTGGGATTACAGGTTAGACACCGGAGTTAGCGAATACAACAACCAGGAAAAGCTGCACAAGTTTTCTTCAATTGTTGAGAGTGGAAAAGTTTATGTTGATGAAGATGAAATAAAAGAATTTGAAAGAGAGTTTCCACCAAATATTAATCGTGATGAATACCTTGGACTTTATGTTTCATCTCATCCTGCACCCGAAGAAGACAGAATGGATGAAATTCATCAGCTTGCAAAAGATGGTTTATCCAAAGCAGGGCATCATGGACCTGTTGCTGCAATGGGCGTTGGAAGAAATGAGCTGCCCAAATGGGATGACATACAAATACTTCCCGCACAGCTTGCACGGCTGCCTCATTTAGAAGATGTTGAGGTTGGAACGAATATCATAATTGGAAGTGCGGCAAAAAAACCACTCGAATTAAAAATTCCACTCTTTGTTTCCGATATGAGTTTCGGCGCACTATCTGAAGAAGCAAAAATTTCATTAGCAAAAGGTGCAGAGCTTGCAGGAACCGGTATCTGTTCCGGTGAAGGTGGAATGCTGCCTGAAGAACAAGCAGAAAACAGCCGGTATTTTTATGAGCTTGCCTCGGCAAAGTTTGGTTTTAAAATGGAACTGCTTAAAAAAGTTCAGGCATTTCATTTCAAAGGCGGGCAGGGTGCAAAAACAGGTACGGGCGGACATCTGCCGGGTATTAAAAACAAAGGAAGGATTAGTGAAGTTCGCGGTTTGCCCGAAGGTACGCCCGCTATCTCTCCTCCAAGATTTACAGACTTAACTTCTACAAAAGATTTTAAAAACTTTGCTGATGAAGTAAGAGAATACACGGGCGGAATTCCCATCGGTTTTAAGCTATCAGCAAACCACATTGAAGAAGATATTGATGCAGCAATTGAGATTGGTGTTGATTATATAATTCTTGACGGCAGAGGTGGTGCTACAGGTGCAGCCCCACTTCTTTTCCGGGATAACATTTCCGTGCCTACAATTCCCGCTCTTGCAAGAGCAAGAGAACATCTTGATAAATGTGATGCTAAAGATATTACTCTTATAATTACAGGCGGATTAAGAACGGCTCCTGATTTTATAAAAGCTTTGGCACTTGGCGCCGATGCAATTGCATTAGCAAATTCTGCTATTCAGGCAATTGGCTGCCAGGCTATGAGAGCTTGCCATACAAATAATTGTCCCGTTGGAATTGCAACACAAAAGGAAAGCTTGAGAAGCAGAATCAATATTGATCTTTCCGCAAAACGATTGGAAAACTTTTTTAACGCAACTGTAGAATTAATGCAGGTGATGGAAAGGGCTTGCGGACACGACCATCTAAACCAGTTTAACAAAGATGATATTACAACGTTTGATAGAGATATGGCATATTTAACCGGAATAAAATATGGTGGAACTGTTAAGTTGTAAAAAGAATATCAGCAGTATCAGATTGCTCTGAACTCTTTGATAATAAAGCCACGAATTACTCTAATTATCACAAATTTTAGTTCTGTCCCACGCATTACAAAATCCTTTCTTTTAAACATTTATACTTACCTTTAAAATAAAAAGGATGTTAAAATGAAATTACTAAAAATCTTTTGTCTGCTTATAGTTCTAACAACAGCACCAATTACAATATTTGCACAAAGTGAGCTTTCCGAAATACTAAAAGCATACCCGGATTGGAAAACTAACTTCGATAAAAAAACAATCGATATCGGTGAGCTAATGTCCGGCGGTCCGCCAAAGGATGGCATTCCGGCTATCTTCAAACCAAAATTTGAAACACAAGAACAAGCCGGCGAATGGCTTGATGATAAAGAACCGGTCATCGGATTAGAAATTAATGGTGAGGCAAAAGCATACCCGTTATCTATTCTCATCTGGCACGAAATTGCAAATGATGAAGTTGGCAGTGTTCCTGTACTTGTTTCATTCTGCCCGCTTTGTTACAGCGCCCTTGTTTACGATAGAAGAATAAGGGGTGTTGTTCCTTACTTCGGTGTTTCGGGTTTATTGCGTAACTCAGATATGGTGATGTACGACGACGTAACCGAAAGTTTTTGGCAGCAGTTTACCGGCGAAGCAATTGTTGGTGATATGGTCGGGGAAAAACTTGAGCTTATTCCGACACAGATAATTTCATTCAAGCAATTTAAAGATGCTTATCCAAACGGAAAAGTTCTATCCAAAGACACCGGATATAAAAGAAACTATGGGGAAAATCCATATGTTGGGTACGATGATATCGATCAGAGACCGTTTTTATTCAAGGGCGATGTTGATGACCGTCTTCCACCAAATGAAAAAGTTATTGCAATCAAGGAAGGCAATATTAACAAAGCTTATCCCTATTCCATTACAATGAAAGAACACGTAATAAATGATAATATAGACGGAACGCCGGTTGTAATTTTTCATGGCGAAGGTGCGGTATCCGCCTTAGACGAGCGAATAATTGCAGACTCAAAGGAAGTTGGTTCAACGGGAGTTTTTAATCCTGTTGTTGAGGGTAAAACACTAACTTTCAAATACGAGGATGGATTTTTTATAGATAATGAAACCGGCAGCAAATGGGATATTACCGGCAAAGCCATTGATGGAAAATACCTTGGGAAAAATCTGGTGAGAATAAAGCATGGCGATTATTTCGCATTTGCATGGTTTGTATTCAGACCCGATACAGAAGTTTATTCAAAATGATGCTAATTTTTTATTATGTATGATTTTAAACGATTAATTGTGTATAATATAGCTAAATGAGTGGCTTAACATTTAGACAGGAACCTTTAATGACATCAATACAATTGCCAGCCTTAAGATTAAAAGATTGGAAAGAAACCCGTGATATTCTTCACCAATACTTTATTATGATCGGGACGCTGAAAGAAAAGATGAGTCAGCCACATCCTCACTGGTGGCATATTAGCTTACGCGTTTCTGATTTAGGCATAACAACAACTCCTATCCCTAAAAATAAAAACACTCCCGATCAAACATTTGAAGTGATTTTTGATCTTAAGAATAATCATTTACTCATTGAATCAAATTATAGAGAGGTATTGAGAATTAAGTTAACCGGACAATCTATCTGTGCCTTGTGCGAGGAAACATGCAGTTTGCTTACAGATATTGGCGTAGCGCTTCCAATTGATAAAAAAGAATTTAATGACGGCAGGGCAGGAGAATATAACGAAGAATATGTAACTAATTATTGGATTGCCTTAAAAGAAATTAATAGGATTATTATTGTTTTCCGTTCAGAATTACGTGGAGAAAGAAGTCCGGTGCAATTATGGCCTCATCATTTTGATCTGTCTATGAGCTGGTTTTCTGGTAGATTAATTCCTGACAAAGATCCTAACGATCCTGATTCTTCAAAAGAGCAGATGATGTTCGGTTTTTCAACCGGCGATGAAATAATTCAGGATGCTTACTTTTATATAACGGCTTATCCTGTGCCTGAGAGACTACCAAATTTAAAAACGCCCGAAGATTCCAGGTGGAACACAGAGGGTTTTCAAGGAGGTATGATGATGTATGATGCTTTTACCAAGGCAAATAACCCGGAAGAAAAATTGTTAAACTACTTCAGAACTTTTCAGAAAGCCGGTGCTGAGTTGATGAGATAATACCGGAAATTTTAGACAAGACAAATGAAATATTGAATTGAATAACTTGTCTCTTTACGAAGCTTTATCGTCCCTTGGGCTTGAGAATATCCTCTAACAGTATTTTGTCCAAATCATACTCCATTCAGTTTCAGAGTTACTATAAATGTTTCGCGAACTCTTCAACATCAATATTTACTTGCTTGAGAATCCCTCGCAGTGTGCCAATTTTCAATTCTCTATGGAGAGGTACTACACAACCGACCTCACCACCACCCCGACGTTGATTTCTTTAGAACAACGTGACTGCCACGCTGACGAATACGTGCAAAGCCCAATTTCTCCAATATCCTAATAGCTTCTTTGCCTGAAACTTTTCTTAGCTTAGGCACTTATTACAACCTCGAATGTAGTGAGCATTGCCTTGTGGACCACTGGAGCAGGAAATTCCTCAAGATATAATTCCGTAGCTTCCTTCAGATTTGCTAATGCTTCTTCAACAGTTTTGCCCTGGCTAACCGTTCCTACCTCAGGACATTCTGCCACATACATATCCTCCTCTCGATGGAGGACGGCTGTGAAAGTTTTGGTGCTCACTTAATCTCCTAATCTGTTTTCGTCTAAAATAACGATTTTCTAATTTAAATGTGTTTAACAACTATGATCTGTTTTCTATTAGATAAAATGTTTGTGGATGGAGTTATCTCCTGAGATAGAAAAACACATTCCTGCTGTGGTTGGAAAGGTGAAAGAAATTTTAGAATCTGTAGTATATTATCATTCCGTACCTGTTTGCTGCTGTAATTCCTCTTCCTGGTTTCCTGTCAAACTCTATCCAATAATTTAAGCATACTATCCTGCAATTGTTATGAGTTTGATATCCCGTAGAGTCTTACGACTTGCGATATATAAGAGAGGCGGGAGAATAAAAAAGATGTTGCCAAAATGCACACAATGTAGTATGTTATACCTATGAAATTGATAAACTGGAATAGAGAAAAAAATGAGTGGTTGCGGGAAAACAGAGATATCTGTTTTGAGGACATTTTATTTTATATTGAAAATGATTTGATAATTGATGATATAGAACATCCAAATCAAAAAAAATATTCCGGACAAAGAATGATGGTTTTAAATATTCACGAGTATATTCACTTGGTTCCATATGTTGAAACTAAAGATGAGATATTTCTAAAAACAATTATTCCAAGCAGAAAGACAACAAAAAATTATTTGAGGAAAAAAGATGAGTAAACTAAATAAATATGAAAAGGAACTATTAGATTCTTTTGAAAAAAATGAATGGAAGTCTGTTCCGAATCTTTCAAAAAGAAAGAACGAAGTAAAAGAATACGCACGAGACACTGTTCGGAAAAACAAAAGGGTGAATATTCGTATTTCCGAACGTGACCTAAATGAATTACAGCGTATTGCTATTAGAGAAGGATTGCCGTATCAAACATTAATCTCTAGCATTCTTCACAAATATGTCAACGGAATTCCTATTCATTAATAATAGGATCGCAAAAATTCATAATTCTAAATTAAAATTTTATTTTAATTTTTGATTGGGATAATTAGGATAATAATAGTTTCCGTGGGATCAGTTTGCGGTTGCTATGAGATTGATATCTCGTAGAGTCCGGCCGGAAGGCTCCGAGCTCTTTGAGAGTCTGACGACTTGCGATATATAAGAAGGGCCGGAAAATAAAAAGGAACAATAATATAAGAATCCTTTGAAGAACTAATGTGGGCGGGCGAAGCAAAACAATATACTTAGAAATCAAAAGAATTAGCCCTTATAAAAGAATTGATTTGCTAATTTCAACAGGTTTTACAATGCCCCCTATTAATAAATTTAGCATTTAAATTGCTGCCAAATATTTTTTTATATATTTTAGAATAGACACTGCAAGATATAGGAAATTTAAGTGATTAATTCTTGCAGCTCATAAATATGCTCGCTGTGAACAACGTAAAGAGAATACGCAGTCACTATTACTTAAGAAGCATTTTTTTTGAAAAAAGATAGAAAATTAAATGTCACAAGTCCTTGCAAAGAGCAAAGTGAGTTCCACAAATGAAACGCTGGCCCAAATTATTAGAGAACAGTTAAAAAAATACTGGGATGAGGCTGAAAGTTATCAAAAATTACTTTACTTCACTGGTTTTCTTTTATTAGCCAGCGCGATCTTTCACACGGTTGTCTTGATTGTCACAGGCGGCACACTAAAGGGTGATGTCTCTTTTCGGAAGGCGATCTCTTTTAGTGAAGCATTTGGACTCACAGCAATTTCTCTTGCGTGGTTCTTAACTTTTGTACCCAAAAAACGAGTCATTTGGTGGATTCTATCAAGTATTTATGCTGTCGCCACTTTCGTGGAAGTTTTCTTGGTGACCATGCAAGTTTGGCGTGGCGTACCATCACATTTTAATTTTAGTACTCCTTTCGATACTGTGGTTTTCAGCATTATGGGTATATCCATTGGTTTACATGCTCCCTTAATTCTTGGGGTGCTTTTGTGTTCTGTGTTTTTTTTAAAAGCCCCGACTATTTTTAGGTGGACTATTACTTCGGGCATGCTATTATTAGTGATCTCATTAGTTTTCGGCATCGTTATGATCATCAATAATAGCAATACTATTGGCTTATTTGGGCAGATGAAAGTTCCACATGCACTTGCTTTACATGCCGCGCAAGTGCTGCCACTATTGGGTTTGCTGCTCAGTTTCACAAATCTTAGTGAAACCAAACGTACTCGATTCGTTATTGTGGGAGTTTTAAGTTATTCCGCACTGGTTGGTATTACTGCTTTTCAGGCATTCAATGGTTACCCAATTGTAGTTTTGAGTTTACCAATCTTACTTATCTTTCTTATGTCTGCAGCCTTGCTGGGGATTACCTTTTTATTAGTGTTGAACAATCTCCGTCTAAAGCGAAGTGTGAGAAATTATCGATAAAAATCATTTAGGTTAGGTTGATATCTGTTGATAAAAGGTTAACAATCAGATATATACGGCGAACACTAATTGGAGTGGACGACATATAAACGCCTGTTTCTTTTATCAATCTTTGTGCTGTGCTTTTGATGATCAGTTTGATTACTATTTGTTTCCACAATAAGATTTGATATTGGTTATGCGCAGTAAATGAATTTACAAAATTTAATTGTTTCATTATCTTTACATTCAGCATAAATGATAATAAGAGGATCAGCAATTGATGTTTTCTACTATTAAAAGTGTTTATATTAAATCGTTTTATTTGCTCTTAATCACTTTTACTGTAAATGCGCAAACCGTCAAAATCAAATTCATCGAGACAAGTGATGTACATGGAGCTATTCTTCCGTATGATTTTGTGAACGATACAACAACAACTTCGTCCTTAGCACAGGTGCATTCTTACGTAAATATGGAAAGACAATTGGGCGGGCAGCATGTAATCTTGTTAGATAACGGCGATATTTTACAAGGCGATCCATTGGTTTATTATTACAATTACGAAGACACTACAACCACGCATATTTATGCACAGGCGATGAATTTTATGAGTTATGATGCTGCAACAATAGGAAATCATGATATTGAAACAGGGCATAGTGTTTACGATAAGTTTAGAACGGAAATAAATTTCCCGTGGCTTGCTGCCAATGCTGTTAACACTCAAACCGGAGAGCCATATTTTGAACCGTACACAATTATAGAAAAGGAAGATGTGAAAATTGCCATTCTTGGTTTGATAACTCCAGGAATACCTCATTGGCTGCCCGAAAATATCTGGGAAGGAATTGAGTTTGAAGATATGATTGAAACAGCAAAAAGATGGGTGCCCGTTATACAGAAAAAAGAAAATCCTGATCTTTTGATTGGACTTTTCCATTCCGGTGTAGATTATTCTTACGGCGGTGAAACAAAAGAAACATACCGAAATGAAAATGCAAGCAGGTTGGTTGCTGAACAGGTTCCCGGTTTTGATATTGTGTTCGTCGGACACGATCATGCTGGATGGAATTTTAAAACAGTTAATACAAACAACGATTCTGTTTTAATCCTTGGTACGTTATCCCGTGCGAGAACCGTAGCCGTTGCAACAGTAACAATGAGTTTCGATTCTACATTAAATAAATGGATGAAGGAAAGCATCACAGGAGACATTGTTGAAATTACCAAGTACCGTCCCGATAATCACTTTATGAGCAAGTTTATGAAGAACCTAAGCATTATTGGAAATTATGTTGCAAAACCACTTGGGATGATAACTAAATCAATTTCATCGAAGGCATCCATTTTTGGACCATCTGAGTTTATTGATCTTATCCATATTTTCCAGCTTGAAACTACGGACGCTGATATATCTTTCGTTTCGCCATTGTCTTTCAACACAAGAATAGACAGCGGCTGGATTTATGTAAGAGACATGTTCAAACTCTACAGGTACGAAAACTTTCTTTATACAATGGAACTTACAGGACAGGAGGTTAAAGATTTTTTAGAATACTCCTTTGCCGGATGGTTTAATCTAATGGAAAACGAGGATGATCATCTTCTTAACTTTGAAAAGGATGAGGAAGGAAACCTGATATATTCCGAAAGAAGCGGTTCGCCGATGCTGGTTCAAAGGTATTATAATTTTTCTTCTGCTGCGGGTATAAACTACACGGTTGATGTTACAAAACATGATGGTGAACGAGTTAATATTGTATCTTTATCTGATGGTTCGCCATTCGAACTTAAAGAGAATTATACGGTTGCTATTAATTCTTACAGAGGAAACGGTGGCGGAGGACATTTAACAAAAGGAGCTGGGATCCCGGAGGAAGAACTCTCAAAACGCGTAATTAGTTCTACCGATAAAGACATTCGTTTTTATATGATGAAATGGATTGTCCAAAAGGACTCCTTCAGAGAAAAAAAGAAAAAGATAACTCCAAAAATTATTGGTAACTGGAAAGTTGTGCCCGAAAAATACTGGGAGATGGGTAAAGAAAGGGATTATAAAATTCTTTACACGAAATAATAAAGTACGCAGATAAAACTGAGCGGAATTATCTGCGTACCTGTGGAGAAGAGCTAAGTAATTGGATTACCTAATCAACCAATCATTTACTCACAGTATGCAATATATATTCAGTCGTGCTTTTATAAAACCTAATAGTGATAAACGGATTTTTTAGCTTGCAACGGTAGTGGAGTTTATTTTTTGAGAAAGCTATTCTTAAATTTGATTGCTAAATTTTTCACAAAAAACAAAAGAACAAAGTGACTACAGAAAAAAGCAAACAACTGTTTGAAGAAGCAAAAAAATATATTCCCGGGGGAGTGAATTCTCCTGTGCGTGCATTCAAATCCGTAGGCGGCGATCCTTTATTCATTACACACGGAAAAGGATCAAAGTTTTACGATGCCGATGGAAATGAATATATCGATTACATAGGAAGCTGGGGTCCACATCTCTTCGGACACAATCCACCATTTATAAAGAATGCACTTTTAACCGCGATAGAAAATGGTACTAGTTTTGGCACACCGATCGAGCTCGAAATAATAATGGCAGAGTTAATTGTTGAACTTGTTCGATCTGTTGAAAAGGTTAGAATGGTAAACAGCGGTACGGAAGCAACAATGAGTGCGCTCCGTGTTGCACGCGGTTACACAGGTAGAGAAAAATTTATAAAGTTTGAAGGGTGTTATCACGGTCATGCAGATTGCTTTTTAATAAAAGCCGGTTCCGGTGCACTTACACTTGGCGTTCCAACAAGTCCCGGTGTAACAAAAGGTAATGCAGCAGACACCTTAGTTGCAGATTACAACGATATAGACTCGGTTAAAAGACTTTTAGAAGCAAACAGCGGAGAACTTGCCGCGGTAATAATTGAACCAGTTGCGGGAAATATGGGTGTGGTTCCTGCTAATAAAGAATTTCTAAAAGAGCTTCGCAAAATATGCTCAGAGGAAAACATTGTTTTGATATTTGATGAGGTAATGACGGGTTTTCGGGTTGCGGCCGGAGGTGCTCAGGAGGTTTTAAATATTTCGCCCGATCTTTCCACACTCGGTAAAATTATTGGCGGCGGATTGCCCGTTGGCGCGTTCGGTGGAAAATCAGAAATTATGGATCTGATAGCTCCGGATGGTCCTGTATATCAGGCAGGAACTTTAAGCGGAAACCCCCTTGCTATGGCAGCCGGTGTTGCTGCATTATCATACATTAAAGATCATCCGGAATTGTATGATGAGTTAGAAAAAAAATCTTCTTATTTAGAAAATGGTTTTAAAGAAAATCTTGATTTGGTTGGAAAAAACTATACAATGAACCGGGTTGGCTCTATGATGTGTATGTTCTTTGCTGAAGAACCGGTTGAAGATTTTAATAGTGCATTTAAATCAGATACGGAACTTTACGGAAAGTATTATCATCAAATGCTGCAAAGAGGAATTTACCTTGCCCCTGCACAGTTTGAAGCAATGTTTGTTTCAACAGCTCACAGCATTGATGACCTTGATAAAACAATTGAAGCACACCGTGAATCTTTAACGGCTTTGCTTTAATATTATTCGAAGTTTTATTATTTAAAAGCATAAAGGCGATCGTCAATGATCGCCTTTTAAGAACGAGAAGTAATTAATGGTTTAGTCTTTTATTAGCTTCCCGTTATTTCCATTTTTGCTATTAATATCTTCATCTTCCGTAACAACCTTAGCTATATCTGCAATGGAATCTCCTTCTCTAAGATTGATTACCCTCACACCCTGAGTATTCCTGCCTATAACACGAATGTTTTTAACTGCCTGTCTTATTACCATTCCCCTTGTTGTAATTATAACAAGTTCGTCCTTGTCAACAACTTCCATTAATGAAATCATTTTGCCCACCTTGGGTGTGGTTTTTACTGTAAACACACCTTTGCCGCCCCGGTGTGCTAATCTATAATTATTAATATCGGAACGTTTTCCGTAGCCGTTTTCAGTAACAACAAGTATGCTGGTTCCCTGTCTTTTAATAACAAGCAGCCCTACAACAATGTCCCCCTTGCCAAGTCTAACTCCTCTTACCCCTGTTGAGGTTCTTCCCATATTACGTACATCTTTTTCATTAAATTTAATTGCAAGTCCATTTTTTGTTCCAAGCACGATGTCGTTGGTTCCATCTGTCATCTTAACCTCAATCAGGCTATCGCCTTTTGCAAGATTTATAGCGTTGATTCCGCCTTTTCTTACATGACCGTAAGCTGAAAGCACTGTCTTTTTTACTGTTCCTCTTTTTGTTGCCATTATTAAATACATATCATCGGAAAACTCTTTAACTGCAACGAAAGCTGTAATCATCTCCTCCTTTTGCTTCTGAAGAATATTAAGAATCGATCTGCCTCTTGCAGCTCTGCCACCTTCCGGAATTTCGTGAACTTTGAGCCAATAAACTTTACCCTTATCTGTAAAGAAAAGAATGTATTGATGTGTGGAAGCAATGAACATATGTTCTATAAAGTCGTCATCCTTTGTGCCTGCACCGGTAACGCCTCTTCCGCCTCTGCCTTGTTTTCTATAGCCGCTTACAGGAAATCTTTTAATGAAACCATTATGAGTAATTGTTACAACAACATCTTCTTCCGCAATTATATCTTCTAATGAAAAATCTTCGGTGCTGTAAACAATCTCGGTTCTTCTTTTGTCGCCATATCTTTTTTTGATCACAAGCAGTTCATCTTTAATAATAGAATATCTTCTCTCTTCGTTTGAAAGGATGCCTGCTAAATTCTCAATAAGCTTTATTGTTTCTTTATATTCATCTTCAATTTTCTTTCTTTCAAGTCCTGTAAGACGCTGCAAACGCATCTCAAGAATAGCTTTTGCCTGCACTTCGCTTAACTTGAATTTATTCATCAGGTTATTTCTTGCGGTCTCAACATCTTTAGATTTCTTTATCGTCTGGATAACAGCATCAATACTGTCAAGTGCAATAATATAACCTTCGAGTATGTGTGCTCTTCTTTCAGCAGCGTCCAATTCAAACTGAGTTCTTTTAATCAGCACATCCATTCTGTGATCAATAAAGTGCTGCATCATTTCTCTAAGCTGCAATACTTTTGGAATACCGTTTACAAGTGCAAGCATAATAACGCCGAACGTTGTTTGCATTTGTGTGTGCTTAAACAATTGATTTAACACAACAGCTGGTTGTGCATCGCGTTTAAGTTCAACTACAACTCGCATTCCGTCACGGTCAGATTCATCGCGAAGATTTGAGATTTCCGTTATCTTGCCGGTTCTTACAAGATCAGCGATCTTTTCGATAAGGTTTGCTTTATTAACCTGGTACGGAAGCTCGGTAATAATAATATTTTCTCTATTGTTCTTTAACGTTTCGATGTTTGCTCTTGCACGTAAAACAATTCGTCCCCTGCCGGTAGTGTATGCAGATTTAACACCTTCAAATCCATAAATTATTCCTGCTGTTGGAAAATCCGGTGCAATTACATACTTCATTAGCTTTTCATTGGTCAGATCAGAATTTTTGATCAAAGCAATTATACCATCAATTACTTCATTTAAGTTATGTGGTGGTATGTTGGTTGCCATACCAACTGCAATACCGCTTGCACCGTTTACCAAAAGGTTTGGAAAATATGACGGAAGCACTGTTGGTTCCTGGAGTGAGTCATCAAAGTTAGGTGTGAAATTAACCGTGTTTTTATCAAGATCGCGAAGCATCTCTTCAGAAATTCTACGCAATCGAACTTCTGTGTAACGCATTGCTGCGGCTGAATCTCCATCAACCGAACCGAAGTTACCCTGCCCATCAACAAGCGGATAACGTAAAGAGAAATCCTGCACCATCCTTACCATGCTATCGTAAACAGCCGTATCTCCATGGGGGTGAAACTTTCCAAGCACCTCACCAACTATTCTGGCTGATTTTTTATATGGCTTGTTATGCCCCATTCCTAATTCGTGCATCCCATATAATACTCTTCGATGCACAGGTTTTAAACCGTCTCTCACATCGGGTAAAGCACGTGAAACGATTACAGACATTGAGTAATCGATGTAAGAGGATTTCATTTCCTCTTCAAGTGATATTGGTATTATTTTATCAGAAATTGTTGGCATAGTAAAACTTTATTCCTTTAGTGTAATTCTAAAACTGTGTAATTATACATCTAAATTTTTAACATACTTAGCATTTTTCTCAATAAATTCTCTGCGCGGTCCAACATCATCTCCCATCAAAGTTTCGAATATTTTATCGGCAGCGGCGGCGCTCTCAATCATTACCTGTAAAACTGTTCTTGTTTCAGGATTCATTGTTGTTTGCCAAAGCTGATCGGGATTCATTTCGCCAAGACCTTTGTATCGGGAAATAATAACGCCTTTTATGTTCTTCTCATCTTCCGATTCTTTGCCGCTTCCTTTTCCATTTACCTTTAGCCGTTTCAGAATTTCATCTCTCTCTTTTTCATTGAAAGCATAAAATTCTTCTTTCCCTTTTTTTATTTTGTAAAGCGGGGGTTGTGCGATATAAACTTTTCCTGCTGTTATCAACTCTTGCATATATCTATAAAGAAAAGTCAACAGTAAAGTTCTTATGTGGCTTCCGTCAACGTCAGCATCAGTCATTAGAATTATTTTTCCATACCTTGCTTTTTCCTCATTAAAATCCACACCTATTCCGGCACCAATAGCTGAGATGATCGCTTTTATTTCGTTGTTCTCAAGTATTTTATTGATCTTTGCTTTTTCAACATTAAGTATTTTTCCTTTAAGCGGAAGTATTGCCTGGAATTTTCTATCACGCCCCTGTTTGGCTGAGCCGCCTGCTGAGTCGCCCTCAACAATATAAATTTCACAGTGTTCGGGATCGGTTATTGAGCAATCTGCCAGCTTGCCGGGCAGGTGCATAGTATCCAAAGCATTTTTTCTGCGGGTAAGGTCGCGAGCTTTTCTTGCCGCTTCTCTCGCTTCCGCAGCCCGCGAGCATTTTTCAATTATTTTTTTCCCTATCGAAGGATTCTCTTCAAGAAAATCTGCAAGTTTTTCCCCGACCAACATTTCTACTGCAGATCTTGTTTCGCTGTTACCGAGTTTTGTTTTAGTTTGTCCCTCAAACTGCGGCTCGGCAACCTTAACCGATAACACTGCCGTTAGCCCTTCTCTAAAATCTTCTCCGGTTAAGTTTATCTTTCCTTCTTTGATAAGCTTATTTTTATATGCATAATTATTCAGCGTACGTGTAAGTGCTGTTTTAAATCCCGACAGATGAGTTCCGCCTTCCGTAGTATTTATATTATTCACATACGAAAAAATGTTTTCGGTATAACGGTCTGTATATTGAAAAGCAATTTCAACCGGGGTGTTATCTTTTATACCTTCTATGTAAATTGTATTGTGAAGCGGCTGTCTGTTTTCATCCAGGTATTGTACAAACTCTATCAACCCGCCTTTAAAATGAAACGTTTCTTCTTCGCCGCCGTTTCTTTCATCTTTAATAATTATTGTGATAGTTTTATTCAGATAAGCAAGTTCACGCATTCTTTCAGCAAGAGTGCTGAACTTGAACTCGGTGGTATTAAAAATTTCGGGATCTGGAAAGAAGGTGATCTTTGTGCCAGTTTCTTTTTTCCCTGCTTTGCCTATCTCCTTTACTTTAGCTACCGGAACACCTTTTCTGAATTCCTGAAAATATATTTTTCCGTCTCTTCTCACTTCGGCTTTTAACCACTCTGCCAAAGCATTAACCACCGATACTCCAACACCGTGCAATCCTCCCGATACTTTATAGCTGTTTTTATCAAACTTCCCCCCGGCATGCAGAACCGTCATTACAACTTCAAGTGCCGATCTTTTTTCTTCGGGATGAATGTCTACCGGTATTCCTCTGCCGTTATCCTGCACGGTAATGCTTCCGTCTTCTCTAATTGTTATTTCAATTTTATCGCAAAAGCCGGCAAGAGATTCGTCAATGCTGTTATCAACCACTTCATTAACAAGATGATGCAGCCCTCGTGAACTTACATCGCCAATGTACATTGCAGGTCTTTTCCTAACCGCATCCAGCCCTTTTAAAACATTAATATTTTTTGCGTTGTATTCCGTATTAGATTTATTATTAACCATATAATTTCTCTGTGCTATACTTTTATTTTCAGTTAGTAAATTTTATTCCTTTTATTCTTTCTTCGTTGTAAAACTTATTTATCCTTTCAACTATTTCCCGCTCTCTAAATTTTAATTCGCTTCGCCAAACAGAGTTTGAAACTTTTAATTTTAAAAACATTTTATCAACTTTTTGAGGCAAAGCAATTTTTTTCAATCCGGGAAATATTTTATCAAAATCAATAATGACATCAGACGACTTAACAATCCGCCGAACGTGTTTCAATTGTGGTTCGGTGCTGAAAACATCTTTCAAACTTCTGAATCCATCAGTCATAGTTAATAGCTTTATTATTTAATTTTAAGATTTTATCATTGCCCTTCCTTTTTAAAAAGGAAAGGTTACTAAAATCAGTTACGGTTATGAACGCCTGTCCAATTTCCTGAAGATAATCACTTATTTTGTGAGCCCGCGCAGCATCAAGTTCACCAAAGACATCATCAAGCAAAAACAACGGTGTCTTATACGTGATATCTTTCAAGTAGAAAAATTCTGCGAACCTTAGAACTGCCTGATATGTTTTATGCTGTCCCTGAGATCCATACGTTTTAAGATTTACATCATTTATTGTAAATAGAAAATCATCTTTGTGTGGTCCCACTAAATTAGCAACTCTTCGTAGTTCATCTTCTCTTCTTTCATTAATTGTTTTTATGAAATGCTCTTTTATATCATTTCCTTTATAGCCGTTCAAATAATAATATTCAATGTTTGGCTTTTCTAAGTTGTCCATAATCCTGGAATAGGATTCTTTTACAAAGGCGTTAAACACTTTAATGAATTTTATTCTGCGTTTGATTATTTCCGTTCCTGTATTAATCAATTTAATTGTCCAGGCATCCAGATCATCAATCATATCACTATTTCTATATTCTTTAATACGAATAAGCAAAGAAGATCGTTGTTTTAATGTCCTGTTATAATCAAGCAAGTTTTTCAAATATGTGCTGCTTGCCTGTGAAATAACTGAATTAACAAATTTTCTTCTCTCACCCGGAACACCCTGAGTAATAGAGTGATCGGAAGGCGTAAGAAGTACGACTGGAAATTTTCCTACTATTTCAGATGATTTGCTTAAATATTTTTTATTCAGAAAATAATATTTTCTTGAGTCATTCAGATTGAAAACTATTCTAACGTTGTCCTCTGTGCTTCCATTAAATCTTCCCCAAATTTCAAAATCATTCCTGTTAAAACTAATTACCTCGTTATCGTTTTTTGCAAAAAAGCTTTTTGTAGTACATAAATAATAGATGGATTCCAGGATTGATGTTTTACCTTTACCGTTACCGCCAACAATGTAATTTAAATTTTCAGAGAATTTATATTCAACATCTTTGTGTATCCTAAAATTCCTCAATCGTATCGAGGTCAGAATCATTTTAACTATTTAAACGAACAGGCATAAGTAATAACATTAATTCTTCGTTCTCTCTGGCTTTTTCAGGCTCAATTATGCATGCCTTTGTTGAAGAATGTAATTTAAAAATTATCTCATCCTCATCAACATGAGTTAAAATATCATTTACATATGCTGTGTTAAATCCAATATCTATCGATTCTCCATCATATCTACAGTCAATATTTTCCACAGCATCAGAACCATGATCAATATCTTCAGCAGATATTTGTAACTTATTATGACCAATTGAAAGTTTAACCTGCTTTGAGCTGGAGGAAGAGAATAACATCATTCTTTTAATAGTTGAATTTAGGCTTGTTCTGTTAACAAACAGTTTGTTTTCATTTTCAAGAGGGATAACACTGTTATATGCTGGGTACTTTTCACCAATCAAGCGGGTAACTAATTCTAATTCACCAATAAAAAAAGATGCATGCGATTTACTTAAATAAATTTTAACGTCTACCTCATCTAATAACTTTGAAAGTACCGATATTGCACGTTCAGGAATAATGTATTGTTCGTTTCTATCCGACTTAATATTTTTATTAACAAATTTTACCAATCTATGTCCATCGGTAGTAACAAACTTTAAACCTTCTTGAGAAAATTCTAAAAGTGTTCCTGTCATAGCGGGTCTCATATCTTCTTTACTCATAGCAAAAGACGTTTGGTCTATTGCTTTTTTCAGATCTAAGCCATTAATAACAATTTCTTTATCTTTTGGAACTGATGGTATTTCAGGAAAGTCTTCAGAAGCTGTATATCCAATGTTATAAATTCCATTATCTGTGGTTAACTTTAATTTAGAACCGCCATTGGCGTTGAAGGTAATTTGTGTTTCTTGTAATGATCTTATAATATCGTAAAGAAGACGGGCAGGTATAACCATTTTCAGGTTTTCATCAGAAGGTACATTAGTAGATAATCTTAGGGCAATCTCTAAATCGGTAGCACTAACTGTCATCAAGCCATCTTTAATATCGAATAAGAAATTCTCTAAGATAGGCATAGGTGTTCGGACAGGAACAGCGGGGATTATCTTGCTTAGCAGTTTTTCCAGCGATTTGCTGTTTACTTTAAATTCCATTGAATACTCTCTCCAAATTTAACATTGCAAAATACTAAATTGAGTATTCAATCTCAACGTATTATGAACTACCAATAGGAAGGATAAAGGAGATTCTGCAAGATGTCTCTGATAAAATTTAACTATATATAAATCATTATAAAATTTTATCTTCTCTATGGGCTAAGTGGATCATCATCAATAGAAATTCCTTCTGATGTAGATATTGTTGCGCTAAGAGTATAAGCGCCATCTATAAATGTACTTGTGTAAATAATCAATATTTTGGTTCCTGCACTCAGAGCAACTTCTCCAGTCACTGCACCATCTGATTTAGAACTTGTTGCATTTGCAGGAACTTCATAAGTTGTTTCGTATAAATATTTTCCTTTGTCTATATCAGATAAAATTACTGTTTCTCCAGCACTGACTGCTATTAATTTTGCACGGAAATTAACAAATACTTTATTTGTTGCAAAATTGGTGAAAGTAAATGTATTATCCACTGTGTCAGAACATCCCGACAAAAAAGTCACTAAAATTATAGAAAACGTAATTATTGTTAAAAACCTTTTCATTTTATCCTCAAAGCTAAATTTTATATTAATGAAGTAAAATAAAACTCAAAATTCAAGCCAGAAAAGCCAGTAATAATTTATCGCTTAACGTGAATATCATTCTCCATTTTTGATTTGTAAACAACATTATAATTAATATATAATTAAATATTTACTTATTAATAGTAATAATTACGTTGTTAATTTGTGTAAAACCAAGCTAACCTTAATTATTATAATAAGTTAACATATATGTAATTTAAACTCAGAGTGTTAATAATTTGAAACTTATTCTCTTTACTAACACTAAGATGGATAAGTGCAGTTTATTAACATTTTATACAATAGTTATTTACAAATTATTAACCATTTTAAAATTAAAAAATTTGATGATAGGCTTATTAATAAATTGAATTTTCAGAACAAATTAGGTAGAACTAAGTTCTATTTTATTTTTTAATTCAATTATTAAAGTACGAAATGAACTGTTTTGGTTTTTTTTATTCTCAACTGCAGCACAAGCATGTACCACGGTAGAATGATCTCTCCCACCAAAATGTAATCCAATAGTTTTTAATGATGAGTTTGTCATCTCTTTTGATAAAAACATAGAGAGTTGCCTGGCATAAACAACTTCTTTTTTTCTAGTTTTATCACGGATTTTATTTTCAGTAATATTCAAATATTCACAAACTGTTTTTGTAATGGATTCTATATTAATATTAATTATTTTTCTATCGGTGGCAATCTCATTTACTGTTTTCTTAACTAACTCAAAAGTTATTTCTTTAGAACTTAATGAAGCATTGGCAAGTATTTTAATCAAACAACCTTCTAATTCTCTAATATTAGAAGTTATATTTACTGCTATATAATCCAGAATCTCCCTTGAAATAGACATCCCATATGTATCGGCTTTTCTTTTTAAGATAGCAATTCGTGTCTCCAATTCCGGTGGTTGAATATCGGCAGATAAACCCCATTGGAATCTAGATATCAGTCTCTCATTTAAACCTTTAAGAGCTTTGGGCGATTTATCGCTGGTAAGAATAATTTGCTTTTTTAATTGATGCAGCATATTGAAGATATGAAAAAAAAGATCCTGTGTTTTTTCTTTACCAACAAGAAATTGTATATCATCAATAATTAATACATCCATACTACGATAAAAATTAGAAAACTCATTAACACGGTTTGATTGAATAGCTTCCACAAACTCAACAGTAAAAATATCAGTTGAAAGATAAATTACTCTTTTATCAGGAAATTTTTTTACAATCTCATTTCCAATAGCCTGTATAAGATGAGTTTTACCAAGACCAACCCCCCCATAAACAAAAAATGGATTAAACGAAGTACCACCCGGGTTATCGCTAATTGCAACGGCAGCGGCTCTGGCAAGCTGATTACCCTCTCCAGTTATAAAATCTTCAAAAGTATATCTCGAATTTAAATATGATTCAAAGTTATGCTTTACTTTCTGTTTCCCGGTTATAATGTTATCTTTGTTTTTTCCGTTACCACCATAATCAGATTGTGGCTCAAGCTGGTTCGAAACTTTATTTATGATATAAGAAAGCTTTGCATCAGGACCTATTACCTCGGCAATCGTATTATTTATTAACAAATTGTAGTGTTCATCTATCCACTCCCAGAAAAAATGGCTTGGGATTTCTATCTTAAGGGTATTATTTGAAAGTTGTAAAGGCTTTATTGGAAGAAACCACGTATTATAGGTCATTAAAGTTACGTTCTCTTTAATTTTTCTAAGGCAATTTTTCCAAATAATGGAGGGATCTAAAGTATTTGATTCTTCAAATAATTCCGGGTTCATTCTAAGTTATCAACAAATGAATTCAATTGTAAATATTTGTATAATAAGAGTATAGTAATAAAAATTTAACCACACAAAAACTTATTAACAACTTAATAACATAAATGGAGGGAGGTAATCGTTTAAAAACAAACAACTTAGGCGAACTACCTAAAAATGACACACATATGTGACATATAAATTTAAAATATTCAATGAAGATAGTATGTGAAACCTTTTCACAAAGACAGGTTATTAACAACTTATCCACATTAATTTTTACGCCCTCCGGTAATAAAAAATAGAAAGTATTTAGTTACATTGCAAATTAATCTTAAGAAAAGGTGAGAAATATTTATTAATTTTTATTAATGCTATTTGAAGAGTTAATTTTCTTGAATTATTATAATTATGCTGTTAAATTTGTAATCTTATTTCAAATGAATTTGAGGAACTAATGAAGAGAACGTATCAGCCAAGCAATAGAAAAAGAAAAAACAAGCACGGCTTTAGAGAAAGAATGAGTTCTAAAAGTGGAAGAAAAATTCTTTCAAGAAGAAGAGCCAGAGGAAGAAAAAAATTATCAGTCAGTGAAGAGTTTTAGATTCGATTGAAAAAGTATGGATTATCGGCACAGGAAAAAATAAAAAGCAGGAAAGAATTCGAAACTATTTATCAGCTCGGTAAAACAATCCACTCATCTAACAACACAATTAAAGCAAATTATATTGTTGATATTGAAGAACAATACCCCGGTGTGGAAATAGCCGTAGCTGTTTCCAGAAAATCTGGGAATGCAGTGTGGCGCAACAAGCTTAAACGATTGTTAAGAGAATCTTATAGAATAAATAAAACTGATCTGTTAAATTTATGTTCTGTAAATAATAAAAAAGTCAGGGTTGTGTTTTCTACTGGAACCTTTAATCAGAGGGAATATAAAAAATTAAAACTAAATGATGTTTTACCGGGTGTTATAGAAATAATTGAAATGATAAAAGGTAGTATATAAATGGTTAAATGGTATAGCCGTTTACTTACCGGCATTTTTATACCTGTCTATCTGATATATATGCAAACAATTAAGCAAAAACATCTTTGTTATAAATCTTATAAGAAAATGACACTTCTGTGCGCGCAGGTTAATAAAAAGGAAACATAATGGACAAACAAACAACCCTCGCATTTGTTTTGATCGGCATAGTACTGGTTGTCTGGCTGTATCTTACTGCGCCAGAGCCAGAAACAGATAACACCAGACAAACAGATCCAACCACAGTTGTAATAATCGATACAGTTAAATTAACTGAACCGGGAATACCGCTAACAGAAAAAATAAAAACCAAAGATGTTATTCCGTCGGGTGGAAAATATTTTAAAGCTGCGGATATAAAAGAGAAAATCACCACTATTGAAAACGATGTTTTTATAATAGAGTTTTCAAGTAAGGGTGGAAACATCCGTAAGGTGTTTCTAAAAAAGTATAAAAACTGGTATTCAATTAACGATAATGGTGATGATTATCTATATAAAACAAGAATACAATTAATTAATTATTCCCGTGGAAACACTTATAACCTTTCTTTTGTATCAACCGATGGTAAAGCTATAAATACGGCAGATTTCTTTTTTGAGTCAGACCTCTCAGCAGGGAAACACACAGTTGCCAATGGAGATTCCTTAACTATAAAATTCTACCTGAAAATTGAAGAAGACAAAGAGATTATAAAAACATACACTTTCAAAGGAAGTAGTTACGAAATAGAGAGCGACATTGAACTGGTTGGAATGAATAACATTATAAGCAACAATGAATATGACCTTGTATGGAATAATGGATTAAGGTTTGTTGAAAAGAATACGGTTGATGAAGCGATTTATTCCAACTCAAGTGTGTATTATGGTGATGAACAGGTTATTATTGATGCGCCATCGGACAATAATGAAACCATTAGAGAAGATTTTAATGGCAGGGTTGATTGGATTGCTGCAAGAAACAAATACTTTGCTGCTATAATAATTCCTAAAGAACCATTATCTGTTAATGGTGCTTATCTTGAAGGATATAGCGAGGCAAGACCGAATCAAGGTGTAGTAGAATTTTATAACATTCGGCTGAGTCTTCCATTTAAAAACACCGATTATGAAAAACAATCGTTCAAGTTATATTTAGGACCCATTGATTATAACACCTTAAAAGGATTGGGCAATAATTTAGAAGCACTTGTAGACTTTGGCGGCTTCTTCGGATTAAAATTTATTGTTAGACCAATCGCTGAATACGTTTTACTTCCGCTGTTTAACTTTCTGCATCTTTTTATACCTAACTACGGTTTTGTAATCGTTGTATTTTCCATAATCATTAAGATTGTGGTTTACCCTCTTACAAAGAAAAGCTATCAATCGATGAAGAAGATGTCACTTCTTCAGCCCAAGATTGCCGAAATAAAAGAGAAGCATAAAGACGATCAGCAGAAGATAAGTAAAGAAACAATGAAGCTGTATCAAACCTATGGAATAAACCCTGCGGGCGGATGTCTTCCCATGCTTTTGCAGATGCCCATCTTCGTAGCTTTGTGGGGAATGTTCCAAACAGCACTAGAGTTACGGCAGCAACCATTTGTTTGGTGGATAAAAGATCTGTCGCAGCCTGACGTTATTTACGATCTGGGATTTAAACTACCCATGTTCGGCATTCAGGAAATAAGCGGGCTTGCAATGTTGATGGGGATAACTACGTTTATTCAACAAAAAATGACAATGAAAGATCCTAAACAACAGGCCTTGGTTTATATAATGCCTGTGTTCTTAACTATATTATTTATGAGCTTCCCATCAGGTCTTAACCTGTATTACTTTTTGTTTAACCTACTTTCAATTGCACAGCAACAGTATATTAATCATAAAAGCGATGGGATGGAACTTGTTCCTGTCAAAAATCCAAAAAAGAAAGGAGGGTTTATGGCTAAGCTTATGAATGCCGCCGAACAGCAAAAGAAAATTCAGCAGAAAAGAAAACGTTAAAGTTTGAAATTATATATTTTGTTTGTATTACGATAAAAGTATTTAGATAATCTTAATACATTCATTGTTAATTTATCCCGAATGAGATTCATACAAAAAATAGTTTTCCTTCCCCTTATTTTATTGATTTCCTTTTCTCATGCGCAAGAAAAAAAAATCATTTCTCTCGATCTTAGATTAAAAAATCTGCCGTTTGGGCTGAAAGAATATATACCTGCAAACCAACCAATACTGGGTTTGGCATTAAGTGGCGGTGGTGCAAGGGGAATTGCACAAATAGGTGTGTTAAAAGCACTGGAAGAGGCAGGGATTGAAACGGAGATAATAGTAGGAACAAGTATGGGAAGCATTGTTGGGGGACTTTATTCCTCCGGATATAGTGTTGATGAACTAGATTCAATCCTTATTCATACAAATTGGGACGAATTACTTTCTTTAGGTAAAGAAACAAGTAGACGTGAGTTGTTTGTTGACCAGAAAATTACTGAGGATAGAGCATTATTAACGCTAAGACTTGAGGGGTTAAAACTAGTAATTCCAACATCACTCAGTAACGGACAAAAACTTTCAAACTATTTATATCTTTTAGCAAGCCAGGCACCGGTACACCCAAAAAATAGTTTTGATGATCTATGGAAAAAATTTGGAGCTGTTTGTACAGATCTTATAACCGGCAAAATGGTTGTAATTGATAGAGGATCGTTAGGCAGGGCATTGCGCGCCAGTTCGAGTGTATCTTTTTTACTCAAACCTGTAAAATGGGATGATTGGCTGCTTGTTGATGGTGGATTGGTATCAAACATTCCGGTCAGTGTTGTTAAGCAATATGGAGCGGATCTGGTAATAGCAGTAAACACTACAAGCCCGCTGCGCACTGTAAAAGAAATTGATTTGCCCTGGGAGATTGCCGATCAGGTTGTAAGTATTCCTATAAAAAAGCTAAATGATATAGATCTGGCAAGTGCAAATTTTGTAATAACCCCGCAATTGAACAACCGGACAGCTACTAACTTTGTAAATGTAGATTCTCTTATTTCTATAGGATACAAAAACACTCTTCCGGTTATTAGCCGAATTAAAGCAGCGATTGATTCAATATTTAAAAGAAAAATTAATCAAAAAGAATTTTATGTAAAAAATATTATAAGAAAAGATCCAGGGGAAAAAGATCTAAATCTTTTGATAAACAAATATTTAGTAATGGATTCAATACTAAGTGTGGATATTATTAGAGATTTAGTAAAAATTTATGAATCGGGTAAATATAATAGTATAAGAATAGAATTAACTGAGCTACAAGACTCTACAGAGATAGAATTTATTTATAAACTCAACCCCGTTATTAAACAAGTAAAAGCAATTGGAATAATACAGGTTGATAGTGTAATAGTTAATACAATTATTTCTTCTTTAAATAAAAAACCATATAACGGTAAACTTATTGCCCATACAATTTCCAGCATCCTAAAAAAATATAGGCAGAAGGGATATTTATTAGCAGAATTTATAAGGTTAGATTTTGATGAATTAACCGGGAACCTTACACTATATTTTGATGAGGGATTAATTTCCGAGATTCAAATTGAGGGAAATTACACGGAGGCAGCTTTAATTACAAGGGAAATACCTTTAAAGGCAGGAGATTATTTTGTGTATGATAAAGTTAAAAGGGCGTTGGATAACTTAAGAAGTACCGGATTCTTTAACGATATAAACATGTATGTTATAAAAGAAAAGGGTCAAAATGTTCTTAAAGTAAAAGTTGATGAAAAAATATCAAGTGTTCTGCGCCTTGGTTTTCTTTTAGACGAAACATATAATGTACAATTTAGCCTTGATATAAGAGATGAAAATCTTTTTGGCACCGGCACCGACATTGGTCTTTTTCTGTATGGCGGGGCAAGCAATAGAGCCTATATATTCGAATTGAAAAATCATAGGATATTGAGAACATATTTAACATATAATATAAGTGCATATTATAAGTTTAGTGATATAGATGTCTATCAAGATAAAAAAACTGACTCAGACAATACATTTTCGAGAGAAAAAACCGGCGAGTATAGACAAATATTCTACGGTGCATCTTTATCCCTGGGAACACAGATAGAGAAGTTTGGTAATTTGATTTTCACTGGAAAGTATCAAATTGATGAAGTAAAAAACATCCTTGGTTCCGAGGTAGAACCTTTTAAAACCACCTTGGTTAGTATAGGTATTAATGCAATTGTTGATAATGTGGATAGGTATCCTTATCCCCAACAGGGATTGTACTTTAAAGGATTCTATGAAACCGCACAAAGTTTTCTTGGAGGAGACGAAGGATTTACAAACATTGGGCTTGATTCCTGGTATTATTTTAAATTAGGAGAAAGGAGCACAATTGTACCCAGGTTAAAGATAGGATTTGGTGATGAAACGCTGCCGTTAAGTGAACAGTATTTATTAGGTGGTATGGATTCTTTTTTTGGTATGAAGCAAAATGAATCCAGGGGAAGACAAATATTCCTTACATCACTTATGTATAGAATAGAATTACCTTTCCAAATCTTTTTTAACACATACTTGAAATTTAGATATGATCTTGGATCAACATGGGAGGTACAATCACAAATAAGATTTAAAGATTTACGTCATGGAATAGGTGCAGTAATTTCTTTCGATACACCAATCGGTCCAGCTGACTTTGGCATTGGAAGAAGTTTTTTATTAAGAAAAAGACTGCCGGAAAATCCAATTTCTTGGGGAGATATTGTTTTCTACTTTTCAATAGGGTATAAAGTAAATATTAGCCCCTCTTATTTTTAGCCAGCTTATACAATTCAATATACTGTTCTGCAGAATGTCTCCAGGAATAATCCTTTGCCATCCCGTTTTGTTGAATTTTAATCCATGCTTTAGGATTGTTGAAATTATTTAACGCACGTTTAACGCTTTTGTATAATGCAAAACCTGTGTGGTCGCTAAAAGTAAAGCCGGTGCCGGTATTAAAACCAAAATGATTTAATTCATCCCAATCATTTACTGTATCTGCCAGCCCACCCGTTTTCTTTACAACGGGAACGGTGCCATATTTTAAACTATAGATTTGATTTAATCCGCATGGCTCATAAAGCGATGGCATAAGGAATAAATCAGCGCCAGCTTCTATTAAATGAGAAAGCTCATTATTATAACCAATATAGGCACCAACTTTATGTGGAATTTTATTAGACAATTGTCTGAATAGGTCTTCATACTGTTCCTCACCGCTTCCTAATATTACCCACTGTGCATTTAATGCCATAAGTTTATCAATAGCCAGGGCAAAAATATCAAAGCCTTTCTGGGCAACCATTCTGGAAATAATTCCAATAAGAGGAACCTTTTCATTAAAAGGCATATTAAAGTGATTTAGCAGGATTTTTTTATTTTTCTTTTTCCCGCTCAAATCTTTAGCAGAATAATGATGTGGAATATGAATATCGGTTTCAGGGTTCCACACGTTATAATCAACACCATTTAGTATTCCAAACAAATCTTTCTTTCTTTCTTTCTCTCAAAACACTATCTAATCCCGCACCCAGCTTCGGCTTCAGAATTTCGTGGGAGTATTTATTACTAACAGTATTAAGGATATCAGCAAATACAATTCCCGTTTTCATAAAGGAAACGGCATCATTGTGTTCAACATGTCCGCCGGGATAAAACCACTTTCTTTTTATCTCTGCATTTAATAGGGCAGTCTCTGGGAACAAGCCCTGATAACCAATGTTGTGAATTGTGAATAGTGATGCAGTATGGTCGAATAATTTGTCCCAATTATAATTATCCTTTATGAACAAAGGAAGCAACCCCGTTTGCCAATCATTACAATGTATTACATCGGGAGCCCATTGCAGCCTTTGGAGTGTTTCGATAACACCCTTAGTGAAAAGTATAAATCTTTCATCTTCATCCAAATCGTTTGTATAAATACGGTGCCTGTGAAAATAGTGGGGACAGTCAATAAAGTTTACTTCAACATTTGAACCGGGCAATATGCTTTGATGTATATGGACAGGTCGAATGATGCTGTTAATTCTTATAGGAATTTCGCCAATATCCCAGTTATGATATAGTCCGTGCTTTGCTTCATCTATAATAAAATACTTTGGGATAAATAATTTTACTTCGCACCCGAGTTTTTCTAATTCTCTTGGTAAAGAACCGGCAACATCAGCAAGCCCACCTGTTTTAGCATAAGGTACTGCCTCGGCTGCAACAAATGCAATTTTCATATATTATACTTAAGTATTAAATAAAAGTGAGAAATAAAAATATTAAATTATAACTAATTATAAAGATGTTTTATAAAATATATTACAGGGACAATGATGAGTATTAAAATTAACAACCTTTCCGTTTTTACAACAGGAGAAAAGAAAAACATACCATTCGTTCTTGTTCATGGATTTCCTTTCGACCACAGCATGTGGGACGAGCAGGTAAAAGAACTTAGTAAGCAATATTACTGCATAACTTATGATATAAGAGGGATGGGGGAATCTTCCGCTGGCGACGGACAATTTACAATGGAATCATTTGTTGATGATCTTGAAATAATTGTTGATGAATTGGAGTTGGAAAAGCCGGTGTTATGCGGTTTATCTATGGGGGGATATATATCTTTGCGTGCAGTAGAAAGAATGGAAGCAAAATTCAGCACGTTAATATTATGTGATACAAAATCCGATCCGGATAATTCTGAAGGTAAACTTAAAAGAGCAGCAGGAATCAAAATGATTAATGAAAAAGGTGTTGAAAAATTTGTTCGGCAATTTGTTCCTAATTGTTTTTCGGAAAACTTTATGGCGGATCATAAAGAAGAGTACAAGAATGTAATAAACAGATCTCAACGTAACAGCCCAACAGGTGTAAAGGGTTGTTTGCTTGCAATGGCGGGGAGAACAGACACAACACCCTTTCTGCAAAAAATTTCAATCCCCACCCTAATTATTTGTGGAGAAAAAGATAAATTAACGCCACCTGCAGTAATGAAGTTAATGGCAGACAATATCATTAATTCAGAATTCATTATTGTAAGTGGTGCAGGGCATATGATACCTATTGAATCACCATATATATTTAATCAAACAATAAAAGATTTTTTAATGAGATAGAAAGTTAAATACCCTTCCCACAAACAAGCATTTAATCCCGCTTATTCCTTAAGAGAGTTTAAATTATTTTATCATGAATATCTATCTCATAGCAGTGAAGGCAGGTTTTCAATTGGATGCTGAGTAAATAGACAGCCCAAGGAATAAGTTCCATAGATTTTTTATCAAACTATTAGTTTTTTAGGACGGAAAGATATTCATACAAGTATTTATCTAATTGTTTCAATTTATACTGCATTATATATCTTGGGTGATCCAGAACCCTTATTTCATCAAAAAAATTATACTCTTTATTTATCTCATTAAAGTAATCAGCATTTTTCTTTCCAAGGCAAACAGCGAATTTCTTATTGGCACCGAACTTAATTTGCTTCTCGATTGCCGAGATTAAGTGTGATTTCAAGGATCTGTAAAGAGGCTTTTCGTCATAATAATTATAATTTTTTCCATCCTTCATAATTGTAAGAGGATAAAGAGCGCTAATGAAAAATTCAGAATAAAACTTGTTAACACCGCCATATTTATCAATCATATTATAAATAAATTTACTCGATAATTCTTTTTTATCTCCAAGGTTATTCTCAATATCGCACTCTTCTCTTAATGCAACGGGATCTGTAAAAGCAATGCCGGTTAATCCCCCGCCAAACCTGCCGGGATTAATACCGAATACAAATGTTCTATTATTTGTGTCGTCGAAAAACTTTTTAAAAAATATATTTACAATTCTTTTAACTTCTTTCATTTCATACGGATTTAATATTTGAATATTCAGGGCAATATTTTTGGTTGTTCTTAAGGATAAAAAATATTTTATTGCTTTATTTGCGAATGTAGACATAACCGAATATAAATATCATATAATTGTTTTAATGTTACATTATTATTGTGGAATACCTATTGCGGTAAACCGCAAACAAATTGATATGAGAACACCGATTAACGATTTTTGATTTTAGAAGTAAAAAAAATCTGAAATCTTAAATCGTTAATCACAATTCGATATTCAAAAAAGATGTACAAACTTTGCAAAAAAAACAAATTTTAATTTCCTTACATAAAAAACAAGGATTTAGGTGACAATACTATAAAACCATTATTAAACAATGATCAATAAAAGTGTACCTCATAATCTATAAACTCCCCATTCTTATATGTAAACTTAGCACTGAAAAATTTTTCTTCGAACAACCATGGAATAAAATATTTATCTCCCGGCCATAAATTTATTTCCAGAAGTTTATCATTTGGAATCCAGGCAAGATCACCTTCTTTTGAAATTATCAGGTCTCCCTCAAATTCAGTAGTTGTAAAAAGAAAAACGTACCAGTCTTCCTTACCATCAAATAACGGAAATGTTATAAATCCTTTCAAGATCAAGTTTTTGGTAGTTAATCCGCACTCCTCCTTAATTTCCCTTATTGCACATTCTTCCGGGCTTTCACCAGGTTCAAATTTTCCACCTAAACCATTCCATTTCCCCCGATGATAATCATTGTCTTTTTTTACTCTATGCAGCATTAGCGTGGCGTTCTGTTTTTCATCTACTATATAGCAAAGTGTTGCAAGTTTCATATAATTCTTTTAATATTCTGATAAATAATTTGATAAAATAAAAAATTAAAATTGTCGTTCACAAAGAAGCATATAATCCCGGTGCAGCACAATGATAATATTTTACAAACCGTTATTTATTTTTATTTATATTGTTAAATAAAAGTTTTTATTCTTATTAAAAACAAAACTTTGGGAAGTAATGTTAATGAAAAAAAACATAGAGATAGAAACAATTGTTGGAGACGAAGGGAATTTATTACAAGCACCAATTGAAGAAGATATAAACATACGGATATTAAGTGACGACACTGAGTTTGTAATAAGTGCAGCAAAGAACAAAGACGAAGAAGATGAAACAGATGATGACGATGATTATTACCATGAAGAAGATGAAGAAAAGGAAAATCCCTTCGACAGAGAACCAACCGATAAGGAATTAGATGACAGCGACATTCCTATTGTAAACCCCGAAGATGATCTGCTGGACGATGAAGAAGAGATACCACTTAACTGATTACATACCAAGATATAGCTTGCCCACCAAGTAATTTTTAACATAATCGGTAATTCCATCCTCAAGTGTTGTAACAGGTTTTGTGTATCCGGCATCCCGGATCCTTGTTAGAGGTGCTTCTGTAAAATACTGATATTTTTCTGCGAGATGTTTGGGGAGATCTATATATTCAATTTTTACAGGGACCCCCATCGCTGTAAATAATATGCTTACAAGATCATTCCATGTTCTTGCTTTTCCTGTGCCAACATTAAACAAACCATTCTTTTTTCTATGGTCTAAGAAATGCAATGTCATATCAACCGCGCTTTTTACATAAATAAAATCTCGCATTTGTTCGCCGTCCTTATATTCAGGGTTGCCGGATTTAAACAGCTTCACCTTCCCGGTATCTCTTATTTGTTCAAAAGCCTTATGAGCCACACTTCTCATATCGGCTTTGTGATATTCATTTGGTCCGTAAACATTAAAATATTTTATGCCCACTATATCTTTGAAAGCATTATTATTCAATGCCCATATATCGAAAAGGTTTTTAGAGTAGCCATACATATTCAGGGGGCGCAAGGAGCCACAAGCAGTTTTATCATCATCAAATCCTGTACTGCCATCACCATACGTTGCTGCCGAAGAAGCGTAAATAAATCGTATATCATTCCTCAAACAATATTCAGCAAGCGTTTTAGTATATTTATAATTGTTTGTTAAGAGATAATCGGCATCTGTTTCGGTAGTTGAAGAGTTAGCTCCCAAATGTATAATAGCATCTGTTTCGCTATACTTGCCATCATTTAATAATTCGAGAAAGTCGTTCTTGTTTACGAAATCATCGAACTTAAGCCCAACAAGATTCTTCCATTTTTCATCTTTGCCAAGCTCATCTACTATAATAATATCTTTCTCGCCTCGTCTGTTTAATTCCCAAACAACAGCACTGCCGATAAAACCTGCTCCGCCGGTTACGATGACCATTTTATTGCCCATGAGATGAATTAACTTAGTTTATAATGCGAAGCAATTTAATTATATTTAAAATCCTTTACAAAATGATGAATTATAACGGACATGCATGTTCGTACATTGATAGGAATCTATATAATCAAACAACCTTTGGTTTTTCTGATTACAGTTGAGTAATCATTTTTAGAGGAGCTACCGTTTTTGTTAATAATCAATTTTAATGAGAGCAAGTTAAAATGTCTGTTACATTAAAGCAGCTTCAAAACATATTAAAGGAACGAATTCTTGTGCTTGATGGGGCAATGGGCACATTAATTCAAAACCAAAATCTTAGTGAAGAAGACTTCAGAGGTGAAAGATTTAAAGATCATCCTGTTTCGTTAAAGGGAAATAACGATCTTCTTAGTATTACACAACCTGAAATTATAAAAGACTTTCACAGGCAGTATTTTAAAGCCGGAGCAGATATTGTTGAAACAAACACGTTTAACGGAACAGCAATATCCCAGGCAGATTATAAAACAGAAGATCTCGTTTATGAAATAAATTATGGGGCGGCAAAAATTGCAAAAGAAGTTGCCGAAGAGTTTACAATAAAAGAACCCGGCAAGCCCAGATTTGTTGCCGGTTCAATGGGTCCCTCCACCAAATCACTTTCAATTTCGCCGGATGTGAATGATCCCGGCTACAGGGCAATTACTTTTGATCAGGTTGTTGAAGCATATACTGAGCAGGCAAGAGGACTAATTGACGGAGGCGTGGATTTACTTTTGGTAGAAACGATAATCGATACACTTAATGGCAAAGCGGTTATTTATGCAATCGATGAATATTGTTCAAAGCATAAAATTAATATTCCGGTGATGATTTCCGGATCTATTATAGACCAAAGCGGAAGGACATTATCGGGACAAACAATCGAGGCTTTTTGGACTTCCGTATCTCACACAAAAAACTTGTTAAGTATAGGAATTAATTGTTCGCTCGGAGCTGAGCAAATGAGACCATTTGTCGAAGATCTTTCATCCATTGCAGATAAACCAATGTCTGTTTATCCCAATGCCGGATTACCGAATGAAATGGGTGATTATGACGAAACACCTGAAATAACTTCGTCAGTAATTGAGGAATTTGCGAAAAATGGTTTTGTTAATATAGTTGGTGGCTGCTGCGGCACAACTCCCGAACATATTAAAGCAATATCCGATGCGGTTAAGAAGTATGAACCAAGAGTTGTTTCAAAACAGGAACCTAAATTGTACTTGAGCGGACTGGAACCGGAAATTATTCAGCCGGAAAAAAACTTTATTAATATTGGGGAAAGAACTAATGTTGCCGGTTCAAAAAAGTTTGCAAGGCTCATCAAAGAAGATAAGTACGAGGAAGCACTTTCAGTTGCCCGCGAGCAAGTAGAAAACGGAGCACAGATTCTTGATGTGAATATGGATGAAGGAATGATAGATTCGGAAGAAGCCATGACAAAATTCCTTACTCTACTGGCATCCGAACCGGATATTGCTAAGGTTCCGATCATGATCGATTCATCAAAATGGTCTGTAATAGAAGCCGGGTTGAAATGTGTGCAGGGCAAAGGAATTGTTAACTCGATTAGTTTAAAAGAGGGGGAAGAATCATTTATTAAACAAGCACGAAAAATTCTTCAGTATGGTGCTGCGGCTATTGTTATGGCATTTGATGAAGACGGACAGGCAGATACATATGAGAGAAAGATAGAGGTGTGTGAGCGTGCATATCGGATATTGACAGAAGTCGTTGGATTCCCACCGCAGGACATCATTTTCGATCCTAACATATTAACTGTGGGAACAGGCATTGAAGAGCATAACAACTATGCAGTAAACTTTATTGAAGCAGCAAGATGGATAAAACAAAACCTGCCGCTTACAAAAGTTAGCGGAGGTGTTAGTAATATATCTTTTTCTTTCAGAGGGAATAATACAGTTCGCGAGGCAATGCATTCGGCATTTCTCTACCACGCAATTAAAGCAGGTATGGATATGGGAATTGTGAATGCGGGTCAGTTAATAGTATATGAAGAAATTCCTAAAGAATTCTTAGAAAGAGTTGAGGACGTTCTTCTTAACAGGAGACCGGATTCTACTGAAAGATTAATTGAGTTTGCCAAATCAATAAAGGGAAATGGCAAAAATGAAGAAAAGAAAGATGAATGGCGAAACGCAACAGCCGTGGAAAGGTTAAAGCATGCAATTGTAAACGGTATTGTTGAATACGTTATAGAAGACACGGAGGAGGTTAGACAAAAGTATTCTAAGCCAATAGAAGTAATTGAAGGACCGTTAATGGAAGGAATGAATATCGTCGGGGATCTTTTTGGTTCAGGCAAGATGTTTCTTCCGCAGGTGGTTAAGAGCGCCAGAGTAATGAAAAAAGCGGTTGTGTATCTTGAGCCTTTCATTGAGGCCCATCCCCCCGACCCTTCCGAAGGAGAAGGGAAATCTTTAAGAAAGACTTCAGGCAAGATATTGCTTGCAACCGTAAAGGGAGATGTACATGATATCGGTAAGAATATTGTTGGGGTAATTCTTGGCTGTAACAATTATGATGTGATAGACCTTGGTGTGATGGTTCACTCAGAGAAAATACTTCAGGCAGCGATAGATGAAAATGTTGATATTATTGGTTTAAGCGGGTTAATAACACCATCTCTTGAAGAGATGATACATGTTGCTAAACAAATGGAACGAAAAGGAATAAAATTACCGCTGCTTATTGGCGGGGCAACTACTTCACGTATTCACACAGCGGTTAAGATTGCGCAGAACTATAGCGGACCAACAATTCATGTGCTGGATGCTTCCCGGAGTGTGCCGGTTGTCAGCAATCTGTTGAATAAAGAAAAAAGAGGAAAATTTATAAAGAACATAATAAAAGAGTATTCACAAACAAGAGAAGATTATCTTAAAAGAAGATCCACTAAAAAGTTTATAAAAATTAACGATGCGAGAGAAAACAGATTAAAGATTGATTGGAGAATGGAAAAAATAGTTAAACCAAAAAAGACAGGTATAACTATTCTGCAAAGCATTTCACTCGAAAAGTTGAAGAGACACATTGACTGGACGCCTTTCTTTTTAACCTGGGAACTTAAAGGAAAGTACCCTAAAATTTTTAAAAACGAAAAGTATGGGGTCGAATCAAAAAAACTTTTTGATGATGCAAACAAACTGCTCGATGAAATAATTGCCAATAAAAAATTAACAGCAAACGGTGTGATTGGTCTGTTCCCGGCAAACACAGTTGGTTACGACGATATCGAAATTTATTATGATGAAAATCGGGATAGGGTAATTACAGTTCTTCATACATTAAGACAACAAATGAAAAAAGCTAAGGGGCAGCCTAACCTGGCACTTGCTGATTTTATTGCTCCAAAGAAAAGCGGTGTTAAAGATTATATAGGCGCATTTGCGGTTACAGCAGGAATAGGAATTGAAAAACTTGTAGATGAATATGAAAAGCAAAGCGATGATTATAACAGCATTATGATAAAAGCATTGGCAGATCGTCTGGCAGAAGCATTTGCAGAATATTTGCACTTGATCGTTAGAAAGGAATACTGGGGTTATTCCGGCGAAGAATGTTATACAACAGAAGAACTAATTAGTGAAAAATATTCTGGAATACGCCCGGCGCCCGGCTATCCTGCACAACCCGATCATACAGAGAAACTGTTAATATTTGATCTGCTGAATGTTGAAAAGAATACGACGATTAAGTTAACCGAAAACCTGGCGATGCATCCGGCGTCATCAATTAGCGGATTATTCTTTGCCTCTCCGCATGCGAAATATTTTAACGTGGGAAAAATAGAGAAGGACCAGGTGCTTGATTACCATCGCCGAAAAGGATTAAGTGTTGATGAGGTAGAGAAATGGCTTGCAACAGCATTAAATTATTAAGGTTGGAACCAGTTCTTTCGTGCGCCCGCTATAATAAAAGTGGAATGCCGATACTTTTTCATTAAATAAATTTACATTTTGTTTTTAATGGAAACCCAAACAAATACCACGCTAAACTAAATCCTATTGGATTAAAAAAAACCATATGGTTTTGTAAGAATAAATTTATACTATGGATTTGTTAAAAGTAAAAACTTAACAGATTATTCCTATATTTTGGATATTAGTTTTTGTATCAAAACAAAGAGTAACTATTATGAATGAAAAAATAAGATGTTCATGGCCAACTGACAATAAGTTAATGATCAAATATCATGATAAGGAATGGGGTAAACCGGTTCATGACGATAAAAAATTATTTGAGTTTCTACTTCTAGAAGGATTCCAGGCAGGACTGAGCTGGAGTACTATTCTAAATAAAAGAGAAAATTTCCGCAAGGCATTTGATAACTTCGACTTTTACAAGATTGTAAAATATAATAAGCGCAAAATAAATTCCCTGATGCAGGATGCCGGAATAATAAGGAACAAACTAAAAATTGAATCTGCAATTCGTAATGCAAAGGCGTTTTTAGAAGTAAGGAAAGAATTCGGAACATTTAATAAATATATCTGGGGTTTTGTGAAAGGAAAACCGATTATTAATAAAAGAAAATCTTTAAAAGATCTTCCAACATCCACAAAACTCTCCGATAAAATTAGTAAAGATCTTAAAAACAGGGGATTTAAATTTGTTGGTTCAACTATAATTTATGCACATATGCAGGCAACCGGAATGGTGAATGATCATACAACAAATTGCTTTAGATATAAAGAGATCACAGGATTTAAATAAAGTGTAATACAATATATTGATCCGTCTCACTTTATAACACACAGAAAAGCCTGTAGTACTAGTGATTTTGGGGGGTGAAAAACCACTTAATTATTCAATTCATAATCCTTATTTTCCACTTAACACATTTAAGTGACCTATTATATGAGCATTTCTTATTTTTATTGTTCAATCAGAGAAAAATAAAATTTTTCTGTAACGTTTTATAAAAATTTATCGTCTTAAATATGAAAATAATATCAATCAATTGTTGAGTAAAAATATGAGAAATCTAAGTAAATCAACCTGGATTAAAATAGCTTCAACTTTGGGAATTGTCATCATCGGATTTCTAATTATGTCCAGTCTCGGTTCCACAGAAAAACACAGCAAGAAGCATGAAATTCCTCCCGAAGTACGTTTAGTTGAAACAGAATCGGTAATCTTTGGTGATTTAACATTAGAGATTGAAGGCAATGGTGTGGTTCAATCACAGCGCACATTAAACTATGTGTCTGAAGCAACCGGTGTTTCATTGTTTGCAAAGAACGATTTGAAAGATGGAACATTTGTTCGTAAGGGAGAAACAATCATCGAGGTAGATTCGCGTGAAGTAGAAAACACACTGTTTACACTACGTTCGGAATTTATGAACGGGTTGGCAGCCGTTCTGCCGGATATTAAAATTGAGGATGTTGATGCATACAATAGATGGTATAATTACTTCATTAATTTGGATATTCATAAAACAACACCGGAACTGCCGGAGATCTTAAGCTCGCAGGAAAAAATTAAACTGAGCGGGCGGGGAGTGTTTAGTAAATATTATGCTGTTAAAAACCAGGAAATACTCTTATCGAAATACAAAATTGTTGCACCATTCAGCGGCTATTTAAAATCACAGGGAATTATCGAAGGGAGCTTTATTTCAAAAGGGCAGCAGCTTTTTTATTTAAGCGATGCAAGGAATGTTGAAATTGCAGTTCCGTTATTAGTTGATGAAATTAATCTTATTGATTTTTCCAAAGTACCTTCTGTTAAAATATATGTAGATAAAAACGAAGAAGAAGTTTTACAGGGGAAAATTTACAGGAAAGAAACTATACTAAATAAAAACTCTCAAACATTAAACGTATACGTTACGTTTTACAACAACAAGCTTAATCCTTACTTCCTGCCGGGTAATTATGTTTCTTTAATAATAAATGGCAAGAGGCTTTATGATGTTGCCCGGATTCCGAGATATGTAGTTGATAACGAGCAGAATGTATTTACTATGGAAGATGGAAAATTAGGAAAACAAAAGGTTGATGTTGTAACTATTCAGGGCAACGTAGCAATAATTAAACATACAGTTCCTGATAACATGAAAATTGTAACGACAATCCTCCAGAGACCGTTAATTGGTATGAATATAAAATCATCAAATGAAACGTTAGAGCTAAAGGAAGAAATTCCCGTTATTGAAGATGGCGGACAACTTTCCCAGGCTGACTAATATATTTGAATTATAAAACAGGAACGCATCATGGCATCAAAATTTATTCAATATTTCATTAAGCATTCTGTAATTACCAATTGGGTGATGATAGTTATTTGTATTGCCGGAATATTTGGTTTATCCCAACTACAAAAAAGAATTACTCCCAAGATTGAAATCGAAAAAGTAAATATTAGAGTTCCTTATCCAGGCGCATCTGCAGTTGAAGTTGAAGAAGGTATAGTTGTAAAGATTGAAGAGAGTTTGCGGGGAATGGAAGGAATTGAAAAAGTTACATCTACCTCTGCCGATAATTGGGGAAGTGTAACTGTGGAGATCACGGATAGTTATGATATGAATAAAGCAATTCAAGAGATTAAAAACGCAGTTAATTCAATCAACTCATATCCTGTTGGTGCAGAAAAACCGGTTGTTTCTCAGCAAACAATGTGGAACCGTGGAATTATGTTCAGCATATATGGACCGGCAGATCTGTATACTCTTAAAAAAATAGTAGAGGAATTTAGAGATGATCTTTTAAGGACAGGGAAAATATCAAATGTTTTCTGGTGGGGCATACCTGACAGGGAATTCTCCATAGAGATTTCACCGGATGATCTGCTGCGGTATAAATTAACAATTAATGAAATATCACAGGCAATTCGTAACTCTAACCTGAATCTATCCTCCGGCTCCGTACTAACCGATCAGGAAGAAATTCTTATTAGAACCTATAATAAAAAATATGAAGCGATTGATTTTGAAGGAATTGAAGTGATCTCCTCAATTGACGGAAGGAAAATACTACTTAAGGATATATGCACCATACAGGAACAATGGCCGGAAAACAGGTTCTATGCAGAATATAACGGAAGAAGATCTGTTGGGTTTAATGTAATGTACAGCAATAGCGAAGATGTAGTTGAGATAGTTAAGATTGCCGAGGATCTGGCAGCAGAGTATGAGCAGAGATATGCCGGGCTGGTTGAGTTCAAAACCTTTATTAAAGAAACAGATGAATTGGAAGAACGAATACAATTGATGACACAAAACGGTTTGATAGGATTAGCATTAGTTCTGGTATTACTCGGCATATTTTTAAATACAAGGCTCTCGTTTTGGGTGGCTCTGGGTATTCCGATTTCACTGCTTGGAATGTTTTTCGTTCTCTGGGTGCTGGGCATTACTATAAATGAAATGAGTTTATTCGGGGTAATTTTAGTTATTGGAATTCTTGTAGATGATGGAATTATTATTGGAGAGAGTATTTATACACAATTTCAAAAGTATGGGAAAAAGCCGTTCCGGGCAGCGATCGACGGCACAAAAGAAGTAATGAAACCGGTCGGTATTTCCGTTATTACAACCATGGTTGCATTTACACCATACTTTTTCTTTTACGGTATGCTGGGTAAACATGTTTGGCAGATAGCTGTAGTTATCATAGTCTCATTAATGTTTTCGTTAATTGAGGCGTTTATTATTCTTCCGGCACACATTGCACACTCAAAGGCATTACATCAAACTAATTTGAAAGAAAGTATATTTGGACGGATGAGAATAAACCTGGATAAGGGAACTAATTTTATTTTAGAAAGAATTTACAAACCACTTCTTTCCTTTTCTCTAAGAAACAGGTGGGCGGTTGTTGCAGGAATTTTTGCTGTCGTTCTAACTATTACCGGATTATTTCAGGGATCTCATGTGCGTGCACAATTTTTCCCTGAAATAGAACCGCCTTATGCCAGAATTCAGGTTGAAATGACGGCAGGTACTTCTGCAGAGGTTGCAAACGTAATAAGGTACAAATTGATTGATAAGGCGTTGCAATTTGCAAAAGAATGGGAGGATGAAGGTAAAACAAATCCAATTGAAAATTTTACTTCGTGGATGAATGCCGGGACACTAAACATATTTTTTGTGCTTCCTTCTTCGGCGGATAGAGATTATTCAATCGGTGAGTTCTCACAAGCTTTAGGTGATTACATTGGTACAGTGCCCGAAGCTGAAAATGTTAGTGTGGGTGGATGGAGCTTTGGTGGAACCCCAATCTCGGTTAGATTTGTAAGCACTGATTACAGTCAATTGATGAAAGCAAAAGACCTTCTTAAGAGAGAATTAAAAAAGATTGACGGTGTTAAAGACATTAGAGACGATACTCCCCTTGGTAATAATGAATTTATTGTGGAGCTTAAACCAAAAGGCAAAGCATTAGGATTTACATTAAGAGACCTTACAACGCAATTGAGACAAGGATTTTATGGACAGGAAGTCATGCGTCTTCAAAAAGGAAGGGACGAAGTAAAGGTTTGGGTAAGATTTACAAAGGATGAACGTGTTTCCATCAGCCAAATAGAAAACTTAAAAATGCGCACACCAATGGGCGAATATGTTCCCTTTAAAGAAGTTGCAACTTACAGAATTGAAAGGGGGTTGAGAAGAATAAGACACGAAAATGGTGAAAGGTCATTAACCGTTAGAGCAGATATGGATTTTACAAAAAACGATCAGTCTGTTGTATTAGAAGAACTTAATGCTACAGTTATTCCGGATATTCTTGCACAGGTAGATGGTGTTAAGAGAAACTATGGCGGGCAGCAGGAAGTAGTTGGAAAAATGATTAACTCTATGGTGTTCTCGATGACCATCGCATTAGTGATCATGTTTACAATTCTAATGTTTCTGTTAAAATCTTATATGCAAACGTTAATGATTATGAGTTTAATACCGCTGGGTGTAATAGGTGCTGTATTAGGTCATTATATAATCGGAATACCGGTTTCAATACTTTCGTTTCTGGGTCTTGTGGCACTTGCGGGAATTATTATTAATGATTCGGTTGTACTTGTTGATAAGTACAATAATCTGCTGAAATCCGGTATAAATGTTCCCGACGCATTGCTGGAAGCTGGAATGGCAAGGTTCAGACCTATAGTACTTACAACAATTACAACATCTGCAGGTCTGGCACCAATAATATTTTTAAGAAGCGAGCAGGGTCAGTTTCTTGTACCTATGGCAGTATCCGTTGCATTCGGGCTAATCTTCGGCACAATATTAACTTTACTGGTATTACCTTCTGCACTCTTTGCTGTTAACGATTTAAGGGTGGCTCTGAATAAAACGAAAAGCAAAAGAAGAAACAGACTGGAACTTGAACCGGCATATCAGAGAGAACTTCCGGAAGAATGGTAATATATTTTTATATTTTTTAATACGGCAGTAATTCTTAATTGAGTTACTGCTTTTTTTTGTTTCAGGCGAAGAGAAATTATTAAATCGGAATTGTTAAAATTCCAATTAATTGCTGAAGTTACGCAAAAACACCCATAACAGAAAAAAGATCCCGATTTGTCATTCCCACAAAAGTGGGAATCTATTTTTTCGTTTATTTTTGCATAGTGGATGCCCGCTTTCGCGAGCATGACATGCAGTTTTACGATTTTGCGTAACTTCAGTTAATTATGTTAGCAACTCTTTATAATTTATAATTGGTCTTTTTATTTTAAATAAACCATCTTTTTTGTTTGAATAACACTGCCGATCCTAAGTTGATAAAAATATATTCCGCTTGTTAAGCCTTTTCCTCCGCCGTTGGCGGAAAACTTAACTTCATATTCTCCTGCCGGTTTTTCTTCGTTTACAAGCACTGCAATTTCGTTACCCAAAACATCATAAATTTTTAAGCTTATAAATTGCCTGCTGCTAACTGCATACTGGATACTGGTACCCGGGTTAAACGGATTCGGAAAATTTTGGTGCAGCACAATTTTTTCTGGAAGGTTAATGTTGTCTTCTACTTTTGTGGTATTCTGTTTATACTTTAGTATTAAACCGTTTTCGCCCACAGCATAACCTGTAGTTGAATCTGTAAAGGTAAGATCAAAAATTACAGCACTGTCCGGAGTTAATTTTTCAACCCAGGTTTCTCCCCGGTCTGAAGTAAAAAGAAATTTTGGACCGGATGCGGACCACCCCTCCGTATCCGTTCTGAAATCAATTGCAAATGAAAGAGCGAAAAAAGGCAGTTCGTCAAAGCGCCAGTTCTCACCGGCGTCTGTTGTTTTTATGTCTCCGATACCAAAAAATCCTTCCGGGTCTCCGGATAAAGTTATGGCATTAAGTGAATCAAAGACAAACATATCAAATATCTGGTCAGGACTTATACCCACAGAAGACCAGTTTAAGCCGTAATCGGTTGTACGCCAGATAACCCCGGCAAGATCTATGAATCCTCCGCAGGCATAACCAAACTGCCGATTGTAAAAGTTAAAATTTAGTACAGGAAGATTCGACACAAGACCTGAATCAATAGCAACATCGATCCAGTTTAATCCGCCATCGGATGTGCTAACAATTTTTGAGCCGCCAAGCCAGCCGTTAAGAGAATCAAAATAAAAAATTACATTCATAAAAACATTGTTTTCGGGATAGTCGGTTGCAACCCAATCCATCCCGCCATTGGTTGTTTTAAGTATAGTAGTACCGAAAGGCAAAGTGTTCCTTAAAGTTAATGCCCAGCCAAGGTTTTCATTTAAAAAGAACAGATCAACAATAAAAGTATTAACAGTACTGTTTTGCTCTGTCCAGTTCTTTCCCCCGTCCGTTGTATGAAAAATTATTCCTTCTGCACCTGCACACCAGCCGGTGTCATTATTAACAAAAAAAACGTGTCGTAATAATTTATCAGTTGGTGGATATTGTCTTTTCCAATTCTCCTGTGCATAACCAGATGAATAAAATAATATAAAGCATAGCAGCAAAAGTTTTTTAATTATACTCTTTATCATTAAAGAAATTATTTTTTGAATAACATACAAGTATTAAGAGAAAATTAAAAAGAAGCAATGTTTTTATAAATCATTTTGCATGTTGTTTAAGTATGCTCAAAAATATCCGGCGAAAAGATAAAAATTTTATTATGTATAACTATTAAAAAGTTACTTGGGAATTCAGAAAGATAATTATATTGATGGCGGCTAATTATAATCCGGATCCATTCGGGTAATCGTCCACTCAGTGGTTGATTATCAACCATGACAATTCGGACACTCTGAGCTTGTTGATGTGTCGCAGGGAGCGTTAAGAAAAAGAATTAAGCCAATCTTCCCGCCTTGGGAAGATATTCTGCCATGTTCGGCTTGCTTACAATTAGCAAGATTGTAAACGAAACCGGGAAAAAGATGACCGGCAAAGTTTTTAAATATTCCAATACTTGGACAGAAGTTGTGCTTCCGGTTAAAGGAACAAAGATGGGAATATCCGCTCCATACTCACTTAAGCACTCGGTGGGAGTTTATCTGCCGGGTTTTATTTGGAGTAAGGAGTTTAAGAAAGAAATACCTGCCCGTCCGTAACGAAGTGAAGGCGGGTTGGTAGGAAAGAAAGAATTTTACCTGTCCGCCGTAGTTTATAGACTGTGTGAATATTGTAAAAACCGTTGAAACGGTTAGTAACACAGTTTGTTTTTTCCCTGAATTCCCACGATTGAAATCGTGGGTTAATGCAATTTCTTTATTTTCACACAAGCTCTTTATAACGAAGGCGGATCAGACTTTTTTAGACCTGCCCACCGTCGTCTTACGAAGGCAGGTTGTGCTTCATACAAAGGATGCGAACGTTATAGTCATTTGTTTTTTTCGCTGCTAAATTTGTTTTATTTAAAGAATACGTGCCAGCCGGAAACAGGAATTCCGGTTTGAAAATGGAACTTTTTGCGTACTCTTTGAATTATTCGAGCCTTCGCTGTTAAAACTCCAACCGCACATTTTTAGAAAAAATTACTTCCATGATGTCCCTATCTTACCAATTTATACACTATTTAATTGTGAATTCGTTCATATTTTTGGGTGTGCTATTTGCTTAAGATTTGTAACACTTAAATAACGAGGAAAACAAAAGATGAAAAATTTAATCCGTTCGTTTGCAGCTATAGTTGCATTTTTTGCTCTAACTTTTTACACCGGGTGTGATTCAACCGAAACCACCGGTGGTACAGTTTCTGTTAGCTTTGCGCCTTCAAGCACCACACCGAAAATATCCGCCGGTACAATTCAGCTTGATACTGTAAAAATTCTCTTGCGTGATATTAAGATTAAAAATCAATCGGGTAATGATGAAACAAACATAAAGGTTGGACCGTTTGTGGTTTATCTTAACATAAACGATATGACAACAGATTTTGCAGTGGGCAATGTACCGCCGAGAAGCTATGACAGAATTCGTTTCCGGGTTCATACTTTGGAAGATTCCGAAACACCTCCCGATCCGGAATTTAAGGAAGGAAATTCAAGATACTCTGTTATAGTAAAGGGATTGTACAATTCCGTTCCTTTTGTGTATAAATCTAAAAAATCTGCACACCAGGATTTAAAGCTTGAAACTCCGATAGTGGTCACCGATAACTCCACAGCAAACCTAACCATTACTGTGGATCCCCCCGACTGGTTCTATAAAGATAATGTTTTAATGGATCCGAATGATCCCGCAAACGAAAGTGATATAAACAACAATATAGAGCACTCATTTAAGAAAAGTTTCAGGGATGATGACCACGACGGCAAATAAAAACATATTGCCATTTTGGAATTTGAAGACCGTGGAGTAAAAAGCTTCACGGTTTTTTTATGAAAGAAATACCTGCCCGTCCGTAACGAAGTGAAAGCGGGTTGGCGGGAAGCTTATAATTTTATTTGATTTACTGAGATTATGCTTCATACAAAGTATTCGAACAACTGCCTACCGGTAGGCAGGTTTGCCGCAGTAAGACTTGTGCCACCTTTTGAGTAAGGCAGGTCGTGATCGAAGCTGTCCGCCTCTGGCGGGATGGAGATTTTGTCTTGAATGACGAAGAAAGCACTGTCCTTTATCTCTTGCCTTGATTTTTAAAATCATTTCAATATATTTAGCTATAAGAAAACTACTTAATAAAGAAATAATTCTGGGAGGAGATATGA
>JADFPP010000094.1 GCA_022562275.1 Bacteroidota bacterium
ATTTGCAAATTCTTTTCCTATTTCATCGATATCCAAAATACAAACATTTCCACCTGCTTCCTGAAAAACTTTTGAACAAGAACCTCCAATTCCTTTAGCTCCTCCGGTAACAACAACATTTTTGTTTTTGAATGACATTGTTAGCTCCTGTTATATGATGCAAGAGGCATCCCTTTTTTTCCGTAATCAATTTTTAGTATATGCCATCTTCCAAGGTTTGAAACAAAAAGTTGATCAAAGTTTTTACCACCGAACGCAATATTTGTAGGGTTAGAAAGTGTGTGTGCTTCCCAATCCTCATATAAAACTGTAGTGGTTTTATCTTTTGCTATTTTGAATATTTTATTTGGGGTGTAACACGAAACCAGTAAATTTCCTTCACCATCAAATGCACAACCATCAGGAACAGTTTCAGGCAGAGTACAATAGACTGATCTTTCGCCTGCTGAACCGTCAGAATTTATTTTAATTCTTTCTACTCCCGGAAGCCATGACGTAACTACAAATAAAAATTTCTGATCATTATCTAAAGCCAAACCATTTGCAAAATTAAACGGCCCATTGTGCCAAATATATCCCGAACCATCGGGTGTAAATTTTAAAACTTTGCCCGAAATTTCGCGAAACCCACCACTCTCAGTAACATAAAGATTTCCGGTATTATCAAACACAGGATAATTTGGAATATTAAAAGAATGACCATCTGCTCCTTCAGAAAATTTATTCAACTTCGTTGATTTTATTTTCAATCTCCATAGGCAATGATTATTCAAATCACAGATGGCTAACCAATCTCCTCCCGGTGAAAAAGCAATTCCTAAAATAAATCCCCCGGTAGTAACTATTTCTTCAACGTGCTTACCATCTTCAGAAATTTTATAAATTTGTCCGTCTTCTCCACCAGCCCAAACTGTACCATCAGGATGAACCGCAACACATTCAGGATGATCTAAACCATCAGCAAAAATTGTTGAATTATTTTGGAGTGTATGCATATACTATCTAATAAATTGATTTTATATTTATTCAAGTGATAACTACTGAAGCTGAAAGCTTTGTAGTTATTACATCGCCTTGCTCGATCGAGAGCCACTCACCTTTTTTTATAGCGTCCTCTGCATCAGGTTTATACATAGATGTCCATGGTTCCAACGCAACTGCATAAGCATCACCCCACCAGGGTGCATCCTGTGTTGCGTATCGCTCCTGCCAGTACCATAAATATTTAAAAATTGTTGAATCCCATTTAACACTAAAGCCAACATTCTTATCGGTATTAATTATTGAGTAATTACCTTCATCACCAAAGCCATATAAATATGATAAATCACTGTAAGGTGGATCAGTTGCAGGTGGAACTTTGCTGGCATCATCTTCTTTCCCTCTAATATTTTTACACATAGGCCAATCTGATTCTATCCCAGGTTTAAATCTTCGGTGATCGGGCATTGTGGGTTCGGAAATAATTTTTGCAGCATTCGTTTCAATTTTTGCTCCTTCCGTCAGAAAAGGAAGACCAAACGCAATATGATGTCCCCATATTATATCTAATTTCGTTTTGGATTCGTTAGTTAGTATTTCTTCAATGAAAAGTGTTGGCTGATCAGCAACAATCGTAAGTGTCTTTTCAATTTGAATGGGCACTCTTAACGGTCTTGTCCAGAGTTTTACTGAAACTCGGTCTGAGCTATTATCAATAATAGAGTATTTCCATGGTGTCAAAGAAACTTCACCGTGCTGACCCAGAGATGCACCACGATAGTTGAAAGATGGAGTATTGGGTAAAATTTCCTGCCATCCGCCGTAATAGTAATCTTCGAACTGATTAAGAGTATTCCTCATTTGTGAAAAATCTCTTTGCGGGTTGCGGATCCCTTTTGACAGTCGAAGCATGAAATCTAAGTCCAAAGGTTTATATCTGAATTCAAAAATATCACTTCCACGATCTGCCAGGATACCAATTTTTATAAAATCGTTTTCCATCCAGATAGTTTTCATCCCCTTGTAAACCCACTCGTCTGAAATACTACACTTACCTTTTGCGAAGGGTGGGAGTGATAACTTAGAACCCATTATTCATTCTCTAGTAATTTTAAAACAGCTTTCAGATATCCCAATGCAAATGCCATCCCTGCATGCCAGGGAGCGTCACAAGACATCTCAGGAGTATGGTCCGGAATAATAACTCCGTCATAATCATTATCCTTTAGTATCCTTAATGCTTTGACTATATCAATATCCCCCTCATCTATAAAAGCTTCCCGATAGTTCGGAACTTTTCCAATTACATTCCGACTATGAACATAACCAATTTTATTTTGCTTTGAATACCTATCCAACAATTCATACACATCGCTTCCGGGCATTTCCTGTATTGTTCCCATACAAAACTCAAATCCATTTGAAGGGCTATCATAAAGATCCAGAAGGCGCTCATATTCCTCCGGTGAGTAAAACAGTTTTGCAACGCCGCGCATCTCGGGTAACGGAGGATCATCAGGATGAGCAACAAGTTTGATGTTATTTTCTTCGGCAACAGGGATCATTTCATTCAAAAAGAACCTTAGGCGTTCCCACATTTCTTCTCTTGTTACAGATTCTATAACACCTTCTTCAATATCGGTGTCATATCTCATATTCCAAACCATTCCTTTTGGAATAGGACTATCAACATCAATTAAGCTCTGATCAAACTCAATTGATTTTGCACCGCCCCTTCCGGTATATTTACCCGTCCAACCCCAAACTCCCGGAATGCTAAAATTATAACCCAAAATTGGAATGCCTACCTTACCAATCACTTTCAGAGTCTGTTTTAAATTTTCTATCTGTTCTGCTTTTCTGGGTCCGTCTAATAAAATGTCGTACCAATGGGCAGGATCAATGTTTTCTATCGCTTCCCAAATAAGTCCTTCTGCTTCAATATCTTTTTTAAGTGCAAGGAGCTCATCATACTGCCAAAGCCTATCTTTGTTTTCTGTAACACCCCACCCATTTAAGTAATCTCCGGTAAGTGATGGGTTTTTACCGGTTTGAACATAATCCACTAACTGAACCACAAGGTGTGTTGCTCCTCCTTGTTTTGCAAACTTGAAATTATCTTTATTTAAAATACTTTTATAAAGTCCGAATCCTAATTTCATTTTATTTTTCTCGAATTAAAAATAGTCTTACTGTATTAAAGAGGCTTCAAATATTACTATCTTCGAATAGATAAGCAAATATAATCTATAAAAAATAATAAATAATAAAGAAGTGTTAAGAGTATACTGCGCTGATCCTAAAATAAAAATTAATTACTCAATTTTATACTTCCTAAAGAAGTATGAAGGTGTACAACTCCACGAATGACAATAACTGTTTAACAAATAATTATCATAAGGGGAAAATTTAGGATCATCACTTTTATAAATTTCCCAAAATGTCGTAGCCCCTTTCTCAATCATCCCGCCCCAGTATTCTTTAATGATTTGTATTGCTTGAGAATTTAATCCATGATTAAAAAGTGCTTCTAAAGTGTAATGATAAATGTACGGTGTAACAGGTTTAACGGTATCTTTTCTTTTCAACATTTTGAGTAATATTTTTTGCGCCGTGGTAGAATCAACGACCTCTGCCAATATCATCCACACTTGAGAAACCCAGGATATTTGTTTTTCGGAGCCACTTAAGAATATCTCATTCTTAGAATCATAGAAGTTATCTAAAGCAGCTTTTTGCATCATCTTAACTGTATGATCTAATATCTTCTTTTCTTTAGAATATTTAAATCTTCCCGCCATGATTGATAACTTTTTTAATGAATAAATTATTATTGCGTTTATTGAAGCATCTTTTTGGAGTTGCGGATTCCAATCAATAAAGACCCACCAATCATCAGAATTATTAAATAACCCTGATTCATCAATTTTTTCAATAATAATTTGAGCTTGCAAAAATGCAACAGGCCAGAGTTCTTCAACCATTTCCCAATCATCAGTGGCTCCACCATACTCGAGAAGAGAAGACCCAAACATCACCGCAAAATCTACTATATATTCTTTCCCGGGATTAATTTTTGGATTTGTAAAAATACACGCAGACATCCTCCCATCGTTCTTGAGTTGGGAAGCAAAGAGATAAAAACATCTTTTAACGAGATCCATACTATTGAAAGTGAGATAATTAGTTTTTGCAAGTAGTGGAAAATCACCCAACCATAGTCGCTTATCGCGTTTCGGTCCATCAATAAAAGTGCTTTGCATTGTATTCCGTAGTGTTCTCAAGGATACTTCATCAATATCCCTCAGTTCATTATCAAGAATTTTGAGAACGTATTGATCTACATCTGCGGAGGCTGATGTAGTACAATTGCATTTTATATTTTTGATTTCAATATCATAATCAAATGACTTAGCTTCCAATATTATTTTTACATATTGAAATGCAAATCTTCTTGAAAACTTTATTGTTTGGGGAAGATATTCGAGCGTAACAATCTCATCTTGAAACCAGGCTCTACTCAAAGAGGCGGAGTATGCTTCGATATCTTCAATAAGTTCGTCTGGAATCTCTCCAAAGATAATTTTTAATCTTAGTGGACCACCTACATTCTCACCAACTAGTTCAACATCAAATTGAAAGTCACCAACTAAATGTTCACCAAAATCAAGAAATAATTCCTTGTAGTTTTCAAAATTAAATTTTTCAGAACTTCCGATTTTAGTTTCACGCACAAATTTATATTTAAAGAATGCTTGTTCACTAATAATGATATTTCCAACATATATTGGGCTTTTAGCATACCTAATTAACTTGGGCTCAAGATCGAGGGCTTTTTCATTCCAGACATATCTCTGCTTTTCAGTAATCATAAAATGATTTTTTCTATATTCTGTAGAGCAAATTGAGCCTAAAACTATTTTTCATAAATAACAAAATTTTTATGATTATTTGGAATTTCACCGGGTTGGGTATCAGGACACCATGGCTCATCTTTCCTTGTAATCCTCATATCGATATCCATGTAAATTATCGTCATCACTTCACGTGCAATATTTGTTTTATTCTCATCCGCCCGATGGAATGTCCAGCCGTAATGAAAGCTCACCTCTCCCAAATCAAATGCCGAAACACCATAAGCAGCTCCAATATCATCCATCATTTTTTGAATCTTAGTTTCACTTTCATCACTAATGATCAGGTCTCTACAATTTTTAATTTTATGACTACCGGGACTAAATGCTACGGGACCCATTTCCATACTTATTGGTACAAGTGGAATCCAGGCCGTTATACTATAATCCGTTGAAAAGGGCCAGTATAATTGATCAACATGCCACGGCGTATGCCCGCCACCGGCTTCTTTATACAATGCCTGGTCATGGTACATCCGAACTCCGCGGGTACCCAGTAATTCAGCTGCGATGCGCCCCAAACGCGTGCTGCTGACGAACTTTTTTACAATTTGACTATGCAAAAACATGTTCTCTATTTGTAAAAAAGCTTTTTCATAAGTGTTCCGTTCTTCAAGCGAACGGGTTTCATTACTCAACTTAAAGACCATACGTGTGATTTCTTGTCTATAATACTCAAGTGTTTCAGAAGATAGAACATTTTTAAGTTTGATAAATCCGTTCGAACGAAAGGAATTTATCTGATCCTCTGAAAGATCATAAGGTGACTCTAAATCAATATTGTTTGTTGAGATATTTCTGTTCATAATTTTACACTATTACACTTTTTATTAAAAGTAATATGGAAAGTTTATTCAGTAAAATTTTTTATTAAGTCTATATTAATTTAAGAAAACAAATAAGAATAATGGTATATTTGTTAATGCTAAGTTGATCTAACCAATAACAATTTATTCTAAAGCATTTTATTTTTGGATATATTCTAACATTACTATAACAATTCTAACTGAATTAAATTCGTTAATAACTAATCGTAAATTATGAAAATTATTTATGCAAAGTCGAAGTGGGAAATGTGGGAAGCACCTCTAAACATTTTTTTAGAAAGGACTAAAAATTCAGGATTTGATGCTACAGAATTATTTATACCACTTATGTCTGAAAGCCCGGAAGAAATGATCGAAATGCATCAGAAACTTGGTCTTGCTATTGTTGCACAAATTATTACGCAGGGAAACACTCCTGCTGAACACTTAGCGAGTTTGGAAGAGAGATTTATACGTGCTTTAGAATTTAAACCACTACATATTAATTGTCATACCGGGCGAGACATATTTAGTTTTGAGGACAACTCAATATTATTTAAGAAAGGCATTGAATTGAGTTCAAAATATAATATTAGTTTTAGTAACGAAACTCATCGAGCCAGACCTACTTATTCTGCGGTAGAAACAAGGAAATATTTAGATGCATTACCAGACATGCGTCTAACTGCAGACTTTTCTCACTGGATGGTTGTTCACGAAACAGACTTGAAAGATCAGGAAGAAAATGTAAGAATAGCCATTGAACGAAGCGACCACATTCATGCGCGGGTTGGATATGCTGAAGGGCCACAAGTAACTGATCCTAGAGCGATGGAGTGGAAAGCAGAGGTAGATAATCATTTAGAAATATGGCAAAAAATTGTAGATAACCATGTAAAGAAAAATTCTGATTATTTAACCATTACTCCTGAATTTGGTCCTCCTAATTATATGCATACATTGCCTTACACTAATGTACCAGTTGGAGATGTTTGGGATATTAATGTATATATGAAAGATTTATTAAAGAAAACTTTAGTGTTTTAGTAACTGATTGAAGTTGTAATAAATGGAAATATAATTCCCAACATTAATACCCAAGAAAGAACAATTAATTTGTGAAAAGAAAAATGCAATTACCTGACGCAAACAATATCAAAACCTCATTTAATGAGAATGGCTATTATATTTTTAACGACTCTGTTGCCGATATAGAATTAGTTGAAAATGCTCGCGTTGGGATAGATAAGATTCGAAATGGAGACTATGATACAGGAAAACCGCTAGAACCTTCACCTTGGAATCCCGGTGACGATTCAAATGTTCTCTGTAAAATTGAACAACCACAAATTGTTAACAGAGCGATTGCCGATTTAATTACTTCAAGCCAAATCGGGGCACTAGCAGCAAAAGCCGCAGATGCAGAAATGATACAAGTCTGGTGGGTACAATTATTATATAAACCATCCATCGTGTTTGATTCCAAAAGTGAAACGAAAGTTGGATGGCATCAGGACTGGACATACTGGAAGAATGATTGGCAAGATGGAAGCAATCTATTTACAGGTTGGATTGCCTTGAGTGAAATTGCAGAGAAATCCGGACCAATGAAGTTTATAAAGAAATCTCATAGATGGGGTGAATTTGCAGAGGGAGATTTTTTCAATCAGAATAATTCTCGTAATGACTTTAGATTAAAACCTGGTCAGATCTGGGATGAAATTTCTGCTGTTATGTCCGCCGGGGGAATGAGTTTTCATGATAAGTTGTTATTGCACGGCAGCAGTTATAATACTTCAAACGAACCACGATGCAGTTTAGCAATCCATTTGAGAAGTGAAAAAAGCAAACCTCTCAGCAATGAACGAGGTATATTAACAAAGTATATCGATGATTTGGAAATCTGCCCTATTATTTATGGGAATAAATTTAATGCTGCTTTTTGATAGTCATACCAAAATTTTAAGATGTTAAAATGTTTCCAATATATTAATGAAAGAGATTTAAGTTGAACACTAAATTAAAACAAGAATATGAGCAGCGCGGTTATACTATAGTACGTAATGCTATCGATCCGGATTTAGCATCTGAAGTGGAGGAACACGTTCATTCGTTGGTAAAGAAATACCCAAATATTCGTCCGGAACAACTACACCATAACTTATTGGTTGATGACCCATTCATTCACAGGCTGGTGGGTGAAACGCGCCTCCTAAATATTGTTGAGGAATTTATAGGACATAACATAGCTTTGTTTGCAGCCCACTATATTGCCAAACCACCATTTACCGGACAGGCTGTACTATGGCATCAAGATGGAACATACTGGCCTCTTGAACCGATGGAGGTCATTTCAATATGGTTAGCTGGTACTGACTCTACTAATAAGAACGGTTGTATGAGAGTTATACCCGGAACACAAAATAAGAAACTCACACTACAAGAAGAGCTGCAAGAAGTTAATGATGGTAAAAACGTTCTTGGTTCCGGTATTTATTCTTCCCAAATCGATGATACAGATGCCGTGGATCTTGAACTAAATGCTGGTGATGTATCGCTTCATAACCCAAGTATAGTTCATGGATCGAATCCTAATACTTCAGACAATTGGCGGATTGGTCTTACTATCAGGTATATTCCTACAAGTACATTTGTTAAAATTGAAGGCCACCGCAGTATTTTGTTACGCGGGGAAACTGATCCTAAAGTAAAGAATAATTTTGCAGATCGTCCTGTCTTTAACCCGCAAATTCATATGAAGTTTAATGGCTGGGAAAAATGGTCGTTAAAGTAAAAAAATAATACCGTATATATTTTTCAAGCACTTAGAATAATTTTTATTTGATCTGTTCGTTATTATAGTTTGAATCCCATTGTCTCTGTTTCTCTTTGTTGGACAGGTTAGTTTTCATTCCATTTAGACAGGTAAACAGGCATTCACTTCAATACTTCAGACAGACAAAAATGATAAGTAAAAAAGTCCCATTAAAAAATTAATAGAAAACCTATTCATCCGTTACAATTCTTGTGATACATACCTTTATTCTAAATAATAAACCGAAATTAAGAAAACATTAACTATCAGAAAATTTTTGTGAAATAGATAATACTAATTTTCTTATGGCAATCATAAAAGCGTACCCTGAATCTATTATACCAAATGTTTTCCCAAGTAATGTACCTACAATGAGAGCTGCGATAGGCAATCCCCAGACTTCCCAGTTTAAGATATTAGTCACACCCGCAAAAAATAAGACGTAAATCCAAAATAAAATGATAAAAGCCACTAATTAAAACTTCCTTCCTTAAAGGTACAAGCAAAGTTATATTTTTTAAGCCTATCTGCCATTTTTTTCTATCTGTCTCAGACATTTGTTCCAACTCGAGAGAAATATTCTCTTCTCGTGGGAAGAGTGAAATTCTATGGTCATTCAGTAGATTATGCAGATATTTTATAAGTCCTGATTTAGTTAGTTCATTATTTAGCTGCTTAATTGCACAAAAACGCCATGTGGAGGATATAACTATTTTTGTGGAGAATTCCTCAACTAGTTCAATAATCATATCAACTACCCTCGGATCAAATTTGCTCCAGTCCTTTATAGTTCTGTCCACAGATCTATAATACATTTCAGAGTTCAGGACATAATCAACATCTAAGAAAATTATTTTTATCTTATTAATAATTTAGAAAAAATATTACAGATTGATTATTAAAACTAGATCCCGATGGGTCCCATCTGAGACCTCTGAAAACCCCTCCCTCGATTTCAAAATCAGATCGCACAAAGACTAGGTAGAAGTCCCGTTCTTATATAAAAATTGATTTCTAAAATTTTTTTTATTTGAAAATTTTAAACTAAAGAAAGCCATCGGCTATCTTAATTCAAAAAGTCCTTTACCTTATCACCGATAAATTCCTGTAGAGTCTAATAAGGAGTTATAAAGTCACTGGTCTGTTGTTCAAACGGAAGGCATATGCACATAATAATACTGATCATCTCCTGTCTTAAGTGTCCCGCCTTAACAAGCTACTGGAAAAATAATAATATAAAAATAAGCTCACCAAAAGGTCTCCAAAATCTCTCCATCTGGGTGTAAAACAGGGCGTATTTGGGTGGGTTAAGGAGCGGAGAAAGTACGGTTATTGCTTAAAATCGCAAACCATCTCATTTTCAAAAATGCTTGCGGAGAGAGTGGCTCTTGAACGGTACATACAACTAAGTATTAACAAGTATATTTTACATACACTTATAGCAAATAGTCCATATTTAGGATGTAATCAAATATAAACGAAATACAAAGAAATACAGAATTTACTTGTGAGATTTTGAAAAGTTTTGTATATTAGTGCCGTATGAAAACTGTTAATTCCATATCGATAATAATTTCCCCTGTTGATTTTGTCTCCGGCAGTAGCCGGAAAGGTATAACAGTACCTCATACAACATTATTGACAGGGGTTTTGACTTGGAGGATTAAATGAAAGTTAAATTCTATCTACAGCGTGATACTAAAAAAAGAGAGATAGTTGGTGACAGGCGAATTTACTGTTACATTTATGATACGCCGGAGAGTTACGAAGTACCTACCCGTGAAAAAGTATCAGGTAAAAATTGGGATAAGAAAAAGTGTAGACCAATTACTACCGGATACAAAAACAAAGACGAGCAAAGAGAAATGAAAGCACTCTCTAATTACTTGAATAGTTTTGAGGCTGTTGTAAACAAAACAAGAATTGAACAGCTTACTATTAATCCCTTCATACTGCCTCACGAATTAAAGCAGATAATTAAAGCAAAGTTCAGCCCCGATAAAAGTAATTTCTTCACAACGTATGATGAGTACTTAGAAGATAAAAAGAACTCTGTTACTCCCGGAACTTATCAGAAGTACACAAATATAAAAAACATACTTCAAGATTTTGCTAAACGGTATAGACTTACTTTATCAATACACTCAATTGATCGACCATTAATGAATAAGTTGAAGTTGTATATGAACACCGAAAAGAATATTGCAGATAACAGTGCATATAAGAATATGGCATTTGTTAAAACCTTTCTCAATTGGTGTTTTGAAGAACAGAAAACTGATAACCAAAGATATTTGAAATTCAAAGGTAAGACATTTCAAAATGATGTAATACATCTATCCTTACAAGAGGAGGAGAAAATGTTTAGGCATAAGTTTTCCTCTGATAAATTAAGCCGGGTAAGGGATGTATTTTTATTTCTATGTTATACAGGACAGCGTTTTAGTGAGATAGTAAAGTTTACTTGGAGTGAAATACAAACCGAAGGCGACCATACTTATTGGAGTTTTACACAAGCTAAAACTAAAAAGAAAATGTATATTCCTTTAATGCCTAAAGCTCTTATAATATTAAATAAGTATAAAGATGCTGATAGACCATTACCACATTATATTAGTCAGAAATTTAATGAATATTTAAAAGAAGTTTGCAAGGAAATAGGAATGACTCAATCAATTAAAACCACAAGACAGAAAGCCGGAAAGGATATTGAAGAGATCAAACCTAAATATGAAATAATCGCATCACATTCAGGCAGGAGGACTTTTGTCAATATCGCTTATGCACATGGTATGTCTGAAAGCACTATAAAATTTATCACAGGATTTTCAGCTGAAGTTATGAAAATATATCTTGACCGAGACGTAATTTCAAAGAAAGCAAACGATGAAATGCGAATGGCTTATAACAAAGAAAGTAACCTGCAACAAATAATTTAACAGTTAAATACGAGTTTTCAAACTAAGCCCTTAGAGGGCTATAATGGAAGGAAAAATGGAAGTACAGAATTATTCTGATATATATGCTTTAGAAAAAAAAGCCGATAAACTAAAACAGTGGATTAAATCAGCAAGAGAACGATTGAGAATTGAGTATAAAGAATTTTGTTATAAGAACGGTGGATTATATTTCCATCTTAGGCATCCGGGGATACATCTAAATAGTAATCTTACTAAACTTGAAGACCTCCCACTTACATCAAAACAAAAAGAAGTGCTTGAAATAAAATGTGATGCAATTAAGAATATGAAAGATGAACTTCGAGATACTGAAACCAAAATAAGGAAATTCTATTTAGGTGATGATTCTACCAATGGAAATACTAAGTATGATTACCTCGAAACAGTAGAAGAAGATAATCCCAAAATAAAACCAATAGTACAAGAAATGCTGGATAAGTGGTACGAAACAGAAATGATAGACAGCTACACCCCTATAAAAGAACTCGTGAAAAGAGTAAAGCCAGCATTAATAAAAAAATGCGGAACATTATCTGTTAAGACCGATACAATTAATAGTTACGTAAAATACTGGCGCAGAATTGAGGGTTTTACAAAAACAAAGAGGGGTAAAAAATAATACCGGTATTGTCCCTTTGTAATCACCCGAAAATCCCACCTATATTTCCTATCAAAAAAAAAACAAAGTTCATTTCTGATTATCAAATAAGGCGAAGGAATAAGACAAAAGTTTTCTAACAAAACTAATAATTTGATGGGCAAATAAATATTTCCCAATGTTCGAAAACTCTAAGCCGGTTGAATTCCTTCTTCAACCGGTTTTTTTATGGCTAAAAATATGAATCAACAAAAAGAAAATGTGTTACTTTCAGTTATAGGTGAAAATGATTTAAAAGTCATTATTGAAGATGCTGTTAGAAAAATTATGTTGGAGTTAAAAGAAAATACTTCCGAAGGCGAAGTTGATGAGTGGCTAACTTCACAGCAAGTTTGCAAGTTGTTACACATTTCAAAAAGTACGCTGGTCAACTACCGAAAAAAGAATTTAATCACTTCTCACAAGTTGGAAGGAAGATTGCTGTTTAGTCATACAGAAATACTCTCAAAAATTAAAAAATTAAGGCAGTTCAAGAGTGTCGAGGAGTCGATGAATTGAGATGGAAGGTTACATT
>JADFPP010000095.1 GCA_022562275.1 Bacteroidota bacterium
TCTGAGCGAGGACAGCGGCTCGTGTCATATCAACGAGCGCTATGCCGATTCGGATGCTGTGATGGAGCACTTGGGCAGTTTCGGCGCGAACTTCGCCGAACGCTTTCTAGCCTGTGTCGCTCCGACCTCGATCGACGTTTACGGCGATCCCTCTGATGAAGTCCGAGCGGGCCTCGCCGGCTTCGGAGCGGTCCATCACAGTCCGTTCGGGGGATTCAGTCGCTAGAAACCACGTATCGGGGCCGGTGCCTAACAAGCGATTGCTACAGACACGGAAGAGCTAGTGGGGAGCACTTCGTGCTCGTCAGGGGGCTGGCCGTGCAGTAGAATCGTGAGACGTTAGCTAGCAGAGAAGTATGGCAAAAAAGAATGAAAAAAGCAGAAAAAAAGTATTGCTGATATCACTACAGAAGGCAGCTTACATCCTCAATGTCAGTCTTCCAACTATAGAAGAATGGATAGCAGAGAGAAAAATAAAAATTCGAAACAATGAGAATAATATAGCCTGTATTGATTATGAAACTGATTTTGGGAAATTAACTTACGATGATAGCAGAATAGAGCGATCTCATAAAGATATTAAAATCTATTTAGAAGACTGCTCTAAATCCGATATAGATGCCATTAAAGTTTCAATAAACAGAAATATAGAGGAATACAAAGGTTATATTAGTTTGCTTGAAGAATACCACAGAAGTTTAACGGTTAATTATGATTTATTGTGCGATAAAACAGAAGTAGTTGCAGCTTTACTGATTTATCTAAAAATAATTAATATATCACATATGTTTATTTTATCAATCTCCGAAGGAATCAATTCTTCCTTAATATTAGTTAGAACCATTGATGAAGCGGTTACGCTGGCTCAATACTTTATTTTATTAAAAGATGATTCAACTTGTCAGAATGATTTAAAAAGATGGTATCATTTGGAAAAATCACCTTCTCCTTCCGAATGTAGAAAAAAGGTTATGAGTGCATTAACATCCGGTACTCCTTTTACATATGAACAAGTATTTCCATTAAGTGATGATATTTATCAAATAAAAAGTAAATCTGTTCATCATTCATTCCGTGATTGTAACGAGTTACTTGAACTCGAAATAAAAGAGGAATCAATTCACATAAAAGAATTTTGTTATAAATCTTCGAACGTCTTTAGGAAAGATGAAATAATAGAATATTTCTCAAGTATTATTAATAGTGTGATGCAAGGTTTTATTATTTGCTTTAAAGATATTCTTGAAAAGGAAAAACTCGATAATTTAGTTAACATTACTACAGGAATCAGTTTTAAAGATAGCTAGCTAACCAGTTTTACAAGCCGACAGCTTTAAACTGTTTGGCATTTACGTAATTAAAATGTTTCGTTGTAAAAGTTAGTTGCTCTTTGAGTGTAGTGAACAAAATGAATTTATAAATAATTATCGGCATTAGTTTTCAAAGCTGCATAGCTGTATTGGGCGGCGCTTTAGTTGCAATGCCGTTAGCAGCCGGTGCATTCAAAATAATAATTGTGAAATATTGTTTTCCGAAAGACATTCACTGTATGCTATAAATAGCTCATATTATTTATGTTCAAAATTATCTGTTGCTTGTTGCGCAACGGATTATTATATTTGTTTGCATGATAAAATCTTTCAAGCATAAAGGCTTAGCAAAGTTTTTCGAAACAGGCAAAACAGCTGGCATTCAACCAGCACATCAAAAGAAACTAAGAATGCGTTTAACAACATTAGATACTGCCACAGAAATTCAAGATATTGATTTGCCTGGATTTCGCTTGCATCAGTTAAAAGGAAAGATGCAAGGATTATGGACAATTGATATAAGTAAAAATTGGCGAATTACATTTGAATTTCATAATGGCGATGTATTTATTGTTAATTATGAGGATTATCACTAATGATTATGCATAACCCACCACATCCAGGCGAATTTATCCGAGAGGTCTATCTTGAACCTTTTGGAATAAGTTATAGAACAGTGGCTGCGAAGCTCAAAGTTGCACCTTCTACTTTTAATCGTCTTATTAATGGGCAAAGTAATATTAGCTCCGAAATGGCTTTACGTCTTTCAAAAACACTGGGGCGTTCTCCTGAAAGTTGGTTAATCATGCAAAACAATTTTAATCTATGGCATGCAAGGCAAAGACTCAATCTTGATAGAGTGGAAAAACTTAGAGTACCTCCACAGAAGTTTCAGCACGCATAATTAAAGTTCCTTGCATGTTAATGTTAATAATGCAGATATTTAATCTAGAATCGGATTTGTAAATATTCGAGAATATTTCCACAAAATTTGTGTTTGTAAAAAGCATGATACAAAACTTAATATCGTTAAAAATATAAGTTCCGTTTTTTGAAATTATAGTTATTAATTTTGTCGTGTAACTTAATATTTTCTCCGGTTACTCTGCAATGCTCATTTTTTTATTTGTGCTAAATTGTGCAAAAATGCTGCTAACCCGTTGCTCTCCGAAGGAGTCCTTCGGACAAGGCGACAGCGTTTTCGCACTCGGCATTTGTGTAATTTTTAAGTTTGTTCTTCCGTTTTGGCTTTGCTGTTTAAAGTAGATTGCATATGAAAGTTTTGAGTAAAATAAAATTTGTTTAATAAATATGGCATCGCTGTTTTGGGCTGCGCCTTAGCAACCACGCCGTTAGCTAGCAAGTTGTAAATATGATGAATACGAAACAAATAGAAAAACACATTAAAGACTACAATTCAATACTATAACTGGATATTGATGACTTATCAATGTTCAATCTAAAATTTGAGTAATTTTTTTGTTATTATAATGCATAACAGAATATAATTAATTTTTATGCTTTTCCAGACAAAAATAATTTTACCGACTAATCATAGTAATGGACAGTCTATGAGTGACTTTCCTTTTCTATGCTTATTTTAAATCAAAAGTAAATTGAAGAAAGGAAATACACATGGATCAAAATGCTAAGAAAACTGTACTCCGTATGATACCCTACGGTTTGTATGTACTTACCGGACAAACAAAAGATGGACGCATTGCAGCAGCAACAGTAAACTGGGTTACCCAAACATCATTTGATCCGCCTTTGATTGCCGTTGGTGTAAAAACTGATTCCGGTGCGCACAGTATTATTAAAGAATCCGGAGTTTTTGCTTTAAACTTTCTCACTAAAAATCAGCAATCAACAGCATTTGCATTTTTTAAACCGACTGAAAAAGATGGAGATATTATAAACGGTGAAGCTTACAAATCCGGGAGTACAGATTCACCGATACTTACCGGAGCAAAAGCATATATTGAATGCAAATTAATAGAGACAGTTGAGAAAGGCGATCATTCTATATTTGTTGGAGAAGTTGTTGATGCAGGAGTTAGTGACCTTCCTGATGGCCGCCCTGATGATGCTACTTTAACATTAAAAGACCTCGGTGAAAAAACCTTTTATGGCGGCTAATTTTATAAAGATAAATAAGATCGGGCAGCGTGAATAATTACAAATAGAATAGCGCTGAGGCAATGGTATTATTACAGGAAAAACATTTGAAATCAATATTATTTTCCAACTCAGCCGGAAAATTAAAACTCTAGCTTCCTCATTCCTATATGGCATAAAGCAAAATCATACTTAACAGGATCGACGGGATCAAATCTTCTCAGTTTGCCGGTTATTTCTTCTGCCATTTTCCAATTTACATTTTTTCTTTTAGTAAGCTTTAATTGTTTGCATATTCTTGCAATGTGAGTATCAACAGGAATAATAAGTTTATTTGGCGGAATTTCATTCCACAAACCAAAGTCAAGTTCATCATTTCTGACCATCCATCTAAGAAACAGATTCATACGTTTGCAGGCACTTCCCTTCTGCGGCAATGGGAACATAAATTTTATACCGTTGCTAATGTTACCATACATTTTTTTATAATTAGTGAGAAAGTATTCTGAAAAATTTGTAACCCCGTTTTTTACATTCTCATCGCTTTTATTAAATTCCTTAATGAATAAATTTTTAAGTGAGCCGAACTCCCTGTAAGCAGTTTGAATCAGAGAAAATAAATGTGTAATATCTCTTTCAGTATAGAATCTGTGCTTTAAACCGTTAAATTTAATTTTGTCTTTTTGAAAATCGAATTGCCTAATAAAATTGTAAGGTTCATTCTTACTGATCTCTATAATTTTATTTAATGAATTTGCTATTTGCTTTACACTGCCATAAGCAAATAGTGAAGCGATTAATCCCATCACTTCAATATCCTTCTCATCATTAAACAGATGAAGAAACTGAAGCGGATCGGGCTCTAGTTTAGATATATCGAATGCATTATAATGGTAATCTAATTTTTGTTTGAGATTCATAAAGACGAAAATAGTTAAATTGATTAATAACTGAAGTTACGCAAAAACACCTATAACAGAAAAAAGATCCCGATTTGTCATTCCCACTGCCGAAGGCATTCCTATGGAAGAAAGTGGGAATCCATTTTTTCGTTTATTTTTGCATAGTGGATGCCCGCTTTCGCGAGCATGACATGCAGTTTTACAATTTTGCGTAACTTCAGTGAATAATAAATAAAGTTAATAAATAAAAATCGGTTTGCACTAAATAGCAGGCATCCTAATTCTTGGCAGCGGTTTAGTTGTATCACCGTTATACAAACAAAGTGTAGAGAGTAAAATAATGAAATCTTATAGCATTCTTTTTGCAATACTATTAATAACATTCCCAACGTCTTTCGCTCAAAACAAAAATGAATTGATATATTCTATTGACGTTCAAGGCACCATTACTGTACCTGCTGATAAAATAGTATTTACTATATCTCTAACTGAAGAGAACGAAAATCCGCAAACAGCATATGATAATCATAAAATGGTAGAGCAAAAATTAATTAACCTTTTAAATAATTTAAGTATACCAGACTCCAATATCACCTACTCATTATTAAGTATTACTAAGTTAAAAAAATCAAAAAAGGGTAAAATTGTATTTAAGACAAGTCAAAATGTAAGATTTGTTTTATTTGATTTAGAGAAATATGAAGATGTCCAAATTGGTCTACTTCAAAATGGAATATATGTATTTAGAAGTGCCTTCTCAACGACTCATGAGGAAGAAGCTAAAAGAATGGGTATCGAGAATGCAATTATAACCGCACAAAAAGAAGCGGAAATATTTGCTGAAAATATTGGTATGAAGATTTCACGCATTGTGGAAGTAGAAGCAATAGTAAGAGAAGGGTTACATAGCAAAGGTGTATACATGACTGTGTCAACCTCAAGAGATGTATTATACGATATTCCACAATCATTTCAAGCGCATACTAAAATAAAGATTAAGTTTGCATTAGTTAGTAAATAATGTTTGTATAAACCAGCAAATCAAAGGGAACGCACTACTTGTGCGGGGATCACTTAATTTCATCGCTTTGTTATGGTTATGTAGCATTGTTGTTAATGTTTATTTGTTAATTAAGTATTTTTACTAAATAATTAATTATATGTAAATAAATCATCGCTGTTATTGGCGGACGCCTTATTTGCATTGCCGTTATACACTCAATTATCTCTAAGTAGGGCTATCTAATCTATGGAAAAAGTCGTCGTGTTTGTGGACGTTCAAAATATTTACTACACTACAAAACAGTTCCACAATTGTCATTTCAACTATAACGCATTTTGGGCTGAAGTGACTTCAAATAGAGAAGTTGTAAAAGCGATTGCTTATGCCATCGATAGGGGTGATGAAAAGCAGAAACAATTTCAAAACATACTTAAGGGAATTGGATTTGAAGTAAAACTAAAGCCTTTTATTCAAAGAAGTGATGGTTCCGCAAAGGGTGATTGGGATGTTGGCATAACACTGGACGTTATGGAATATGCAAAGAAATCAAACGTAGTGGTGTTGGCATCCGGGGATGGTGATTTTGACTTATTAGTAAATAAAATAAGAAAAGACTTTGGTGTTTCGGTTGAAGTATATGGCGTGGCTCAACTTACAGCTGCATCTTTGATTAATTCTGCATCCAAGTTTATACCAATTGAAGATGATTTGTTATTAAAAATTACAAGGTAATGGAGAATAAAATGCCTGACAATATGTTCAACGTGGACACCAAAAACTATGCTGTGCTTTGTTATTGGTACCAGTTATCTCTGACATTATGTTGCAAAAATAATTTAATTTTTATAGAGTGGTTTGCTGATAAAAAATTGTTCGCAGCTTTCTGAATATTTTAACTGTGAGTGATAAATAAAAAGAAATCTATAAGAACCCTTTACATAACCTAACAATTTATGATACTCGGGTGGGCGAAGCAAAAAAATAGTTGAACTACATACTAAAAAATAAATTTTAAATTAATAATTTTTAACGTTGAATAGGTTTCGCTAAGCCTCCTATAAGTTTAATATCTCACACTTCTCATAAATTTCTTCTGAATATTATTTCGTTAGACAGGTAAGCTATCACTCCTACGATCAATCTCTGTGAGTAAGCCGGTAAATTTATATTCCCTTCATTCAAGTTTCCCTTGATTTTAGAAAATAAAATATCTAATATTAAATATAAATAAGGAGCAAAATAAATTACCTGAGATTAAATATTTTTCTGCATTTAGATGAGGGATTTATATTCTTGTTGATTTTGTCTTGCCTGCCTTTTTTATCGATCCCTGAGATGAACTCATATAGCCCGGTAAAAATTATTTATGAACAGGGAATAATAATATGAGTATTAAAGATGCGAAAATAATTAAAGAGATTGAGGAACAGCGACCGAAAACACCCGCGGGACTACTTAGCAAACAGGAAAAGGACAGAATTATTGAGCGTGGATTTGTGGGTTTGTACCGCTGGTACGTGTCCCGTTCTCAAAAGACGCGCAACTGGAATCCGAATACGGATTTTAAATGGCGTGAATTCCGTACCGACCACTCAGAGAAACTTAATTACATAATTGAAGGATATTTTGCTATAGAGCAATACGTGCCTGATTTTGTGCTTCAGTTATTGAAGGTGATACGCCGTAGTTATGGTCAATCACATTTTCATATTCGATGGGGTTCGGAAGAAGAAAAACATTCTGATCTTTGGGAAAACACTATGCTCTTCTCACACTATCGTACACCAAAATGGATTGAAGATTACAAACATACATTACGCGAGCATCAATGGGAGCTGCCATGGGATAACCCAATGCATATGATTTTTTACAAGGTCATTCAGGAACGTGCAACGCAGGTTAACTATCTTAATACTGCCTTAATCGTCGGCGGTAAAGGAAATGATGTTGATTTTATTAATGATACTGACCTGGTTTTGAAACGTGTAGCACAGGTTATAGCGATTGATGAAGCAGCACATTACAACTTTTTTCTCGAGGGTACCAGGTTGTACCTTTATTACTATCCTGCTCAGGCATTAGAGGCACTATATGATGTAATTAAATTTTTTACTATACCTGCCGGTAATATTATTCCGGGGTATGACCGCTTTGCAGAAATAGTTGCAAAATCAGGTATCTATGGACCCAGGGAACATTTACGCGATATAGTTGATGTTGCAATCAAGAGTCTTGGTGTGAAAGGTAAAAATCTATTATATAAAGGTATCAAACGCATACGCAGTGTACCGAACATGGATGGAACAATGCGGGATACTTCCACATTCGATATGGTTGATTACGAAAATGTAACTTCAAAGGTGAAGCGTCTTTTCGGTCATATCGGGGACTATGAAAAGGATATTGGGCTGGATGATGTTTATCCTACACAGTTTGTCCCAAGCGGACTATCGGGTTAGTACATTCAATGTTAAATCAATACTGCTCAAAGCTCTCTCTTCTAAATAAAGATGTAAAGGCTCTTTGGGGTAAAATGTGTCCACAGCATATGGTAGAGCATTTAATTCTTGCGGTAAAAATGAGTAACGGTAAATTAAAACTGGAATGTTATTATCCACCTGAAAAAATTCCTTCGTTAAAAAGATTTTTAATGAGCAGCAGACCAATGCCAAAACTCTTTGTGAACCCCGTTGTTGGTAAAGACCTTCGCCCGTTGAAATATTCATCACTTGAAGAAGCAATAGAAAAATTAAAAAACGAGATTGATGATTATGTATTATTTTTTGAAAATAATCCGGGTGCAAAACCGGTTAATATTACTTTCGGTGAATTAAATAAAGAAGAGTGGGACGTTTTTCATAAAAAACATTGTACACATCACTTATCACAATTCGGGTTGCTATAAATCTGCTGAGAACACAGATTTTCACCTTTCATCCTTGTATTAATCTTTTTGAATAGTTACTATTTATTCAGTTAATAAAATCTATTATTTTATATTGTAAAGAAATTATTTTACTATTCCATCTTTTTAGTAGGAAAAATGAACGCTAATAATTCTTCTAAATATAATGAACCCCGCATTGGGAAAACATTCCGGGATGATATCCACCAATTAAAAATAAAAGATGATTTTAGCGGAGAGTATAAAGATCTAAAAGAGTATTTCCTTACAGATGACAGAAAAGAGAAACTCAAATTGATGAGCAGATTTAAAAAAATTTTCGTCATCCCATGGTGGTTACTCAAATCATTATACTTTAAACTTACTCCGTTCCGAAGGTTACTCTTAATCGCAGGTATAATTCTTCTAATAATTTCTTCACCTTCTAATTCAGGTTCTAAAGGTTTAGTAATAGATGCGGATTTTACTACCCTGTTAGGCGGACTTATATTTCTGTTTATAATCGCTCTTGAGCTGAAAGATAAACTACACGCAAAAACAGAATTAGAAGAAGGCAGAGCTGTACAAAAAGCTCTTATGCCGGAAGCTATTCCTGATGTATCCGGTTGGGACATATGGCTTTATACAAAACCCGCAAATGATGTTGGCGGCGATTTGCTTGATTTTTTAAAACTATCTGAAGATAAAGTTTGTATATCAGTCGGTGATGTTGCTGGTAAAGGATTAAGTGCCGCATTATTAATGGCAAAGCTTCAGTCAACAATCCGTGCAATAGTTCCCGATTATAATTCCTTAATGGAGCTTGGAGAAAAAATAAACAGGATATTTTGCCGTGATAGTCTCCCCAAAGCTTTTTGCTTCGTTAGTTTATATTGAACTCGATATTACTTCGGGTAAAATTAAGATATTAAATGCTGGTCACCTTCCTCCACTAATAATCCGGAATGGCATAATTAGTAAGCTTAAAATAACTTCGCCGGCTCTTGGGCTTATTCCTGATGCAAAATTTAATGAACAAACTGCTGTTATTCATTCTGAGGAATATCTCATTATCTACTCTGATGGATTGACTGAAGCTCAAAATGAAGAGGGAAATTTTTTTGGAGAAAATAAATTGTTAGAATTGCTCTCTAGAAATTCAAACCTGTCATCGGAAAATTTAGGAGAGAAAATGCTTGCCGAAATCAGCGCCTTTATTTGGAAAGCAAAGACCCATGATGACCTTACTATTGCCATTATCAAACGCACTGCAGTATAAGCATATTTATGCAATAAAAAAGATTTAAAATAAAAAAGTCCAGTAGACGGGCGCCTACCGGACTTGACTCCTATAACCTAAAGGTTTGGGGGGGAACCTTTAGAAGAGCCATTGTAATGTTAAGCATTGTCCAAAATAAAATCAATACTTCTTAACCTAAAATTCATAATTTATTAAAAAAAATTGAAAAAATTTTCTTCACAATAATTATTTGATCAAAAGTATTTTTTTAATTCGAGGAAATTTTCCTGTATCTATTTTATAGAAGAATACCCTGCTAATTAGGCTTAATACATCAAGATTTACCAGGTGAATACCGGTAAACAAACTTTTCGCAATGAATAACACTTTTTCCCGGATGTACTTTAAAAATACCTGTATCTAACCCTGAATGTTAATTTCGTTTCGCTATCAGCTTTTACGGGAACACTAAAAGTAACTCTGAAGGCATCTATCTTTTTATAATCAATTGAAGTTTTCAAAATATCCCAGTTAGTACCGAGGTTTCGTTCTACTTCAATTACTACGTTTTCATTCTTCCTGTTTTTAAAGGTGATCTCAAATTCCTGTTCCCAAACTTTAGAAGAAATTTGTGTGTTTTCTGTCTGAACTTCTTCTGCAACTATATCGAAAGCATCGCCAATTTTTAATTTTATCTTTTCATTTTTGGGAGTATGGTCAATTAAATCTTCACCTATAAATTCAAGAGATTCGCCATCTGATTTATAAACTCTCACTTTACCTTTAGGCATTGGAACACCCAAACCATATTCCTCGCTGTTTTCAAATTCAACTATCACAGCAACTTTCCTTTGTCCTTGCTGATTCCAATACCATCTGTTGCTTGTACTTCCATAAAAGTATTTTTTCTTTGCTGCAACATTGCTCGCTTCAAAAAGCGAGATTTGTTTTGTCTCATTATTCGAAAGTGTTGTTGGACGCTTCAAATTGTAAATGTGATATTCGAAGAAGGTTTTCTCCTGAAATTGCTGATTACTCACAGAGGATTTAGTCATCATATACATATCCTGTCTTCCACCACGTAAATTAATATTCTGTATAAGATTTATATCTCCGGCAACCAATTTTAGTTTTGCATTTTTATAGGTTGCACCGGATTTATTATCAACGCTTACCCATGAATTTAGATCAAGTTCCGTATCGTCTTCGTTAAGCACAACTACATACTCTGCGTGCCAATTCATACCTTTGGTTTGATAAGACAGTTCGACATCCTGTTTACCTGACGAATTAGAGTTAACCTGCCAGATGAGGGTTGGTTTTGTAATTAATCCCTCAGGAAGATAATCTACAGAGAACCGATATTTGTTAACATTTGGCAGCATCACCAGCCCGCCTTCTGGTTTTTCTAATACAATTTGTCCGCCCATTGCAGAAAGTAATTTTCCTTTTACAATTTCATTTGTTTCACTTATAAGCCGAATGTTTTGATTAACAAATTTCCTCAGAATTTTATCAAGGCTGACAAGATCGTATTGATAATTTTGTTCGATAACTTCCCCATCTAATTTTATATGAACACTTGTCGGATCAATAAGTTGGGCAACATCGGTTATTTTTATTTCTGAGATACCGGAAGAGATTTCAATCTCTCTAACATCTTTTATAACGCCAAAATTCTGGTTATAAACAGTTACCGCAATTGATTTTTGATCACTACTTTGACTGAAGATAGAACCCTGTAATAAGAAAATAATTACAAGTATGGTGATTGATAATGATTTCATGTTATGCTCCTTTTTTTAGTTTATTTGATAAGATTATTTATTTATTATGATTTAACTTATAGCTGAAGATTCTATTTTTGATCATCTAAAATCTACATAATTTTACAATAGATAATCCAAATCTATTTAAGATACAGCATCCAAATAGACTTATAATTCTCAATATATAATTTGTGCAGTTGTTATCTTAAAAAAAAAATTAATAAGCAAGTCCTATTGTTGATTATATCTCAATTACATTCTAAGCTGTAATATTAGCAATCCGGATTAAGCATTTTAAATTTTAATGCCAAAATAGTTCCCGGAAATGCAAGCAGTTTATCTACGACATTGTACTAATTAACAGGTGGTGCAGTTCCCATTGGTTTCATGTTATTGGTTTTTAATGTTCCTTTTTACATTTGGGGTATAAAAATATTAGGTAAATAATTCAGAATAACAAGTTTTTTTAAGCTTTACGCTTAATTTTTTTTCATTGATTTGTTCCGCATTGATATTCCTCACCTTAATTTTATACGATTACAGGATTCTGAATCAATCAAGAATTTACACCAATACGATTCTCTCGTTTTTAATTATCACCGGCGCTGCTTTGTTAGAAAAAGTGTTTGTTGCAGTTCATTATGTTCAAGTAGTTTTGGGGGAAGGTATTAGACAAGGAATTTAAAGTTTGGTTGTTTGGAAGTTATTCATTTACTTGAGTAACAGTATTTAAACAATTACACAATTTTACTATGAAAAAAACTGAAGTAATTAATTCAATAATCTTGCTTATTTTCTTCTTTGCATTAAGAGGAATGGCTCAGTCTGAAATGAACGCACAGTTAATCATTAACAAAACCATCGAAAGTTATGGAGGAAAAACTTATAAAAACTCATTAATTGAATTCGATTTTAGAGACAGACACTACAAAGTATTCAGAAAAAATGGTGATTTTTTATACGAACGATTTTACTCCGATTCTTCTGGAAACATTTATGAAGGTTTTGATAATAATTCAGTATTTAAAAAAATTAATGGACAAACAATTGATGTAACAGTTAAAAAATCTAATAGCATAAAGGAATCGATTAATTCGGTTATTTATTTTTT
>JADFPP010000096.1 GCA_022562275.1 Bacteroidota bacterium
GGCTGTACTAACTGATACTTCTCACGCCCTAATACTGATAAGCAGAGATGAAGAAACAATAGAGGAAATATTATTCCCGCTGGGAATGGAATCTTCAATAATAACCGAAAGTGAGAATAAAATTTCCGCATCATTTACTTACCAGGGAAAAGATTATGTTTTTACTCTCGCTAACAAAGAAAGCAGGGCAGGTGTTGCTGAGTATACGGATCTTGATAAACTTCTACTCGAAGCAATTGCACGACAGGTTAATGCTGCAATAGAAAATGAATTCCTCCACGAGCAATCATTAATAAAAGAAAGAATTGAGCAGGAAATTAATGTCGCTGCATCAATCCAGCAAAAGGTTGTACCACGAGAGCTTCCTAAGATTCCGGGTTATGATGTAGCAGGCGTAAACATTACATCAAAAGAGGTTGGTGGTGATTACTATGATTGTATTGATCTTGGTGACGATCGTTTTGCATTAGTTATTGCGGATGTTGCTGGGAAGGGAATAGCTGCATCATTGCTTGTAAACACTTTGAATGCTTCTTTGTATGCGTACCTCGATAACAAAACACCTCTGCCGGAAATGGCTGACAAGCTGAATAAAATAATTTATAATGCTTCACCTCCGGATAAGTTTATAACTTATTTTATCTCTGTACTTGATGCAAAGACGGGTGAGCTTGATATTGTTAATGCAGGACACAATCCGATACTTTTAATGAGAGAAGACGGAACAATGCAAAAAATTGAAGCTGGTGGTGTAGGATTGGGAATGTTTGATTTTGGTATTCCGTACGAAGGTGAAAAACAAACTATTAAAACAAACGAAAGACTGTTCCTCTATATTGACGGCATTCCCGAAGCGATGAATGAAAGCGAAGAGGAATATTCTGATGAACGAATGGAGGAATTCTTCTTACAGAATAAAACAAAAACCGCACAAGAGTTTGTTGACAAAATTGTAAAGAATGTAAAATCATTTGTTGGTAATGCCGAACAGAGCGATGATATCACCCTGCTTTATTTAATTCGCAATTAAATGAAATAAAACTTTTAGGAAAGTTGCTATGAACTTATATAATAGAATTTTAATTAAGTATATATTTAATAAAATTAAAACAACAGCTGTTCTTTCCTTTTTCCTATTACTTTTACTAAATCCATTACACGCGCAGGATTTAATAAACTTTAGCCATCTTTCCATACAGGATGGATTATCTAACCGGAATGTATTATCAGTGCTCCAGGATCATTATGGTTTTATGTGGTTTGGCACAAACGACGGGCTTAATAGGTATGATGGTAAAAATATTACCGTTTACAAAAACGATCCGCTTGATCCGAATAGTTTAAGTAACAGCGTTGTGCTTTCAATGTATGAAGGAAAGGATGGAGAATTATGGATTTGTACAATTAACGGTTTGAACTTATACAATATGGATAATGATAATTTTGAAGTGTTTAAATTAAAACCTGAGGCTGCCAATGATATAACAAGCAATGTTGTAGTGATGGTAACGGAAGATTCTAAAGGAAATTTGTATGCTGGAACTGTAATGGCTGGGATCCAGAAACTTGATAGAAGCACTGGCAATTTTATTCCTGATTCTAAGAGACACGACAGACCAGAGCGGTTTTGATTTAGTTATTTCACTTTTTGTAGATCAAAATGATGATCTCTGGTATTTTCATACTGATACCGGTGGAAGATCTCAGGAGTTAAGATATTATAAAACTGATTCCGGAGAACTGAAAAGTTTTCAACTTCCTTACATTGAACCAAATTTAGAAATTGGAAATGTGCGTGGTATTGGTGTAAGCTGTGGTTTAAAAGATAAGGAAGGAAACATCTGGCTTGGTACAGCAGATGGATATCTAATTAACTTTGATCGGGAAGAAGGATTTTTTAATAAAATTGAAATTGATAAAGGGTATTTGCTCTTTTCTATAATTGAAGGAGATTCTTCTAATTTCTGGATTGCAACTTTTGGAAACGGACTTATAAAATATAATATTAAGACAGGAAAGAAGATTCAATTTAAACATGATATTGCCGATGATTATAGTATCTCACACAACTACCTCCTATCCATCTACAAAGACAGAACCGGGATTATATGGATAGGAACTGCCGTTGGTGTTGATAGGTTTGATCCTTACAAAACTCCATTCCATATTTATGAACATGATGAAAATGATAAGAACAGTTTAAGTAATAACCAGGTATTATCAATTATTGAATCTTCGGAAGACCCTGATCTTATCTTAATCGGTACTTTAAATGGATTAAATATTCTTAATCAAAAAGACGGTTCTATAAAGCGGTTTAGCAAAATACTTGCTGATGAACATGATGATTACAAAATTCGTGATTTATTGAATGCAGGAGACGATAAATACTGGACAGCAACTTTAGGAAATGGTCTCGATTTGTTTGATATGAAAACCGGAGAATTCAAAACTGTGTTATCTGAACCGGAAATCTCAAATACTGTAAGAAATATCGTTAAAACAGAGGAAGGGATACTTTGGATTGGAACCACAAACGGTCTGTTTCGTTACGACCCGGTTAAAAAGGAAATAGGGAAGTTCTTTCACCTGGATACAAGCTATACACAGGAAGTTTTTAATAGTCTTACAAAACTTAGAAACAGTAAGCGTGAATTAGGAGCTATTGAAAATGTTGGTAATCTCGCTGATACAGTTCTTAATGTCCGGATAAAAACGCAAACGCAAGCACTGGTTGTCGTAACTGGTGAAAACGGGATGTCTAATTTCAGAAACACAAACCTCTTTGATTATGGCTGGATTGAAAATGAGAATGGTGAAAGAGTTTGGGAGATAGATAAAGAGAAGACAATGCATGCCGGTGGAGGATTGAAAAACAGAATTGTTATTGATATTGTTGAACTTAAGCCGGGAAATTATTCACTTCGTTACATAAGTGATGACAGTCATTCAGCAGAATTGTGGAATGCTGGTCCTCCAAATAATGAAGAAGATTGGGGTATCCAACTTTATTATCTTACAGCGGATGAAGTAACTTCATTTAGAAGCAGTTTATTAGAAAAAGATTATAGTAACTCACCCCCATCAAATAATATTAATGCTTTATATCTTGATTCGAAAGAACTTCTGTGGATAGGTTCATCCGGTTCAGGTTTTGCAATTTATGATTTGCAGAAGGATCGTTTTACTCTTTACAGGAATGATCCGTATGATAAAAACTCGCTTATAGATGATAGGGTAACAGCTTTCTATGAAGATAACGAGGGCTTGATTTGGATTGCCACACAGGGAGGATTAAACAGCTTTGAACAATCTACCGGCAAATTTAATTCATATACTGATGAAGACGGGTTGCCAACAAATTTTATTTCTGATATAATACAGGATTTTAGCGGAACATTCTGGGTTACCACTGTCAAGGGAATTTCACGCTTTAATCCTGTAAAGGGTGGAAATCCTACTACCATAATTAATTATGATATGAGTGATGGCTTAAAGGGAAATGAATTTTATGCACGCAGCAAGTACAGAACCAGTAACGGCGAAATAATTCTTGGCGGCAAAAACGGAATGATCTCTTTTTACCCCGGGAATATAAATCCTTTTCCGCCTGAAATATTTATTACTGATTTTGAATTATTTAATGAATCGATTCAGCCGAATGAACCGGGCTCACCGCTTAATAAATCAATCTACGCAACTGATAAGATAATACTTAATCATACACAGAATGTTTTTGGTTTCGAGTTCCAGGCAATGCATTTCTCGCGCAGGAATAAAAATGTTTACAGCTATAAAATGGAAGGTGTAGATAAAACCTGGAGAACCGGCGACAGGAATTATGCTGCTTATACAAGTATTGAACCGGGTGAATATACATTTACTGTTAAAGCTGCAAACAGTGATGGTATTTGGAATGAAAAAGGAAGATCGATTTCAATTATTGTATTGCCCCCGTGGTGGGCAACCTGGTGGGCTTATATTGTTTACGCACTATTGATAGTGCTTGCTTTTGTATACGCACAAAAGTTTCAAAAACGTAAAACAGAAAAACGTGAACGTGAAAAAGCTATAATTGAGTAAGCTGAACTACGTGCAAAGATTGCAGAAGCAGAAAACGAACGGAAATCCAAAGAACTTGAGGAAGCCCGCCAATTACAACTTTCAATGCTTCCTAAAGAACTGCCAAACCTTCCCCATCTTGATATTGCTGTTTACATGAAAACTGCAACTGAAGTTGGGGGCGATTATTATGATTTTCATGTGGGAATGGATGGAACATTAACTGTAGTTATTGGCGATGCAACCGGACATGGCTTAAAAGCCGGCACAATGGTAACTGCAGCAAAAAGTCTTTTTAATTCTTATGTAAATAATGATGATATACTTTTTACCTTTAGCGAATTTACACGCGTTCTTAAAGAAATGAAAATGCATTCAATGTCGATGTGTTTATCACTTTTAAAGATAAGAGGAAAGCAGTTGGAGATGTCTTCTGCAGGAATGCCGTATGCATTATTATTCAGAAATGATAGAAAGATAATTGAAGAGATTGCGCTTAAGGGAATGCCTCTTGGTGCAGTAATGGATTTCCCGTACCAAACGCAATCAACAGAACTGTTTGCGGGCGACACTTTGCTTTTATTAAGTGATGGTTTACCCGAACTTTTTAACAAGGAAAAAGAGATGTTTGGATATGAAAGAATCACGGAAGAATATAAAAAAGTTGCAGAGCAAGCTCCTGAGGAAATTATTGAGCATTTGAAAAATGCTGGCTCCCTCTGGGTTAATGATGCAGACCCTGATGACGATGTAACGTTTGTAGTTATAAAAGTTAAGTAAAACTGAAAGGAAGTCCCGGCGTAGTCCCGATTTATCGGGAAGAAGACGGACGACGTTACTTTCGTAGTAATAAAGGTAAAGTAAGATCATATCAAAGTTAGGATGGATATATTTTCTTTTGTGCTGATTGAAATTGTTATCTTAACTGGAAATAATTTGGTTAATTTTCATATCAAATAATAATTTATAATAGGAGAGGGAATCAGGGAATGCTGGATGTTTTAGGTTTAATAATGGGAGGAGGAAGGGGAACCCGTTTATTTCCGCTTACCGAGAGTCGCTCTAAACCTGCCGTACCCTTCGCAGGTAAATACCGTCTTATTGATATACCCATAAGCAATTGTATAAATGCCGGCATCGATAAGATTGCAATTCTTACACAGTTTCGATCCGTCTCATTGCACCGTCATATTACAAATACTTACAGACGGGATATTTTCACGAAAGGCTGGGTGGATATATTAGCTGCCGAGCAGACTCCGAGAAGCGATGCCTGGTATCAGGGAACTGCGGATGCCGTGCGCCAGCAATTGCAGGAAATAGTTAATGCCAATACTAAATATGTGTTGATATTAGCGGGCGATCATCTGTACCAAATGGATTACAGCAAATTTGTACAATATCATGAAGATACAAATGCTGATATTACCATTGCTGTTCAGCCCGTTGAAGCAGTGCTTGCATCGGGATTAGGTATTTTAAAGCGAAACGCTGAAGGTGAAATTACAAGTTTTTTTGAAAAACCTAAAACTGAAGAATTAAGTGCGTTGCAAAGTATTCCTAACAGCAGTAAACCTTATATGGCTTCGATGGGAATATATGTTTTTACAACAGAACTATTAGTTGAATTATTAAAAACTGAAGGAAATGATTTTGGAAAAGATATTATTCCTAATGCTTTGAAGACTAACCGGATTATGGGTTATATATTTGAGGGATACTGGGCAGATATTGGTACAATTCGTAGATATTATGATGTAAATTTGGAGATGACTTTACATAATCGACAGTTCAAATTCAATATTGCGGATAGCCTTTATACTCATCCAAGATTTTTACCTCCATCAGAAATTCACGGTGCTAAACTGAATCAAGTGCTGCTTGCCGATGGCTGCCAAATAGGTGATGCTAAAATTTCAAATTCTGTAATAGGACTGCGGAGTAGAATTAGTGACGGTTCTATTATAAAAGATTCTGTTATAATGGGAGCAGATTTTAAAGAAACACCAGAAATGCGGGAAGAAAATAAAAAACTTGGTCGCCCAAATGTTGGAATAGGCAGGGATTCTATTATTGAATCTTCAATAATTGACAAGAATGCTCGTATCGGTTCGAAAGTACATATTCGGAATGTTACAAATCGTAAAGATGCTGAAAACGAAAACTGGGTTGCCCGGGAAGGATTGGTAATAATTCCAAAAAATGCCACTATACACGATAGTACAGTAATTTAATTCAGAGGTAATTAAAATTCTTGTATGTGTAATTCAAACTTAATTCATTCAGACTAATATTAATCGTAAATTAATTAACCAATTATCATTAACTAAATTAAAGAGGTTTCATTATGAAAAACTTATCTCAATCATTGTTAGGCGGTTTCTTCGCTTTGCTGTTCCTACTGCTTTTTACTGGATCAGCATTAGCTCAGGATCCGACTAAGGTGGATTCTACTCACTACAAAGTTGTATTTGAAAACGACCAGGTGCGTGTACTGCGAATTACTTACGGTGCCGGTGAAAAATCCGTTATGCATTACCATCCTGATGCTGTAGCAGTTTTTCTGACAGATAATCAGGTAAATTTCACTCTGCCAGACGGAAAGGTGTTAGAGACTACTGCGGTAAAGGGTCAAACAATCTGGACTCCGGCAGGAAAACATCTACCCCAAAATGTAGGCGATGAACCACTTGAAATTATTCTAATCGAGATAAAGAATTAATCTTTTACTCCAGGTAACTTTTTCCTTCTCAAAGTTTGAGGACTTTGAGAGGGAATATTACGAAAGGAATCATAAGAAATTCCCACTTTCTTCCGAGGGAATGTCTTCGGCAGTGGGAACGAAAAGCAAAATATAATATCAATTAAAAATTGAAAGAAATAAAAATGAGAGTATCAGAACAAAAAGAAGCAGTAGCTAAACAAATTGATCCATCCAAAATAATGCAGGTAGGAATGGGATTTTGGGCATCGAAAATATTACTAACTGCTGTTAATATGGGTCTTTTTACTCTTTTAGCCGAAGAGGAACTATCCGCTCAAAATATCAAAACAAAATTGGGTCTACATGATAGAGGTCTGTATGATTTTCTTGATTCTTTGGTATCATTAGAATTTCTGCAAAGAAAAGGGTTGAAAGAAACCGCAATGTACAGCAATGCTCCTGATACCGATATGTTTCTGGATAAAAATAAACCGAGTTATATCGGCGGAATACTGGAAATGGCAAACCACAGGTTGTTCGGATTTTGGGGTTCACTGGAAGAAGCACTAAAAACCGGCGAACCACAAAACGAAGCAAAGAATAGTGATAAACCTTTCTTCGAATTACTCTATTCTGATCAGCAGAGACTAAATGAGTTTATTAATGCAATGGCTGGAGTGCAAATGGGTAATTTCATTGCCTTTGCAAATAAATTTGATTTTTCAAACTATAAAACACTATGTGATGTAGGCGGTGCAGGTGGTTATTTGGCTGCCCAGGTTGTTATGAGCAACGACAATATGTCCTGCAGTTCCTTCGATTTACCTAAGGTAAGTACAATAGCTGATGAAAATATAAAAAGAATGAAATTATCAGACAGGGTAACAATTGAATCAGGTGATTTTTTTGTTGATGATTTTCCGAAAGCGGATGTAATTACTATGGGAAATATTCTTCACGATTGGGGAACCGAGGAGAAAAAAATTCTTACACAAAAAGCATATAATGCTTTACCCGAAGGCGGCGCATTCGTTGTAATTGAAAATATAATTGATGACGATCGCAGTAAAAATACCTTTGGTTTAATGATGTCTTTGAACATGCTGATTGAAACCGAAGCCGGTTATGATTTTACATTTGCAGATTTTAACAGCATGGTAAAGGAAGCAGGATTTAAAGAAACGTCTATTATTCCATTAACAGGTCCAACAAGCGCAGCTATTGCTTATAAGTAAGGATAAATTGTAATAGAATAAAATCGTTATCGATTTTAAATGGAAAAATCCCGGTGGATTAAACTAAAAACCGACTGGTATTATCCCATAGGTGAAGCAAATAAAAGTTTTGAAAGATGGTTAAATGAATGATTTAGACTGACAACAAGAACCGGAAGAAATAATAAATTTCTTAAAGAGTTCAGCATCATAATTGGTAAACGGCAAAAAACCGGATGACGACGTAACTTTCGTTGTATTAAAAATGAAATAAAAAAGAAAGGAAGTCCCGGCGAAGTCCGGCATTTGATGGATTAAGATGTATGATATTACTATTATAGTTATAAAAGATATGTGATTACATTTATTTGGAGTAGTTGAAATGAGCGTAACAATAAAGAACGTTGGAAACACAACCGTAATAGGAATTGTAGGGAAAATGATGCTGGGTTTTGGGGCAGATGATTTTTACGAAGCAATTAGAAACGCGATAGATTATGATAAAAAGAAAATAGTTGTTGATTTAAGTAATGTTCAGTTTATATCAAGCTGGGGAATCGGGATATTATTACATGGCTATACTACTGTAAATAACCTCGAAGGAAAGTTTGTTCTTGCAGCAGTACCGGAAATAGTAAACGATGCACTTGTGAAAACCAAGCTGGATACAATTTTCCACAAGTGTGATTCTGTTGAGGACGCGTTAAAAAGTCAGGACTAGTTTAAATCTTTCCCAAACAATTTTCCCATAGTAATTGCAGGTAGGGCTGTTATACCAGACTCTTGCGCAGAAAAAAGCGGATTAGCGAAGGGAGATGTAATAGTAAAATTTGATGCTAAAATGGTTAAAAATTTGAGAGATTATTCAAACTTACTCAAAAAACACCAACCCGGCGATGTTGTTACAATTGAATATGTGAGAGATGGTGAGCATAAAACAGTTCAACTGTAGTTGGCGGAGAGATAAAAATTATTGAGGTGTGGTTGTAACTTATGTTAAAACAATTAATTATAAAAGATGATTAAACCTGTTCTAACAGGAAATAATTGAGAATGAATAATATTAATGCTAATTTACACCTGCCTGACCTGAAAGGATGCGTTTAGCACCGCCTTTATAATTACTTAATATTAAATAATATAACATCAAGAGGCGTTATGGCAACCCCAAATTTAAATGATCTTGTTCATCAAACAGAAGATCAAATTCAAACAGTTACTGAAACTAAATTTGTTGACGTTAATACAATTGTTACAATACTAGTATTTCAGGGATTAAAGATGTTGTTACCAGAGATAAAAGAATGGGTAAAGCTCGGCTTTTCAAAAATTGTATTAAAACGTTTAGAAATAGAAAAAAGATTAAATGATTATGCTTTGGAAAAGGAATTAGATTTTAAGAGAGCACAAGAAGCTAGCGAAATAATAGCACAAAACATTAATGAAGACAACATAAAACAAATAGTAGCAGAATTGGAAATTTCATAATGTACCTAAAAATTGAAGAAAAAATTGAAGTGGAAAAAAGGGCTATTTTTATCGACGATAATCCGAAACCAAGTTATTATGTTGAAGAAAATTAATTACAGGAATTATTAAAAGAATCTCGTTATGGACACTGGAGCGATAACCCTGAAAAAGGACAAGAATTAGGCATAAGACTTTTTAATCTGCTAAATCGTAATAACGGACAACTTCAAAATGCTTTGGATAAATGTTTTAAAGATAATCGTACATTATATTTGAACTTAAATTTACCGTTAGAATTAACAGAAATTCCTTTCGAAATACTATATCATAATGGTTTTATTTCTATGCAACCTAATGTTCATATAATACGCAAAGTTGCAGATAAAACGGCAGAATTAAATAAAGAAAACAGACCTCTTAAAATTCTTTTTATTGCAGCATCACCGATCGATCTTGAACACTCAACTCTTCAATTCGAAAAAGAAGAAGATTTAATCTTTAAAGTGACCGAAAAATTCCCAATTGACTTCCAGGTAGAAGATACAGGAAGTCTGGAGGGTTTAGAGCAAACTCTTTCTGAAATAAAGGCACCTGAAGTTCTTTATAAGCTTTCAGAACTATTTCTTATATATGGAGTACCAGATCATATACGCTCAGATAACGGCTCGGAGTTCAGTGCAAAATCTGTTCGTAGCTGGTTAGAGAGCTTGGGAGTTAAGACTTTGTTTATTGAACCAGGTAGTCTCTGAGAGAATGGTTATATTGAATCATTTAATGGTAAACTAAGGGATGAACTATTGAACGGTGAAATCTTTGATACTATTTTAGATGCAAGAGTAATTACAGAGAACTGGAGGCAGCAGTATAATAAAGTAAGACCTCACAGTTCACTCGGCTATAGACCTCCTGCACCGGAGGCAATACTTCCTCTTCAGATTGCCAGTGCCTGAAGAGTGAAGTCTAACTTATGCATTGGTACCAATATCAGGGGCAGGTCAATTTTAATTGGAAAATCAATAAAGAAATATGGTACACGATAATATTATGAAAGCCGCAATTATTGAGGAATTTGGTTCACCAAATGTGCTAAAAGTAAAATCCATCGAGGTTCCAAAAATCACAAAGGATGAAATTCTAATAAAAGTAAAAGCCGCTTCTATAAATCCTATGGATTGGAAAATTCGCAAGTATGGGTTTAACGAAGGATATAAAGTTAATTTCCCATTAGTATTAGGCATGGACATTGCAGGTGTAATTGTGGATATTGATCAGAGCTTTCCTGACTTCAAATTAGGTGATAGGGTTTATGGATATATAGATATATCTCGTATGGGGGGATATGCTGAATATGTAATTGCTTTACCAAATGAAATTGCTTGTATTCCTAAAGGCATGAGTTTTAATGAAGCAGCTTCATTGCCTGTTGCAGGAATTACGGCTATGATGGGCCTATTTGATTTAGTTAATATTAAACCAAATCAAACTGTATTAATTCATGGAGCGGCAGGAGGTGTGGGCAGTATAGCTATCCAACTTGCTAAGTATAAAAAAGCACGTGTCATTGGTACTGCCTCTCCTTATAATCACGATTTTCTTAAGAACTTAGGCGTAGACAAAGTAGTTGATTATAATAAAAATTGGTTTGAAGAAATAGACAAAAATGTAGATGTTGTTTTCGATTCTATTGGAGGTGAAACTCAGATTAAATCTTTTGGTCTATTAAAAAGAAATGGGACATTAATTTCTATCGCTAATCCTCCCTCGCAATACTTGGCTACGAAACATTCCGTTAATGTTGATTTTGTTTGGGCCTTACCGAGTAAACATCATCTTCGAAAGATGAATAATTTATATATGGCAAAAAAATTGCAGCCTATAGTGTTCAAAACTTTTCCACTTGACAACATTAGGGAAAGCCATTTTCTAAGTGAAACAGGTCATCTAAGAGGAAAGATAATAATTGAATTATAGCTAGAATGAATCACACACAAAGTAAGTACCTATTTAAAATTTAATATCATACACCGGTATCTTTTAGTGCAGGAATATGAATTTCTTTAATACATGTTGCAACTGATGAATTGATAATTACATTTATTATACTAATGATATCAGAAACAGGTATCCTTTCGTTTGAATATTTTTCAAGGGCAACACTTGAGCCCTCCTTAAATAGGATATCACTTGCAATTGAGCCAGGCGATATACAAGAGACTGAAATAGAATCATCCCTCAAATAATCTCGTAATGAATGGGTTACCCCTCGTAAGCCAAACTTTGTAGCAGTGTAGATAATAGAATCGGACCCTTCATTCTCCAAACCACAAGTAGAACCAATAAAGATGATTTTCTTTGAAAATCCCTTTCGAATGTTTTTAAGTAATTTTTGAATTATTAAAATAACGCTAGTCAAATTGACATTTATAATGTCAACGATTTCATTCTGTGTCGTTTTTTCATAACCCTTTGTTTCCCAAATTCCTGCATTGTAGATAAAGACATCTAATGGAACCTTACCAATAGCATTTGCAATTATTTTCACACTATTCAGATCTGACAAATCAGCCTTTATCCATTCTTTTTTAAATTCTGCACTTATCTTACTTTTTGGCAACTAAATTTAATGTGTTTCACGATAGGAAAGAAGACCCAAGAACCAGTAGATATTTTGAAGATATAGTATATGTTTTAGATAACAGGATTAATTTGGTTGAAGAAATAGTTAACTCTCCTGATGAAGTTAAGAATTATTTAGTTAAGGAATTTCAAGAAATATTAAAAGGGGAATATCAAGAAGCCATATTAGGGCACCTTAATTATGAAACTCAGGTTGAAAGATATGGACTA
>JADFPP010000145.1 GCA_022562275.1 Bacteroidota bacterium
AAAAAGGTTATACATACAAAGTAAAAGTAATTGGAATTTATATTCCATTTATAACCCGCTTCCGAAATATAATCAGCATAATCGAAACTACTCCCGATGAGTTTTTCCAATCTAGATAGTATATACAGTTCTAAATAATTTATATTATTCGATTAATTGTTTGGAAATGTTCCAAATGTATAGGTTTCTATAATGAACCGCAGTGTGTTTCTACTTGTCCAAGCGAAAAAATAGTTCCCGATACGGATTATCAGTCAACGCGTAAATAGCTACCGGTTAAAAAAAATATTTGGATTTAGCCAAATGATAACTAATCAATCAAATAATTATAAAAGAAAGCGGTTGTTTTAAAAATTCTTGGTGAACCTTTGTGTCTTATCCCACAGGGATCCCAAGGGGAGAGTCTTGGTGGCAAAAGTTTTAAATATTTTTAATTGCCAAAGAATTTAGCTGCCAGAAGTTACCAAGACACAAAGAAACTCTAAGTATAATTACTTTTAAGACAGCCTCCTTTTTTATTCTAGAAAATATACTCAACCGATCTTTTAATAAAGTAAAAAGTCATCACACCAGACAGGGCAAGTTTAATAAAAATCATCAGCATACTGGCTGCAAAAGTCACAGTCCCAATTTTTAATGCTTCCCATTCCTTTTTTCCTGCTATAAGTTCACCGAGTACCGCTCCAATAAATAATCCAAATATCATTCCGAAAGGCGGGAAAAATAATATCCCGAATATCATTCCAATTATTGATCCCCAAATACCGTAACTGCTTGCTTTATAAACTTTCGCACCCATAATCGGCAGTATATAATCCAGAAAGGTTACAACTATAGTTATACCTCCCCATAAGAAATAGAAATCCAGTGGGAATGCATCCTCAATTGCTAATTCTAAAATTACAAGCGAAAGAAAATTTAACGGCGGACCCGGTACTGCAGGTATAATACAACCGATCAAACCTACAACTGCAATTAATAAACCAACAATAATTAAAATTGATTCTATCACTTATCTTTTTTCTTACTCTCCTTGTTACAATATTCTTTTATTAGTTCGTAGGCTTCAAAAAAACCAAGCTCACCCGCACGATTTAAATCTTCACAGGCGTTAACTTTTAAATCAATATTTGCATAGCAAATTCCCCTATTATAATAAGCATTTCCGTTACCGGGTTCCAATTCGATTATCCGGGTATAATCTTCAGCTGCGCTTAAAAACTTATCCAACATGGTTTTTACATTTGCTCTGAGAAAATAGTATTCAGCATTTTCAGGATTCAGAATTACAGCATTTGAATAATCGTCTATAGCCTTTTCATATTCTCCAGTTAAAACATATTCATTAGCACGATTATAAAAAGCAAGTTCATCTTCAGGAATTAAAGTAATTGCAATTGTAAAATCACGAATCGCTTCTTCGGGCTGCCCTATGCGCGACCATATTTCACCTCGGTTAACAAATGTTTTTGCATTTGTAGAATCAAAAAGAATCGCTTGTGAGTAATCTGAGATTGCATCCTCATAGTTATCCAAAAGCGATTGAGTATAACCCCGGTTGAAATATATTATTGAATTTGCTGAATCAAGAATTATAGCATCATTAAAATCATTGATTGCAAATTGATAATCACCTATTGCCAGGAAAGTCAATCCCCTTCGTTCATAATACTCCGTCTCAGCAAGTAATTTGATAGCCCGGGTATAATCTTGAATTGCTTTATTGTTGTTACCAAGTTGTACGTTAGTATTGGCTCTTAAATAGTATAACCGGGCATTATCTGTATTAAAGAATATAGCACGTGTAAAGTAAGATAATGATGTCCTGTATTTCCCTTCATTATAATATTTTAATCCAAGATCGTAATTAGTTATTTCTCTAGCTGAGCAACCTTTAGAAATGAGAAACAATAATAAAATTAAAGTTAATCCAATAGGTTGTTTTATTTTTTTTACTTGCATCCCTCAATTTTACAGAAATACTACTAGATATGAAATTCTGTAATTATAAATTTACAATTAAGAGTTTTTCTATAAATCTAAACCCGTGAAGATTTCTGACGAGCCTTAGTGTTCAAGAAAATGTTTTATGATAAGTTCTGCATCCCCAACAGGATTATCTGAGATTGGTAAAGTTGTTCGATCTGAAACATGAGTTGATAATCTCATGGCAGCATCCTTTATTTCATCCGGAGCAGACTCATCATTTTGAATGCTTTTTAATTGATTCATTGCTGATTCTCCATATCCACTATGCAGATTTATTTGCAGCCAAAAAGAAATTGAAATTCCACAAGCACGCCGGGCACAAACTCTTGCCATACCAATATTGCCTTCTTCCAGGGCTTTCTTTGCTCTTGTCAGCTCAACATCAATATTCATTAATACAATATCTTTAACCATAAATCATTACGCCATCTAAAAATAGAAAAGGCAGGAATTACCTGCCTTGTTAAAATAACTTAAACAAATTTAAATGTATATTATTCTGATGGGGTATAAACCCACTCGGGATGAGGTTTACCGTTTATTCGTTTGATGTCTCTAATCAATGGATGAAACTCTGAGCGTAATTTGTCTATTTCATCACCAATAGATTTTTTTATCTTTTCCCTCTGTTCGTAA
>JADFPP010000023.1 GCA_022562275.1 Bacteroidota bacterium
TCATACATAAATATAGCTGATTGATCTGTTCCGTTATGTCCACCAAAAAAATATATTTTGCCATTTACTTCTATTGATGACATACCCCAAATTTTGCTATATGGAAATGCGTTTGTTTCTGTACCAACCCCGCTAATTAGGTCAACATCTATTATCTTATTATTAACTCCCCATCCATTACTTGTTCCTGTAGCAAAACCAGGTCCCATATAGAAATGACCATCATAATAAGCTGCATTAACATTAAAACCAACTTCATAAGGGAGTGTGGTTGTTAATTCTTCCCATGTATTGTCTGCTATATTGTATTTCCAAATCCAGTCATTCCCTTGAACTACATAATCTCCAGGATCTCTACCACCAAATAGATAAAGATTATTATTTACTGTATTATATGCAGTATAGAAAAAATGCATATCTACCGGGAGACTATCCAGTTCTTCAACTACTATTGTATTGGATGGAGGTGGTTGGAATTCTCTTGCTACATTAGATATTCTTACTTCATCAATTAAAACATTTGCATTTACTTGAACGATACTTCCTTTAAAAGAAGCTATCCTTATAATATCAACTTGATTATAAGGGTTAATAAATACGGTGTATTCTTGCTCGATTCCATTTATATACATTTTTGTATTATTACCATCATAGGTAGCCATTACATGTACCCACTCATTTAGTTGTATTAGACTATTAGTCTGACAAATATTCCAGTCATTTCCATCACGTCTAAAAAATTGAAGATGTCCCTTACTTCCAAAAGATCCAAGGAACAATGCATACTCATCCAATCCTATGATCTTCGTACCGCCTTGAAAATAAATGTCGGTTTTAATCCAGGTTTCCATTGTTATCGGCTCACCACCAACAATATTTAGAGATGAAGTATATGGTAAAGTAATTCCCAAATCAGTATTGTTGTTTGGATAAGTCCTTCCTCCAAAAAATTTTCCTTCTGATAGTTGGTTCCCGTATATTATCCCGTGGTTTTTATACTGGCTTTCATCGTTTGCTATAATACCAGAAGTTTCGTTCAGGTGGAGTAGGAGAACTGTATTTTCATCTGAAGTATATTCTTCAGTTTGCACTTGTCCGAATGTTACACAGCAAGCTAACGTAACAATAAATTGTAGCTTAATGATTGTAGATAAAAATTTCATAATAGCCCTCCTACTGATGAAATTCAATAAAACATACTACTTAAGTAGATTAAATGTTGTTAATTATAAAATTGATATAAATAATTTTGTTTTAATAATATATTATATATTGAAAAAAGTAGTGAATTCGGAAAACTTTGTATAAAAATATATCTTTTTTTCTACACAGAAAATTTTTATTTAGTTATTTCTTTATGATTGCCCTCCAAATCTTTATAATACAACCTTATTGCCAATACCAGGGAAGTCCTCTGGTTAAACCCTAGTGTTGTAATATAGTAAATATTAATATTGAAACAATGGGTCTGACTAATAAATATTAGGATTTTTAAGAATTATCTCAATATAGAGCATATTTTCTTCTAATAACCTTCTTTAAGCCTAATACACTGCGTTCATTCGAGTACTTGGTATACGGGACTCCTAATTTAAAACTTTACGAGGTACCGGGGGTAAATAAAAAGGCGATCAAATGACCACCTTTTATTAACTAATATAAACAGGAATAGATGCTTATTTCACTAATAATTATCCGCCGTAGTGCTTAACGAAGGAGAACCATCTTCTTACCTGAACATCCCCCAAAAATAACAATCCAAAACAGACAAGTAATTATAAAACAATAAGATAAAAGAAAACAGAAGTGGAAAAGTAAGTTTTGAAAAAAAATGGGGTATGTACTTGCAAGCAATATCATAAGCGCCCGATCTTTGTAAGTGTAATAAAAATAAAGAGGACGCTTATGAATTACAGTAAAACAGCCAGAAAGCTGTTGAGTAAAATTAACGAATTTTCGGGGTATGTTTCAACTAAATTAGATAAAACAGCAAAGCGGTTTATATGTGAAGGAATATACGGGATATTAAGCTCGCAGTCTGTTTTATTAACAGAAATGGGAAGATCGCTTGATAGTAATGTATCGCTAAAGAAGATAGAAGAGCGTTATTGCAGGCAACTAAACAAGGAAAAGATTTGGCAGGAGATACATATAAACGTATTAAGGTCAGCATCATCAAGGATAAAAGAGAATAGTTTGCTAATACTGGATTTAGGAGATATAGAGAAGAAATATGCTGATAAGATGCAATACCTGGCAAAAGTAAGAGACGGGAGCCAGCAAGGAGCAATAGTAAAGGGATATTGGACAAATCAGGTAATAGCAACAGAGCTTAACAGCAGAGAAGTAATCCCATTATATTCAGATTTATACTCACAAAACTCACCTGATTTTAAGAGCGATAATGAAGAGATAATCAGAGCAATAGATATGGTAAGCAGTCATACATCAAACAGAGGGATATGGGTAATAGATCGAGGCGGAGACCGGGAAGTGCTATATAAATATTTGTTAAGTAAAAACGATCAGAAAAGATTTATAATACGAATGGTAGGCAATAGAGATTTAATATATAATAACAAAAGGCAAAACGCATTAAAATTAGCAGAACAAATCAAGTGTCCGTATAAACAGACAATAGCGAAAGAAGACAGAGGAAAAGAAAAAGTATATCATATAAGTTATGGATACCTGAGAGTAAAATTACCTGGTCATCTTGATAGACAGTTATATATGCTGGTTGTAAAGGGGTTTGGGAATAAGCCAATGATGATACTAACCACAGAGCCCTTAAGGCGGAACAGAAAAGTACTTCAACGAATATTGGAATCATACCTAACCAGATGGAAAATAGAAGAGACTATACGGTTTATAAAACAGGGCTATGATTTAGAAAACATAAGAATATTAACATATAGAAGATTAAGAAATATGATGGCGTTGCTTTTAGCAGTATTTTATTTTATAGCAGTAATATTAAACGGATCATACAAGCTAAAAATATTAGTAGGTAATTTATTATATGAAGCGAAACGGGTATTTGGAATACCAAACTTTCTATATTATGCAATTGGAGACGGATTGAGTGCAATTTTTAGCAAAAGCCCTAATAAAATAAGAGTTAAAAAAAATGATTGGTCAGATCAACTAAAACTAAATTTTGGAGCAACGTAAATTTCGGGGTAACTTCAGATCTTCTTACAGCTTGATCTTTCTCAAACGCTTCATACTAATTATCAAACATTTTTCTCAATTAATTTGAAACATTTGATGAATTAATATTTGAACCGATTAAAAATTAGGTTGCCTACATTTATCTTTCCAATCTACAGTGATGTTGTAGATTTCTGAACATTAACTTCCACAAGAAGTGACCTTTCAGAGTGCTTTACCGTAAGAATATAATAAGAGATTCTGATAAATCTATATAATATAATTCGTTTTAAGGAGAGTCAAGGAATTGAACCCAGAAAGATCTTTAATCAGTTTGCAAAAATACCAGAAAATAAAAAGTCTCCCGCTTGAGGAGATTTATATAAAAAGTATAGTAATATTTTTACTTCATCAACACAATTTTCATAGTTTCATCAAACTCATTTAGCTTCTTAAATTAACATTTAGGTGCATCAATATACCACACTTATTCCTCCCCCGCCGAGTTTCTCTAATATTTTATAATGTGATATAGTTTTTCCAATAATTATTGAAGTTCCATTTTCCGAAGCAGTGCCTGAAACCTTGGATGATCACTCAGGCTGCTGAACAAAGGGTTAAGGTTCAGGAAAGGCATCCATGGACTGCGTTCTTGGAATGCCCGCTCAAGGTGTTCCAACGCCTGATCTTTCTTTCCCAGACCTAAGGAAACAACAGCAAGATCGTGGGACGGAACGTATTCTTTTTCGGCTCTATCAAGAAGAGCCTTCTCAATACTCCGTGCTTCTTCCTTGTTCCCTGCGAAACCTTCTGCGAACCCAAGTCCTGACAGTATTCTTGTATCTCTTCGAGCCAGAGAATTGGCTTTGCGAAGGCTATATAATGCACGGTCAAATTGCTTCAAGGCCACATACACGATGCTCAAATCATAGTGTGCGTATGCAAAGGTCGAATCGAATTCGATAGTCTTCAGCAACTGATAGATTGCTTTTTGAAACTCTCCTCCGCGCCGGTAGTGCAGACCAAGCTGGGTATTGATAATAAGCGCATAGGGATCGAGTTCAAGTGCACGATGAGATTCTTGATATGCGCTTTCGAATTCTCCGCGCAGCACAAACACTTCTGAGTACCAATGGTAACCGTTAGCATACCGGGGATTCAGTTCGATCGCTCTTTTTAAATTGGATTCAGCCTTATCAAGATCCCAGTCGTAGTGTATGTTAATGTCACCCAGAGAGGCATAAGTTTCAGCGAGTGTATTGTCTAACTGTAATGCTCGCTCAATAAAGACTTTTGCGAGTGAAAAACTCTCGATTGGTTGTTTCCTTCCGTATACTCCAAGCATCAAGTATGAATCACCGAGCCCGGCATACGCCAGTGCGTATGTTGAGTCTTTATCAATTGCCTGTTGAAAATACTCGATACTTTTATTTACACCTTCTTCGGACCTTTTGTTCCAATAGTAACGACCCTTTAAGTAAAGGTTATAAGCTTCAATGTTAGTGGCTCTCTTGTTACTGAAAGAATATATTTGATCACCGGAAAGTCTGACTTGTAGTGCTTCGACAATTGACTCTGTAAGGTCGTCTTGAATTACAAATATGTCAGTTAACTCCCGCTCATAAATATTTGACCAGAGGTGAAATCCGTCGGCGACATTTATTAGCTTTGCAGTAACACGTAATTTATTGCCTGATTTTCGGACACTTCCTTCAAGCACTGTCCCAACCCCCAACTTTTCTCCGATTGTTTGAATGTCCGTTTCTTGTCCTCTAAATGAAAAAGATGAAGTCCGCGACGAAACTTTCAGGTCAGGAAACTGCGCTAACGCGTTGATAATTTCTTCAGACATACCATCGGCAAAGTAATCTTGTTCCGGATCGGCGCTTAGGTTAGTGAAAGGCAGCACCGCGATTGATTTTTCTATTATAACTGAATCAGAATTTGAGGAATCGAAAATGAGTACTGCAAGAATAGTAATTACAGCAATGATTACAATACCAGTAATCCCTGAAATCCATTTCTTGCTCCTTTTAGTTTTTAAAGCTGACTTTTTAGTCGTGAATGAATTCTTAGCATTATCAGATTGTAAATCTTTTAATAACTCGTGAGTATTTTGATACCTCTCATCCCGATTCGCTGACAATGATTTGCTCACTATCTTTTCCCAAATTATAGGAATGTCCTGCCTCAGAGTAGATATTGGTTCCGGCTCCTCATTCAGAATTGAATAAATCACAGCTTGCTCATAGTCACCTTTAAAAGGCAGTTGACCAGTAAGCATCTCATACAATATCACACCGAATGACCAAATATCAGTTCTTTGATCGACCCCCTCACCCCTTGCCTGTTCAGGCGACATATATGCAACGGTTCCAACTGTTGATCCAATTTTGGTAAGTTCTGTTCCACCTTTAATCTTTGCCAAACCAAAATCCATTATTTTTACTTTACCATCTTTGGTAATCATTATGTTGCTGGATTTAATATCCCTATGTATAATTTCTTTTTTGTGTGCTGCTATTAATCCCTCTGCAATTTGTGTAGCAATGTTAATTGCTTCTTTGGATTGAATCGGACCAGCTTTTATTTCCTCCTTAAGTTCCTTTCCATCGATGAATTCCATAACAATGAACATTTCATTATCAAATTCTTCGATGGCGTAAATGGTAGCAATATTTGGATGGTTAAGTGCAGCAGCAGCTTTGGCTTCAATCTTAAATCTTTCACGCTCTTCAGAATTTGCAGAAATGTTGTGAGGTAAGAACTTAATAGCTACAGTTCTTTCGAGCTTAGTATCTTCTGCTTTATAAACTTTTCCCATTCCCCCTTCGCCTAACTTCGCTAATATTTTATAATGTGATATGGTTCTACCAAGTGCGGGTTTTGTTATTTTTATTTGTTTGCTTTCCCAGGGAAATTCTATGCAATAAATTTCAACAGGGGATTCTATATTTTTAAGTTTTTGAATGCCCAGATTTCGCACAGGTAGTTCAATTTTATTCTTAATTTGCCTTACTACATCCTCTGATAAACAAATACCGCCGGGAGCCGAGAGAGGCTCTAATCTTGCAGCGATATTCACCCCGTCGCCGTGAACATGCTTACCAATATGAATAACATCACCAATGTGTAAACCAATGCGAAGAATTATTTGTTTTTCCTGATCAGCCTTTGAGTTTCTCCGGTGTAGCATCTTCTGAATTTTAATAGCGCACCTTACTGCCTCAAGAGCACTCTTAAATTCAACAAAGAATGCATCTCCAATTGTTTCCACCTCATTTCCTCCGTGTTTTTGAAATAAAGGACGAAGTAGTCGTCGGTGAACTTCGAGCAGCTCTATTGCCAGCGATTCATTTTTCTGAGTTAATGCACTGTAACCAACCATGTCTGTAAACATTATAGCCGATAGCTTGCGATGTCTTTCAGAACTTTCCAGTTTTCTATCAGTGCTGTCAATGTTTCTTTGAGATTCCAGACAAATGATTAACTCTTTTAATAATTCGTTTACACTTTGGAATCGTTCACCAACATTTTTTGAAATTGCTTTTAGAACAACATCTTGCAATTTCTTAGGAACATCACTTCGAAAATTTAATAGTGGAAATGGTTCTTCATTAAGAATTGAATAAATGATTGCCTGATCATATTCACCGTTGAAGGGAAGTTTTCTAGTGATCATTTCATAGATAACAACCCCAAGAGACCAAATATCAGTCCGATGATCAATCCTCTCACTCCTAATCTGTTCTGGGGAAATATGCGCAATTGTCCCAATTTGTAAATTATCCTGAGTTGACCTACTTTCACCTATTAGTTTCGCAATCCCAAAATCAAGAATCTTTACAAGTCCATCTTCAGTAACTACAATATTTGCAGGTTTTATATCGCTATGAATTATTCCTCGTTGGTGCGCTTTTATTAATCCACTAGCAATTTGAATAGCAATGTCGATAACTTCATTAATGGGAATGGTACTTTTTTCGATCTTCTTTGTAAGAATCATTCCACCGTAATATGCCATCGAAATAAACATCTGTCCTTCATCTGTTTCATTAATCTCATGGATAGTACAGATATTTGGATGATCGAGAGCAGATGCAGCACGTGCCTCTCGAATAAATCTATCCTTAGCTTCTTTATCAGAAGTTAGTGAAGATGGAAGAAATTTAAGGGCAACGGTTCTATCAAGTTTAGTATCCTGAGCTTTATAGACTATGCCCATTCCGCCTTCGCCGAGTTTCTCTAATATTTTGTAGTGTGAAATCGTTTTACCTATCATAGTATTTCAACCATTATAGCAATGTTACGGTGGACAAGTCCGCCCTGCCTTGGCTGCCGATAATTTAGCAAATACATTTTACCAGTAATCTGCAGACAGGCTTCGCCTAATTTTTCGAGAATCTTATAATGCGATCCGCGGCGGCGGATTGTATTACCAATCATTGTTCTTCTCTCTTAATGATCAGTAACGTCATATCATCCCATTGCGGTGCCTTACCGACAAACATCCTGACATCGGAAAGGATGTTTTCAATTATTTTATCCGGGGACTCATCTAAATGATTCGATATAAATTCTTTTAGTCTTTCTTCCCCATACTCTTCTTCATTTTCATTCATCGCTTCACTTATTCCATCGGAAAAGATTACAATAATATCATTTCTGTTTATTGAAACCTTTTCCTCTTCATACTCTGAACCTGGCAAACAACCAAGTATAAGCCCCCCGGTTTTTAATTCTTTAACATTCCCATCGGCTGAAAAAAGAAAAGGATTGTTATGCCCGGCATTACAGAAAACTATTTCATTTGATTCCGGATTTAATATTCCATAAAAAAGAGTTGCAAACTTTGATGGTTCGGTGCTGTTGTAAAGCAGGTCGTTTGAATTTGCAATAATATCTTTACATAAATTTCCTGTTTTTGTAAAGCTTCTCAGTGTTGCCTGAAGGTTGGACATGAGCATAGCAGCAGGCATACCTTTCCCCGATACATCTCCCAGGCAAAAAGCAAAGTGTTTGTCATCAATTTGAATAAGATCATAAGAATCACCACCGACTTCCTTCGCAGGAATAGTTCGGGCGGCAATTTGGTATCCGTTGATTACTGGAAATTCTTTTGGTAGAAGATTTATCTGTGTTTGCTTTGCCACACGCATTTCTTCCTGCAACACCTGTAGGTTTCTTTCTTCTTCAAGCAGCCGGGCATTTTCAATAATTTGGGACGATTGCGATGCAATAATCGATAATAGTTTTTGATCATTTGAAGAAAATTTTTCATTCGAACGCTTATTAAAAACTGTAAGTATACCCTGCATTTTGTTTTTTACTCTCAGAGGAACGCTGAGAAAAGATTCAAAAGGAGTTGTTTTATCAACCAGGTCTTTAAATCGTTCATCCTCTTTTAAATTGTTTACAAGCAGCGGTTCCTGATTTTTCAGCATCCAGCCTGTTAACTGTGTATCAAATCTATAAGGCAGCAAATCTAAACTGCTCTGCTGCTCGCGTATCATTGTATGAAGGGGCTTTTCCTTATCACTCTCGTCCAGCAGCATTATAGCACCCTGCTCTACGTTTAGATGCTTTACACATTTTTTTACAATTATATCCACAATTTGCTCAACAGGCTGCGTTGAATTTATTGTTGTTGCAATATCGTTTATAATAGATAGCTCAGCAATTGCATTACGCAAACGCTTGTTTTCTTCTTCTAACGCGCTACTCTTATTTATATTCTCTTGTTTCATTGTTATAACACATAATTATTGAATATAATTCTTTGATAATTAGTTAATAATATGAACTTGTAGTAATGTTCAGATAAGTATACCTTAAAAATTAAATATACTCAAAATATCCTATTAAATTTTCAACTAATTATATCAAGATTTCTGAAAGATTCATCATTGTTATATTGAATGAAGTGAAATATCTCGATACTTATTATAAAACAGACTCTTCACTCACAAGTTCCAGTAGACAGGTCGTTCAGAGTTACAGTAAGAGAATAATTCAGATGTCCTCTATATCCTCAATCCTTTAGGCACGATCACTTTTTCGGAAAGATCAAATATCCATTGAACTATCAAAGCAAGTATGGCAGCTGGAACTGCACCTTCAAGAATCAGAGAAACACTGTCCAATCTTATTCCCGTTAGGATAGGCTGACCGTAACCTCCAGCACCTATCAATGCGCCAAGTGTAGCTGTGCCCACATTTATAACTGCAGAGGTTTTTATACCGGCAAGAATTGATCTGGATGCAAGTGGAAGTTCAATCTTTTTAAGGATCACAAAAGAGGATAAACCAAGTACAATTGCAGATTCCTTTATGCTCGTCGGGATATCTTGCAAACCTGTAAATGTGTTACGAACAATTGGAAGCAAGCTATAGAGAAACAACGCTACTATGGCAGGAGAGGACCCAATACCTAAAAGCGGTATCATAAATACTAACAACGCAAGCGAAGGGATCGTTTGGATGATTCCAGTTACACTTAAAATTATTTTTCCGAGCTTTTTGTTTTTGTAAGAGGATATTCCAAGAGGGATAGAAACAAAAATTGCTGCCGATAAAGAAATTAACACAAGATACAAATGCTCTTTTGTATTATGCCATAAACGGCTTAAGAAAGTGCTTTCTACATAATTTGATTCGATCGAAAACTTGTTTTTAATAAAGTGTGCAGCAACCAACTCTTCGCTTTTACCGTTTAACTTTACGTCCGAATTCATTTCGATCATTTGCGATTCGGAAATTGCATTTATTAATTTTTGTAATGTTTCAACAACTTGGGGATAATATTTTGCCAAATCTTTCCTGTAAAGTAAAACTGCCTGGTAATCTGTAAAATAGTTCAGATCATCTTCTAACACTTTAAGATTGTAGTAATTAATTTCGGCATCTGTTGAGTAGAGATCAATCACATCAATTGAGCTGCTAGCAAGACCGCGATAAGCAAGGTCGTGATCTAATCCGTTTACATTTGTTTGAGGAAGATTGTAAAGTCTTTGTAATCCCCGCCAGCCGTCTTTTCTATCCATAAACTCGTTTGTAAAACCGAATTTTAAATTGGGATGCTTACGCAAACCGGATATTTTTTCTATTCCTAATTTTTCCGCTTCCTCTTTTTTCATTCCAATCGCATAAGTGTTATTAAAACCGAGAGGATAAACAATACCAATTCCGTGTTGTGACAGTTTATCTTTTAAGTTATCGTTTGTAACATTTTCATCAGCAAGTATCTCTTCGATAATTGTTCCTGTATAATCGGGATAAACATCTACATCTCCTTTCAGCAGTGCACTCCATAAAATTCTTGTTCCGCCCAATTCTCTTATGTGAATTGCATTTACATTTTGCGTGCGTATCAGCTGCGTTGCAATTTCACCAAGTAATACATTCTCTGTAAATTTTTTGGAACCGACAGTTATTGTTTTACCGGATTGGGTGAAAGCTGTTGGTGATAAATTAATAAAAACAATCAAAAGCAGAATTGAAAACCACAACATATTTTGTTTAATTAATTTCAATTGTACTTCTCTGAGATTTTATAAATTTAGTTACAAATGGTTCCGACGGATTGTTAATGAAATCAGTAATCGTTCCTTGCTGAATTAAACTACCTTCTTTCATCAGCAAAATTTTATCTCCAAAAAAAACAGCCTCATTTAAATCGTGAGTAACAAGAATAACAGTTTTATTGAGGGATTTAAAAATTTCCTTTAAATCATTTTGAAGATCAAACCTGATTAAAGGATCAAGTGCGCCTAATGGTTCATCTAACAAAAGAAATTCGGGATTGAGCATTAATGCACGCATTAAGCTTACACGCTGTTTCTGTCCGCCGGAAAGCTCAGCGGGAAAACGATTTAATCCATCAGTTGGAAATTTTGTAAGCCGGGTAAGTTGGTTAATCTTGTCGGTAATTTCTTTATCACCCAAGCCGATATATTTTGCCATCAGTGAAACATTTTCCTTTGCAGCAAGATGTGGGAACAATCCGCCATCCTGAATAACATAACCCATTCTTCGTCTAATTGATGACAAGTTTATACTTGTTAAAGGTTTCTCATCAATTTCTATTTCGCCACTATCGGGAATAGTCAATCCAACTATTAGACGTAACAAAGTTGATTTGCCGCAACCGCTTGGACCGATAAGTACGATGGTTTTTCCTTTCTGAAAAGAATAAGAAAAGTTGTTTACTGCTATAATTGAATTGAATGATTTGAAAATATTTCTTACTGTGATTGACATTAAATTTTTTTAAGTAATAATTATCTAAAAATTCTTAGTGATACTTGGTGAGCTTAGTGTCTTAGTGGTGAAATATTACTAAAGAGTTTAATTGCCACGAAGTCTCGAAGACACAAAGGAACACAAAGTTTCATTGATGCATTTTACTTCACGTAAACTCTATATTCCCAGGGATGAAGTTTGAAAGATTCTTTATCGGAAAATGTTTCAATCTTTCCGGTAAAATAATTTTTGTAAATTCCGCTGATCGTTTCACCTTCAAGTTCAAACTCAACTTCTTTATCTGAGAAGTTGAAGAACGCAAATATTTTATCTTTGTTTTTTGCTCTCGTAAATGCAAGAATGTTTTTCGTATCTGTGCTGTTTACCCATGTAATTTTACCACCTCTTTCGCCATTGAGCAGTACATCATTATTCTTTTTTAGGCTTATTAGCTTTGTATATATCGTTTGAAATTTATTCTCCTTCCATTCCACCACGTCTTTATCAAAAAATGCAAGTCGTTTGTCCAAACCTGCTTCTTGCCCGGTATAAATAAGAGGCATATCAGGGATCAGGAATGAAAAAACCGCAAATGCTTCTGCGCCATCACCAAGCCTTTCGAATACGGTTCCGTTCCATGTGTTTTCATCATGGTTTGAGGTGAACTGCATTCTGAAAGCATTAGGGGGATAATTATCTTTATCATCGTTCAAATTGTTAAGCATATCTACTGCAGTTTTTTCTCCTTTTGCTATTGCATTCATTAATTTGTTTGTACTCCAATCGTAAGTCATATCAAATACTTTATGCATTTCTGGCGTATCCCACTCGGCAAGCATAAACACAGGTTTGATCTTATCAAGTTCTTTCCGTACTTCAACCCAGAATTCAATCGGTACCATTCCTGCAACATCACACCTGTAACCGTCTATATTATATTCTTCCACCCAAAACTTTAATGCATCTGTCATTGCGGCCCAAAGCTCTTTGTTATCGTAATTAAGATCAGCAACATCTGTCCAATCAGGTACAGGAGGAGTAAAATTACCAAGTGAATCTTTGGTGTAAAATTCAGGATGTTCGTCCATCCAAATATTATCCCAAGCAGTATGATTCGCCACCCAATCAATAATAACATACATTCCCATTTTATGAACTTTATCAACGAGAGCTTTAAACTCTTTCAATGTTCCGAATTCAGGGTTAACAGCTTTATAATCTTTAACTGAATAATAACTGCCAAGGTTTCCCTTCCGGTTCTTTTCCCCGATAGGGTGGATGGGCATCAACCACAGAATGCCAACTCCCATTTCTTTTAAGCGTGGTAAGTGTTTTTCAAATGCTTTAAATGTTCCTTCTTTGGAATATTGTCTGATATTAACTTCGTAGATAGTTTTGTTGTAACTCCAACCCGGGTGAGATACAGGTGAAGTTTGATTTTGCGAACATAAAAATGCTGTTTGAAGAAACGTTAAGATTAAGATTGATTTTGCAAAAGATCGCATTGAATTCTTCCTAAATTTGAAAAGTAAAAATGAATATTGCAGTAATATAGAATTTTAAACGGAAAATATCAGAAAAATTAAGGGGGAATACTCGGATAAATAATAATAGCCTTATGAGAATAACTATTAATAATACTCAGTTAAACTTTTAGGAATCGATCTCCAGGTTTAACAGCTTTATTGGTTTTTGCATCATTAACCAATGCATTTTCTTCACTTTCGGGCGAGGACATTTTTTGCATCATTGCACGTTCAAATTTTATTTTCTCACTTATCTTCTGATACTTCTGTAATACGGATTGGTGCTTTGATATATCGTGCTCTATTTTCTTTTTCATTGTAACCAGTTTTATAATTTCACCCCGATGTTCTTCATGTTCCACTTTTATATTGCTGATAGAAGTTTGAAGCTCAACTAGTTCACTAACAGATTCTTTAATACTTTTATTCAACCCGGTTAGACGATTTTCATATTCTTTTATTTCACTATTAAGTTTTACTGTGTTATCACTGCTCTTCCTTAACCTGTTATTCATTGAGTAAAGTATATCCTGTAAATTATTTTCAATTGTAAGTTTCTTTTTCTGCTGCATTTCAATTTCTAACTGAAGATCACCAATCAGATTTCTTTGATCGGTTGTTTTATCATCAAGTTTTAAAAGATCATTCTTTACAAGTTCCTTCTGCTCATTTATGGTCTTTATTAATACCTCAAAAGAATCAATCTCTTCATGCCTCATATTCAGGATTCTCTCACCTTCTTCCAACGCAGTTACTTTTTCAATTAGGAACTGATCTTTTTCTTCAAGATCTTTTTCTTTCTTTAATATGATTTGCTCAAGTACACTTCGTTTCTTGTTCATCTCGTTCATGCTTTTGTTCAGCTTTTGCAGCATATCAGAAAATCTTAATTCCAACGATTCATTACTTTGCTTAATCTCAATCTTTCTTTGCTCAAGAAGAGGAATAATTTCTTTTAGTTTTTTGTTTTCTTCTTTTAAATTACTGTACTCTGCAATTTCTTTAAGTAATTTTTTATGTGCCTCATCTTTTCTAATTTCAAAATTATGTGCTTCAGCCTGCAATCGTGCTGCCTTGTCTTCTATCTCTGAGTAATCAACAGATATTTTATTTAATAGGTTAGTTTTTAACTCAAGATTGTATTCCCTTTTCTCCAATTCATTTTCTTTTGTTTTAAACTGCTCAGAAAGCTCACTTAATTTTTGGGTGAAATCATTCAATTGGTTAGATTTATTATCGAGTTCTTCATCAAGAGAAGTAAGTTTAATTTCTTTTTCTGAGAGGGTTTCGTTTATTTCTACAATCCACTCGGTCTTAAGCGTTTCTGTTGATTTTAATTGTTCAAGATTAGCTTTAATGGTTTTAGTCTTTTCTTCCAGTTCTGAAATTGTATCATTTAGACTATTAGTGTCAATTTTCTTTTGTTTTATGTTTTCGGAAATTTTCTGATCTTCAATAATTAGAGCTAATAGTTTATCTTCTATGGATTTTAACTCAGCAGACTTTTTGATAACTTTTTTATCTTCAGCTTCTTTTAACTCACGCATTTTTATATCAATTTCATACTGCAGTGATGCCTCCTCTTCTTTAAGATCACTAATCCCGTTTTCCATTTCCGATTTGAGTCTTGATTCGGTCTCGCGCAAAGTTTTAATTTTTTCCCCAAGAATTTTAAATTCGCCCTTCAGGTTAGCAGACTCAAATGAATTCAACTGCTGAAGTTCAGCCTGCTTTAAATTTATTTTATTCGTTATTTCTTTTTCTTGCTCAGTAAGCAGATGCAGGCGGTTATTAAGTTTCGAGTTTCGCTCTTCCAGATTACTGTTAGCGGCAGAAAGATTTTTACGTATTTTTTCAGCAGTAGTAATATCCTTTGAAAGTTTATCGCTGTTTAGCTTAGAGATGGTATTTTGTTCTTGAATTTTATTGTCAAATTTGCTTTGCTGTTCCTTAAGTCTCCACAGATTGTTTTGCTCCTCAATTTTATTACGCTTTAATTTTTCAATCTCGTTAAGGATTTCTTTTTTCGTTTTGTTGTGGGCAGCCACTTCAATTTTCATATCATCTATAATTGATGATATCTTTGACTTATCCTTTTTTGCCCCAAGAATTTCGGAACGCATATCTCTTAAAACATCTTCCAAACGCTTTACGGTTTCCTCTTTCTCATAATGCCTGCGGAGCTGCGATTTAAGCTCTTCATTTTCTGATCGCAAGTCTTTGATTTTTTTTGACACCAGGAATGACATATATATTCTCCTAAGTAAAACTGCGTTTGTTTAATTTTAATCTCATAACCGGCAAATGTATATTAAGATAATAAGTTTTTATAGTATTTTGAAATTAAATATTAGTTTAACAACTTTCAACATTCAGCATAGATTTAGATGATTTATTTTTAGATAAACAGATATGTTAATATATAATTTAAACACCTAATATATATAAAATTGATTATTTGTTTCAGAAACTTTGATACTAGTAATGTACCATCCGAAATTTTGATTTTTTTTATAGATTTTAAAACATTAAAATAGGATTAGGTGGAACAATATATTTTGCACCTTACCTTTATTTAATTTCAAATATATGATTTAATAACAAATTAGTAAAGGATTTTCCGGCTTTTCAATAACTAATTCTTTACAAGAATATTTTAGAATGAATCGAATCAGACTATTAATTATAAGAATTGACCGAATTGGAGATGTGGTTCTATCAACTCCTATTCCGCGGGAAGTTAAAAGAGAGTATCCGAACAGTTTTGTAGCAGTGCTTGTGCGGGATTATACAAAAGATATTTACAAAAACAATCCTTACGTTGATGAAATAATAGTTTACGATAAAGATGAAAATGATTTCAACTTTTGGCAAATGATGAAAAGACTCCATAAATACAAATTTAACCATGCTTTTATGCTTCTTCCGGATGAAAGACTAAATTGGTTATTATTCTTCAGCAGTATTAAAATCAGGATAGGTGTAGGACACAAACTTTATCAGTTCTTATCATTCACAAAATATGTTAATAGAAGAAAATATATTCCTCTAAGACACGAAGCAGATTACTGCCTTGATATGATTAGAAAAATTGGTATTGAACCACAATCTATCAACCCTGAAATATATTTAAGCAAGGATGAAAAAAGGAAAGTAAGTGAAATAAAAAAAATATTGAGCAACAGCAAAAAAACTATAGTAGGAATTAATTCGACAAGCGGAAATTCAGCACCAAATTTACAGCCGGAAGAATATAAAAAAATCATCAATAAACTACTGGATATTGATAATATAAAAGTTGTTGTTACCGATTACAATCCACCTGCCGAATTACTGAATATAAACGGCGTTGATTATTTAAACAAAGGAAAACGATTAAGAGAATCAATCTTAAATTATGCCGCGGTTGATATTTTAATTTCATCCAGCACAGGACCAATGCACATTGCTGCTGCGTTGAATGTAAAAACAATATCTCTTTTCTGTCCGCTCACTGCATGCTCACCGAAACTGTGGGGTCCTTTAGGAAATATTTCAGAAATAATTTTACCGCAAGAGAGCTACTGCTCAACTGTTTGCCCCGGTGATCCTAAAAAATGTGACTTTGCCGGAGACGGAGGGATAAATGCAGAGCTTGTGGTAAATAAAGCACTTAAATTAATAACTCACCTTACACAAAATTGTAATTCTGAACGGAACGGAGTCGAGTGAAGAATCTCAAGGTATACGATTTGCACTATTTGGAGATATTTCTCCCGATGAATCGGGATCAATATGACAAAAATCATTCCTTGGTGTAACATAAATTAATAAATTCTTTTATTTATAATTTGCCGTTTTTGTACTTTTGTCTGAATTCGGCTTTTTGAATCGACCTTTCAATTATCAGATCAGCAAGAGCAGCAGAGATGTTTTCCCTGTTGGTTCCAGAAAAAAGTTTGCTCAACTTCTCTTCGCCAACATCAATTCTATACAAAATATTAATAAGTGAATCATATTTATTATCCATTAAGTAGGATAATTTTTGTGACAGATAAAGTCTTAATTCATCCAAATTTATAAAATCAGCAACAGGTATTAAAGAATTAGAATTTCCAATCATAAAATATTTTGATATGAATTCTGAAATCTCAGTTACTTTTGTATTCTCTGCCATATTATAGATTTATTAATTATTAATGAGTTAATTCTCTGAAGACGCTGTTATTCTGGTAAAGCTGTTTTCCCTTAATAATTTAATTATCCTGTATGATACATAAGCGAAAATAGGTGCAGCGACAACATCTACAGTATAGTGTACATGCTGCAGAAGAACTGCTAATGCGACAATAGATGTAAAAATTAAAAAAATCACTTTTAGATATTTCTTATCCGCAATTAGAAAAAAAAGAAATAATGTTGCCGTATGACCCGAAAAGAAGAGGTCTTTTGTAAGAATATTGCCGGTGCCAAAAAATTGAACAAGAGGATCGTTAAGAGAAAGCATATTATCAGGTGCTTCAAGCGGGGTTACGTACATTACTATCATTCTGAAAATAAGAAGTAAAGAATAACTTTGCAGTGCAATAAAAAGAAGATCCGGTTTTGTGGCAAATTTTATTATTGCAATACCCAGCGATAAATAAATCAATCCAAAAATTAACCAGGTGAGATCAATTGGATCATAAATTTTTAGAATGGGGTCAGGAAGAACAACTCCGTGCCGCTGTTCAATAAATGAAAGAAAGTTTGAAAAGATTATTAAAATCGTAACGATTAAAAGCACAGTAATTACAATTTCAATCTTTCTATCAGTTAAAAAAACTTTCCATTTCATACGGGAAATACGGATCCCATTGATATTAGAAATTAATACTGCCTAAAAAGTAGGGAAGCATATCCCTCCAGGTTGGCCAGTCATGAGGCACATCATGACCCCATAGGTCCAGCCAGTGCTGTATACCTTTTGCATTGAGAATATCCGATAGTTTTCGTGATGCATCAGGATCTTCATACGAGCCCTGCCCGCTTGCAATAATTATACTTTTATGTCTTAACATGTTCAGGATATTTTCATCGTTCCAGCGTGGAAGATAATCAACAGGAGAATTAAAGTAGCAATTATCGTCGTAATATCCATTTGTATAAGTCTTCAGATCGTAATTACCGCTCATAGCAACAGTTCCTGCAAAAATATACGGATTGCGCAGGAATAAATTTGCTGCATGTAAAGCTCCTAATGACGCTCCGGTAGTAATGATAGGGATGGAGGAAGAACCGAGCTGTCTGATAAATGGTGTTACTTCCTCAGTTATATACTGGTTATATTGTTGATGCCGGATTGCCTTATGTGATGGGTGCATATTACTATTCAGCCAGCTTTCACTATTTATGCTGTTTACAGAAAATGCTTTAAGCTTTCCATCGTTAATAAATGGAGCAATTGAGTCTATCAACTGAAATCTTTCATATTCAAGATAATCGGCAGCAGCAGTAGGAAACATTAATAAAGCATATCCATAATGTCCGTAAACAACTATTTCCATTTCCTTATTTAAGTTTGGACTCCACCATTTGTGGATTTCTCTACGCATAGAACCTCCTGAAAATTTTTCTAATATTCATCTCACTGTTAAGTATTAATATTCATCGTTCGCCTGCTAACTACAATAGAAGTACAATTAATTATTTTCTTTACTTTTTGCAAGATTTTTTACAAGACCTGAATATTTCCGTTCGATTGTAAATCCAAACTTATAAAAATATTCCGGTCTAAAAAATCCGGTGGTAACAAATTTATAGTGACTACTTTTTAACCTGTTGAACAATTCATTCATCAACGCCTCACTGATCCCTTTACGGCGGTATCTGTCGGAAACCACAATTTTTTCCATACGAGCAGTTTGATCATCTATACGTAGATAATATAAACCACCAATAATAAAACCTCTTTCAGAAAGTGCCGCAAGGAATTGATGCTCAGGACGGAAATGTACTAAGAGGTTTGATTCAAAAAATAATTGATGCAGTCGTGATATTTCTTTTGGTGAAATTGGATTTCTTATAAGGAATGGGTTTTGATCATCATCCAAAAGTTGAACAACCAGATTGGATGGTATTTCTTCTTCACTGCCTACTCTCAATAATGTAGCTGAATCTGTAGGTTTCAAATATGGATAACTTAACCTGGCAAGAAAGAACTTCTCCTTTTCACTCAGTTCAAATTGCATTTGAAGTCTGGAGATTAGATTTAAAGTTTCCTCTTTTGCCACTGACCTGTTACGTTGTTTCGTTGCAATTTCCCCCAGCGATTTTTTAAACGATGTATCCGAATTAATAAAAGCTGTTTCGAGAAAGAATATTGTTCTTGTGGAAGGATGTGTTTCTTCAAGTTGGAAGAGTTGATATGTCTCATACAATTCGTAAAGCATCTCTGCCTGTGCAGTAAAAGCCGCATTCACATTTAATTCCAACCATCTGTGAAATCTTTTAATTGCGAAAAATACCGGTTTCGGGATAAACAATTCCTTCTCGAGTTTATCGATAAATAGATTTAATCTTCTCCCGGTCTCTTCTTTTTCGGGGAAGTCCTGTAAAGATTTCAATTCCGCACCAAATTTTTTAAGCAGTATAAGCCCTTCGGTTTCACCCTCAACCTCAATCAGTCCCGAAAAAATATAATTCCAAATCGATTTCTTTTTCAGAAAATCATATTTATCAACAGTCTGTTTAACAAAAAGCAAATAAAAATTCTTGAAGAAATCTGATATTGAATCTGATTTGATTCTTTTTGAAACTGAATAAAGTATAGTACCCGTCTGGTAATCATGAGTCGGGATTGAAATATTTTCGGGCAAAGGATTGGCTAATTCAATTTGATAGTTTGTTAATTTCCAAAATTGCATATAGGCAGCAGCGGCATTCCAAACAAAGTAAGTCCACAAATACTTTAGTCTCTGTATTTTTGCTTCTTCATTCTTCTTCACAGTTTTTAAAATAAATCTCTTAACACTTTCTCTTGGTACAAACTCTTCAGTCCACAGATCATAATCTTCCCAATACCCGCCGAACATTGGAAGCAAACTTTCACCTGATATAGTTGTTGCCGGTAGTATCAGCCATTTAATTTCTTCTTTTATATGTGATGGAGGTAAGTTTTGTGCCAGATGAAGTGTAATATCATACCCACCTTGAAATCTTGTTTGCAGAATTACTCTGTAAATAGATTTATAAGATTTTGTTTCCAGGTGACTGATCCAAACTCCCCCTGGTAATATATTATCTAATCGCAGAATAAAACCTTTCGAAAAAAGAAAAATAGCCTCGCGAAGCACAGAGGTTTTTATTAATGCGTTTCTCATTCTTAACCTGTCTTCAGGATCGATACCCGAATCAAATGTTAGAACATCGTCCCATCCGTATTCTTTGCCGGTTTCCATATCTACCGAAACGGTTTGATTTTTTCCTAACACCAAGCGTAATCCTTGCTGTAAATTAGTAAGAATTGTATCTGCTTTTTGTTTTATTTTTTCAGACGAACTGAAAACCGCATACCGCATTACAAATCTTCTTATCTGCTTAAAGCTGGTTGGGTGTTTTAAACTATGTTTCTCAAGAAGATCAAACAGAGATGATACGGGAGAAACCTCGTACGATTTTCCATTTTCAAGTTTTTCTATTTCCAGTTGTAATATCTCCTCTGCAATTTCAGGCAGCTCTTTACCACGTCCCAGGTTCACAATGAAATCGATAGTTTCTTTATTTAACAAATTGTGATCGAGACCGATGTATTGTAATAATATTTTCTCAAAACTATTCTTACTCAGCTTAACAATTACAGCTTTAAACATTCGCCGCCGTGTTTCAATTGATTCGGTTAAATTCGGTCTGGACGTAATTTCTAAAGCAAACTGATAATTATAATTGGTTTCGTCCGCAAGAATTTTTTGTAAATAGTTAACTGCTTTGGTTTGGTTCTCAGAGTCGTTTGATTGCAGCATTAAATCAGCCGAATGAATACCTTCCAGCGAAAATTCTTTTTTTAAACTTATTATATTAAAAGTTTTCTGTAGTTCGGGGTCGATGATAACATTTCGATTCGAAGAGTGATACCTTATACTTTCATGTACCGATTGCAGCCTGTACCATTGGTATATTGATTTACCGGTGAAGTTTAAAAGCTCATTGTTGCCAATCCAGTAATAGGGATTTGTAAGGAGCATTTGCATGTCAATATATTCAGAATTTATTGTATAATTATAGCTCCCAATCCTGAATACATTTGAGTCGGCGGGAAGTTTTTCAATTGTCAGCAATGCATTTATTTTGGGGATTTCTATGCCAGATTTTCCGCCAATAATATCTCTGCTCAGGCATCCTTTTTCTCTAAGGAACCAATTAGGAACTCGAACCTCAATATTATTAACATCAATACTGATATAATTTTTTGTGTACATCGTTTCTATAACTTCATCAAAATTTTGCTCAATCACTCTTCTCTTATAAGTTCCTTTCGGAGTCAATTCACCATGTTCTGCGGAGAAAAGGCGTTCAATTATGCGGAAGTCTAATATCCTCTCAAATGGGGCAAGAAATTTATTTACAGTAACAATAAGTGAAGAGAAATATTCCAGTTTTTGTTTCTCGTTTAATTTTTTTAATGATGATTTATTAATTTCATAATCCGGGTAAATGAGCACAGTGTTGAATGGTTTGTGATCGCCAACCAGGAAAACCTGCTTTACATTCTTGAATTCTCTAAAGAAATTTTCTATTTTTTGCGGAGCTATAGTTTCCCCTTTTATATTTTTATATATCTCCTTTTTTCTGTCTATTATTTCAATAAAGCCATCTTCATCCATTTTCATAATATCTCCGGTGGGGAGCCAGCCGCCGTCAATAAAAGTATCCTTTACCGGGGTTTTATAGTAACCCATCATAACGTAATGTCCTTTGATTAGCACTTCACTATCTTCGCCAAGCTTTATTTCAATTCCGGGCAAAGTTGAACCAAGAGAATTTTCTTTATATTTAGATGGCGGAGTCATAGTTACTCCTCCTGTAGCCTCGGTCATGCCAAAACCACTCATCAATTCAATTTCGTAACTCTGAAAAAATTTAAATACATCTGAGGGTAAATATCCCGCAGCCGAAAGTCCCCACTTTAATTTTCCACCTGTTAGTCCTTTAACTGTGCTCTTTATATCATCGTAACTATCCAGTTCTATATCAACCTTATAGCTTACCTGTTCATAAAGCTGCATCCATTTTTTAGGAATACTTATAAAGATAGTTGGATGTACAAGCTGCATATTTGCAATCATTGTTTCTACAGCGGGATTTTCCATAAAACAATACTCTGCACCCCAAAAGATGCTTCCCATCATCTCAAGCCATCTGCCAAAAGTATGAAACAACGGGAGGAAAGATAGGTATCGGTCTTTATCACCGATTTCAGGCAGTGCCATAGCACGACAGAATCTTTTGTAAACTATATTCATCTGTGAGAACATTATTCCTTTAGGCTCACCTGTCGTACCCGAGGTGTACATTATTGTTGCCAGCGAATTCATTGTAATATTGTTTTTCAGCATATTGATATCATTGTCTGTAATATTTTTGCCTGATTCAATAAACTCATTGAACGAGATAACCCAATCCTCAGCACTTGTTCCGTATAGAAGTATTACCTGTTTTAAATAAATTAATTCGATTTTTATTGATTTAACCTTTGCTAATTGCTTCTCATCATGTACAATAAGAAGTGGAGACTGCGTTTGATTAAGCATAAATTTTATATGGTCAGTTACAGAGTTGGCGGGTATCATTACATTCACTATACCCGTTGTTAAACATGCAAGATCAAGCAGTGGCATATAAGGGCTGTTTTCTAATAGAAATGTAATTTTTACAGAATTTGAATCTTCGTCTTTTATTAAGCTGTAAAAGGAATGCGAATATTTCGAAACATTTTTATTTACTTCATTCCAGCTTATTTTATCAACTGTATTACCCTTGATTAGTTTAAATAGAGGCTTATCCCCATATTCTCTAACCCTTTGATTAAACAGAACACTAACATTGTAGTTGCTTGAGGAAATTAAATTAAAAACCAGAGCCTCCCATTTTTTCTCTTTGTATATTTTTTTTAGAAGAGAAGATGTGCGGAATATATTTAAGTATTCGTGTATTAGAAGAACTAAATTTTCATTAGCTGGATTAACGTTAATTTCTTCATGTATAAAAAGACCAAATTTATAAAAGATTTCTTTATCTAAAGAAAACATCAGTGAATCAGCAAAATTACCTGCGGATACAACCTCAAAAACTTCGCACCATAATTTTACCAGTTCATTGTCCGTACTAATTAATTTATCCCTTATTGTTTCATTAAGTTCATCTTCAAGCTGTTTGAATAGATAATTAAGATCCGACTCCTCAAGTGCGGCTTTGCCTGAAAATAGTTTTTCCTTTATTAGGGTAAGATTCTCACTTTTTATTTTAGCTTGATGCTGGTTCATCCTTTTTCCGAAAAGTTTTTCAATTTAATATTAAAAAATAAGGATTTGTTGTGAGTTTTAGGCATCCGTCTTAAAATAACGTAACGAAAATCCTGCCCGCAAGCAAGTATAAGAAATGAAATGCTAAGTAGAAATAGAATAACATTTGTTTGAGACTGAATCAAAAGTAAGTTGATTTAGAGTTTCTTCGTGTCTCGGTGACTTAGTGGCAAGTAAATTCTTTAGTAATTAGACAATGTTAAAGTTTTTGCTACCAAGACTCTAACAAACCGACGGCAGGCGGGGACACAAAGGGTTACAGAGAACTTTTGAGACAACCTTCAATAGCTAATGAAATTATTTTTTTATACCTGCAACTTCTTCAAGCATAGCTGTGGTTATTGATTTCGGTCTTTCAATCGGATAACCAAGTGCACGATCCCAGATAATATTTGCAAGTACACCAAATGCCCTGCCGACACCAAACAGTACAGTATAGTAATCATATTCAGTTAAACCATAATGCCATTGGATTACTCCGGATTGAGCATCAACATTTGGCCAGGGATTTTTTGCTTTACCCTGTTCCTGTAAAATAGGCGGCGTTACTTTGTATAGCACATCCACAAATTTGAATATCGGATCATCGGGTAAATGCTTAAGACAGAAGTCTCTTTGTGCCTGGTAACGCGGATCGGTTTTTCTTAATACGGCATGACCAAATCCCGGTATTACCTGACCGGAGTTCAAAGTATCCCAGACGAATTTCTTCATCTCTTCTTCAGTAGGAATTTTTCCGCCCATCTTTTCCATAACACCCTGTATCCAGCGTAGTACCTCCTCGTTAGCTAAACCATGCAACGGTCCTGCAAGTCCGCCTATCATTGCAGAGATTGAATAATAAACATCCGACAGTGCACTGGCAACGAGATGTCCTGTATGGGCACTAACATTACCGCTTTCGTGATCACTATGAAGTATGAAATATAACCTCGCAACCTCATCGTAGGGTTTATCGATGCCCATCATATGTGCAAAGTTACCGCCGAGATCCAAACTTGTATCCGGTTTAATAATTTCATCATCTTTGTATTTATATCTGTAAATAAATGCAGCTATTTGCGGAAGTTTAGCCAGAAGATTCATCGCATCTTCGTAGGTCGGTTTCCATAAATCCATTTTACTAAGACCGGCACTGTATTCCTTTACGAATTCAGATTCTCTTTCCAATGAAAGTATAGCAGTAGAAAACATTACCATTGGATGAGAATCCTTTGGCAAAGTACGAATCACATCAAATACATATTTTGGAACGTGCTGCCGTTTATTGAATTCTTCGGCAACATCTTTTACGTCCTCGTTGCCCGGGATTTCGCCGGTTAGCAGAAGATAAAAGAATCCCTCCACGTACGGCATTTCACTGCCCGGAACTTTCGGCAGCTTTTCCAGGGTTTCTGGTATAGTATAACCGCGGAACCTGATTCCTTCAAAAGGATCTAAATAAGAGATATCGGTAGTTAAACATTTAACTCCGCGGGCTCCGCCTATTACCTGGGAGATTGATACTTCACCAACCTTAACATCTCCATATTCCTTAAGCAGTTTCCTGGTTCTTGGACGCCAGCTTTCAATTTTTTCGGACAAATGTTTTTTTAATAGTGACATAATTTCCTCCCTTTTTAAATTATAAAATAGATTAGCAATTTGAATTGTATTTCTTTTGTGTTTATTTGGGGTATTCTATATCGATAATATAAAATATAAAGCTTATAAAACATTCAATATCTCCTCTCAAAAAAAAAACAAATTTACGTTATTAAAAATATCAATTATTTATACTATTAAGCAAATAATAATTCTTTACCTATGCCTGCCGTATAAACTTTAATTGCATTATTCATTTTGATAATTGATGCACCCATCCAATCAATCGCTTCCGGATTGCCGTGAACCAACACTACGTTATCAGGATTTAATCTTTTCACTATCTCCAGAAGTTCTTCTCTTTTTGAATGTGCAGAGAAATTAAAATTGTTAATATCGCATTGGACTTTTACTTCCTTTTCAGTATCAGTTAATATTATGCTATCGCCTTTTCTTGCTTTGGCAACTTTATAACCAGGGGTGTTTTCATCCATATAACCAACCGTAAAGATGGCTGAGCCGTGTTGTGTTAACCATCTTTTTGAAAGTTTAAAAGAAACAGTGGATTCTATCATCATACCGCTTGAGGCAATAATTATTGAAGGATATATGAATAAATCCTCCGTACTGTTTATTTCAAAAATACTTTTTTGCGGCACATCGTGAAGAATAAGTTCAATTTCTTTCCTGTTAACCACGTACCTGTTATAATCATAAATCCGGTTTATTTTCTTCCCGATTCCGCCGGTATAGATATCTGCCCTGGTAAGTTTACCCATTTCCATCCGGGTATAGATAGTGGTTAATATTTCCTGCATTTTGCCTAAAGAGAATACGGGAATTAAAACTGATCCACCCCTGTTGATAACATTATTTAATGATGAAACAAAAATGTTTATTTCATCTTCCCATTGTCTCAGCTCCGATGAATCAGTTGCACCATAAGTACATTCAAGAACAATCGTTTTAACTTTTAATTTGGGAAGAGATGCTCCGTTCAAGATAGATTGACAAGATAGATTTATATCTCCCGAATAAAAGAAATTTATATCATCATATTTAATTAATATTCCAGCTGAGCCAAGAACGTGACCGGCATCGTAAAATTCCGCTGTTACTACAGAACCGCGGGCGGCTTTTAACCCGGTAATATCGAATTGATCATTATATGATTTGTAATCTATAGATTTAATTAGAAGATCAACTTCATCATGCGAATAAATGTTGAATGATTTATCTTCGATCTGCTGCCCTAAAATAGATATTGCATTATGCAAAGTTAACTCCGCTATGGCGCGTGTTTGGGGAGTTGTAACAATTTTAAGATGAGGAAATTTTTTTATTAGAAATGGAAGTGCATTAATATGATCTTGATGAGCGTGAGATATTAAAACATAATCAAGCGTTTTATTTTCTAATAGTTCAAACTTTGGTAATGCGTTTAATCCTGTTTTCTTTGGGTGCATACCGCAATCGAGTATAATTCCCGATCCGTTGATGTTTAGATAATAGCAATTGGCTCCTATTTCATCTGCTCCGCCTAAAGGAAGAAATGTTATCATTTAATCAACATTTATATTTATCTGTTTATAATTCTGGTTTTCGCCATATGGTTAAGTAGGACTGCATGGTTGTATGGCTGCATGGCTGTATGCTGGACAGGCGTGGTTGTTTGTAAACACTTTTAATTGCCAATCTCAACTTCCTGATTTCTCAAGTCTTCGAGGTCAACTTCTATTATTAAAATATTTTTTGGGGGATTAAAAACACTATCGGGTACAGAAACATTCTCCATAATGTTTTTAGCAGTAACAGTTATATGCACACCGCCGGAAAGGGATTCGGATTTAAGAGTTATCCAATTCCATATCCAGCTTTTGCTTTTTTTATTTTTGAAATGATAAATTGTACAATTCTTACCGGCAACATCTTCATTTCCGGTTTTTACTCCGCCTTCTATTAAAACAAGCTGCTCGCCAAAATCATTATAATTTATTTGATTACTCAGCTCATACATTTTTCTCAGAACCGGGTTTTCTCTCTTCGTTCCTGTTTTTTTCTCAAGGTTTATAATATACTGCCAATCTCCATTGGTTATCTTAAGAAGGTTTGAATGTTTGGAAAACTTACCGACCTTAATTGTTGAGTTAGAAAATTCTGCCTGTTTCCTTCCCCAATCATCAAAATATAATTTTTTATTTCCCGTTTGCGAACCTGTTATCTCATATTCAATTATACCTGATTGGATTCCAAAGATTTTCTGATCTGTAATTGAAATTTTTACCTCTTCTGTTTTAACGGAGGGAATGTTTTCGGGAGCATCTACTTTTTCATTGTTTGAGCAAAATGTTAATAATAACGCAATTAGAAAATAAGATGACAAGGTTAATATTTTCAGGATTTGAAATGTCATATAATAAAGATAGGATATTGCTAATTAATGTGCCAGTTTGTTCCATGTGCCAGTCACCTCTGGTCAGCAATTGCTATAGGTGACTGGCACATGACGACATCACATGCCTTAAACTACTTCAACAAAATCATCTTTACAACCCGGGTAAAACTATTTGCAGTTATCCTTGCAAAGTACATTCCGCTTGAAAGGTTGTCTGCGGTAAAGTCAGCCCTGTAAACACCGGCTTGCTGCTGCTCATTTACTAAAGTAGCAACTTCGTTACCGAGAACATCATACACCTTTAACTCAACAAATGATTCTGAAGGAATTGTGTACTCAATATTTGTTGATGGGTTAAATGGATTCGGATAATTCTGTCTTAAGGAGTAATTATTTGGTATTGTTTCTTCTAACCTAACGCTGGTAACAAGAGCGTCATTCCACGATACTGATGCAGTGTTACTAATAAACCCTGTTTCGGGCTTGGTGGTGTCTGAAGGTACATTTACCTGTGAACCATCTTTAGCTAAAAATGTGTATGATATAGTCCTCGAGTAAAACGGGAAAGGATCTTGAATTATATTTATTTCATCTTCCTTAATTCGTAAAGCATCAACTACTCTTCCACCGGGCAGAGTCATTGGTCCGTATGCATCGACTACACTACTGCTTATTACTGTTGTTATTGTTGTAAATGAAGGAAGGCCGGTAATCTCCATTACAGTTGTTCGCTCTCCGTTATAATCAATTATAGAACCAAATGTAAATGGGGATATACCCAGCGGTTCAATAGGATTAGACGTAGTTGTTACTAATATAGTATCAACTTCACCAACAGAACCGTGAGAATTGAAGCTGCCATTTACTGAGAGATATGAGTATATATCAAAAGTTGAACCCATAATATCGATCTGGCTTTTAGTTGCAATGTTTGAGCCGGGAAAGTTACCAATATATGGTGTAGAATTAGGGTCAACAACTGTTGTAACAAAATCATATGCGGGATTTGGTGTTAAGAAACTAAAATCCCACGATGTTGATCCTAATTGTCCGATATCCACTTGATTAACAATAGTATCGGTTTTAATAGTGAATGAATTCCCTACTGTATACTGAGCATTTATATCTGCACTGGTAATAGTTATTTGTGCAAAGGTAGTGAAAGAAAATAGTAGAAATATAGTAACTAAATATTTCATAACAAGACTCCTAATATTAGTGAATAGTTAATTAATTATCGTTTTAAAAACGTGATTTTATTTCTTTTATATTAACATCTTTATGTGCTTCAAAGACCGTCGGATTAATATCTATGCCTTCCTCAAATTTAGTAACTAACTCATTTACGTTTGTGCCCATTCCCTCACTAACTATTTCCATAACAAAATTCTTATAGAGAGCGGTTGTTGTTGTTGTTTTCATTCCCATCATATCAGTTACTGCCTTAGTAACGTTACAGGTCTTACCTGCTATCTCTTTCGTTCCGACATCAGTAATATCGGTTTTTAGTGCCTCGGCCATCTGCTTCCCGAATTTTTCCATATCCTCTTCAGACATTTTCCCGATAGTATCTAAGAATGGGATTTTCATTCTTGTCCCTTCGTTCGTATCGGGATCGTAAGCAGTTACCCACTCGCCGTCGGTAATGCTAACACTTCTGGAGGAATCGACGGTGTTTAACATTAGGATATTTCTTATCTCGGTATCGTAGCTTGCCATTTTATTCCCATACTCGGTTATGTAGATTTTTTTTGTTGTTTTTATTTCAATGCCTGCGGTCTTTGTTTCAATTGTTTTTTCAACATAAGCCGATTCGAATTCAAATCTTTTAATTTCCTGTGCATTGGTAATATTAAACAGAGTTAAAGTAATTATAGCCGAAAAGAAAATTTTTAAACATTTCATCACTTACCTCCTAGATGATTTCCTTTTTTAAATTTTAACAAACTCAACTCTTCTGTTATTTGCTTTTCCTTCAGGGGTTGAGTTATCGCTTACAGGTTTGCTTTCACCCCATCCTTTTGATTCTAAACGTGAGCCATCTATACCCAGCTTAACAAGCATAACTTTTACAGCTGCTGCACGATCTTCCGATAATTTTTGGTTAAATGATTCATCGCCATCGCTGTCCGTATGCCCTTCAATTCTAAAATTTAAATCGGGATGTTCAATCATAAGCTTAACAATTTCATTTATTGTTCCCATTGATTCACCGCTAATGGTTGCTTTGTTAATATCGAATAAAATTCCGCGTGTAATAAATTTGCCTTCTTCAATTATTCTATCGTATAATTTTTTGCCGCCCTCGTTTACTCTAATATTTTTTATAGAACTCATTTTGATGTACCGATCATCAAAATGTCCGCCGATTGAGAACATCTTCGGTTTAAAACCTAAATTTGGAATGTTTAGTATACGCTCTTCATCCAAATACAGTTTTAGAGACCGTTTATTAAATGCAACAGCAATGTGTTTCCATTTTGGCTGCCAGTTCTTTTTTTCTTCTGTGAAAGATGCTGTCTTACCGCCAAATTGTCCCATTTTTACTTCATTCCAGCTAATATCTATCGGCACAATTTTTTTGCCGTCAATCTTAGCAGAATTTTTTGTTCCCTCAAAAAACCTGATTTTATAAATATCTGTTCTGAAGGAACCATCTTTTTCAAAAAACACATCGAATTCTAATGTAAATACATCTGGAAGGAAATCTTGTTTATCCATTAAAGGCAGGATGATAGAATTATTGTGTGCGAAGTGAATAACATTTTCTTCACCCAAAGAGGCAACTTCAGCACTGCCGCTTAGCAAATCCCACCGGGAAGGAAACTCACCACTTTCTTCGCCAGAAAGATTGTCTTCAAATATCACTTTTTCTCCAGCTACGAAATCATATTTAGACCAGATTTTTAATTCGGTTACATTTTTATCGTCGCTAATATTTTGAACTGTTCCGGTTTGTAAGTCAGGATCCTTTTTGTCTTCCTGATCCTTATCCCCCTTATCTTTTTCTTCGGGTTCTCCCTCTGCACCTTTTTTCACTGCATCTATACCCTCATCAATAGCATCATCCGCAGCTTTGTTAATCTCTTTATTAACTTTTTTTTCTATCTTCTTTCCAATATCTAAATCAAACTGTGCAAAAGCGCTGGCTGAAAAAAGTACAATGCACAATAACGAAAGTATTATAGTTAAAGTTTTCATAGCTTCCCTTTGTTATTTATTGAACAATTTGAGTGACCCACTCAATTAATTAATGCCAAATAACTACATCTAAAAAAGTAAATTGTATCGCTATAACTTTTCGTTTAATCACAGATAACATGAAGGTTTGTATAATCAGAAAAAATAATCTTTAAGTAAAGTAATACCTTCATATTGGATATGAATATAATCATTCATTTTCCGCCCGTCAAGTATTAATTCTTTACTAGTTACTGAAGTTACGCAAAATCGTAAAACTGCATATCATGCTCGCGAAAGCGGGCATCCACTATGCAAAAATAAACGAAAAAATGGATTCCCACTTTCGTGAGAATGACAAATCGGGATCTTTTTTCTGTTATAGGTGTTTTTGCGTAACTTCAGTAAATAATAAAACTTTACAGTCATTTTACTCCAGTGTTGCTCATAAGGATACTGTAAAACATACAATCAGCTGTATTATTAAGTTGTATTAAAAGGTATTTGCAGTGTGGTATAGAGTGCAGAAAACAGAAATATTATCAAAAGAGACCGGTAGTTATTGTAATACTTTTATTTAAATCATTTTATAAGCAGGTAAAGTTAAAAACTCAACAAAATCTTTTGTGGTTGTAATTTCATCAAACAGTTTTGCGGCTTTTTCATAAGTGCCGGAATTGTATGCCTCATCACCCACAATCTTACGAATTTTCAGCAGTTCTTCGGCAAGTATTTTACGAAACAGCTCAATGTCCACTACTCTTCCATCCTCTAAAATACCTTTTGGACTGTTAATCCACTGCCAGATCTGTGAGCGGGAAATTTCTGCGGTTGCAGCATCTTCCATAAGATTAAAGATCGGCACACAACCGGAGCCAGCAAGCCATGAACCCAGGTACTGAATTCCGATATTAATGTTTGCCCGCAATCCGTTTTCCGTTATTGGTTTTTCCGGGTCAAACTTAAGCAAGTCTTCTGAAGTTATCTCAACATCTTCACGCTTGCGGTTAATCTGGTTTGGTTGCGGCATAACAGCGTTAAAAGCATCAAGAGCAATTTGAACCAATCCGGGATGAGCAACCCATGTACCGTCGTGTCCATCGTTGGCTTCGCGCTTTTTATCGGTGCGTACTTTTTCAAGAGCTATTTTATTCGCTTCCGCATCCGCTTTAATTGGTATCTGTGCAGCCATTCCGCCCATTGCGTGTGCGTTTCGTTTGTGACAGGTTTTAATGCACAATAATGAATAGGAATGCATAAAATGTGTAGTCATGGTAATTAAAGCTCTGTCCGCAAGACAGAAATCGCGGTTGTTCCGAAACTTTTTTATGCAGCTAAAAATGTAATCCCACCTGCCGCAGTTAAGTCCTGCAGAATGTTCACGCAGTTCATAAAGTATTTCGTCCATTTCAAATGCAGCAGTAATTGTTTCGATAAGAACAGTTGCTTTTATAGTTGATTGCGGAACGCCCAATTCATTCTGTGCCATTATAAAAATGTCATTCCACAATCGTGCTTCTATGTGGCTTTCTAATTTGGGAAGATAAAAATAAGGACCGCTGCCATTTTCGATAAGTGTTTTTACGTTATGGAAAAAATATAAACCGAAATCGAAAATACTGCCTGATATTGGTTCACCATCAACTAAAACATTTTTTTCAATTAAATGCCAGCCGCGCGGGCGAACCATTAACACAGCAACCTTTTCATTCAAAGAGTAGTGCTTCCCATTAGGATTTGTAAAACTGATTGTACGATTAACAGAATCATGTAAATTTATCTGTCCCTGTACAATGTTATTCCAGGTTGGAGTGTTGGAATCTTCAAAGTCAGCCATAAAAACTTTAGCATCTGAATTAAGCGCATTAATAATCATTTTACGTTCAACCGGTCCGGTTATCTCAACGCGGCGGTCTTGTAATTCTTCCGGAATTGATGAAATTGTCCAATCCCCTCTGCGGATATTTTCTGTTTCAGGTAAAAAATCAAGCTTTTTTCCTTCATCAATTTCAAGCTGCTGTTCTTTTCTTTTTTGAAGAATTTCATTTCTCCTTGTACCAAATGCACGTTGCAGATTGGCAATAAAACCAAGTGTTTGAGGTGTTAAAATTTCTGCAAACTCCGGGGATATTTCCCGTAATATTTCAACCCCTTTTGGCAGATGATTGTCTTTCATAAAAAATTAACCGTTTTAATGATGATAATTTAATTGTTAGCGCTCGTGAAGAAAAAGATGCCAAGAATAATGCCGGGAAATTATCACGTGCCAGTTACCTTTGCATTCATGTGCCAGTCACCACTGACTAAGAAATCCATAGAGGTGACTGGCACATGTGACTGGCACATTAACCTTTTACAGCCCAAATAACATCTGTAATAGTTGTGCTACCTTGTTCAAAGTTAAATTTCATCAGATAGTTCGAATTAAATCCAACCATATATTTTTCAATCCTTTCCTTCAACCAGGAAATTTCTGCTTTCAGTTTCCAGTGCTCGCCATCAGGAGAATAAAGCACCACAAATAACCTGTTCTTTAAATGCTTCCTTTGCTGCTGAGATTGGTGTTTGTATAGCCATTTAATTAATTCATCAGTTTTTTTAACAGCTTCATTTATGGGATAAGGAAAGTTTTTGGGGAAGACAGAGGTTTTGTGATCGAATGTTACACCGTCAATTGTAAAATCAACAAGTCTGTCTTTACTATCTAAAGCAGGTTTAACGTTTGGGAGTGAGGAGAATATTTTTTCTACTGCCTGTGCAGACCAGAAGTTGTACCATCGGTTTAAAGCATAGTTGGAAATGTTTTGATGTTCTTTATCTTTTTTGAACCTCGTGTTTATCTCTCTTAAAACATTCTCAAACAGAAAAGTACGGTAGATGAAATTAGTTAATTTGTCAAACTGGTCGTTCTGTTTCCTTCCCCATTTATATGGATAGGTTAAACGCTTTTTTAACTGGATTTCTATATCGTTTAAATTAATAGTCATCTTTTTTAAACATGTGCCAGTCACTTTTAAGGTGCTTAAATAGTACTTTGAAGTGACTGGCACATGAAGGCACATGAGCAATGATATTATAGGTACTTTTTCAACTTCTTAAGCTTCTGTTTTGTTGAATAATAATCCAAAACATACTTTTTATAATCAGACGGATTTGGAAAATTATTTTCTATAAACTCCTTGTCGCATAAATCACCGTTTCGTAAACCAATACATTCAGGATAATTGGAATATTTCCAATCTTCTAAATTTTTCACCAACCCAGCTTCTAATGGGTTACGATGGACATATCTGCAAACCTCAAGAACTGTTGTATCTTCATATATTTCGTTCGCTTTAAACTTTCCCTCAAAAAGAGTTCCGCTCCGGCTATACCGTTTATTAATTGCTTTCGTATAACTGTTAAAAATATTCTGCACACATTTATTTAATCCCACTTCACTTTTTTGTCTTAAGACAAAGTGATAATGATTCGGCATCAGACAATATGCGATTACGCAGATATCAAATTCCTTAGAGTATTTTTTCATTTTCTTTAACAGAAACAAATAGTTGTCCTCCTCAAAAAATATTTTACCCTTGTTACAACCACGGTTGTAAACATGAAACACACTGCCTTTTTGAAATACTTCTGTTCTTCTTCCCATCATGTGCCAGGCACTTTTAGGGTGCTTAAACGGTACTTTGAAGTGCCTGGCACATGATGAACATGTTGTACCTTTTGAAACAAGAAAATATACTCGTGCTTAAAAATATAAAATCCTCCCGCCAGCGCTCTATACCTCCACAATTTTTTTTGATTCATTTTTCCACGGGTTGCATCAAAATTCTTTATGATTGTAGACTTTAATATTAATCCCCGCTTCATAACTTCCTGCATTGTGTAAAAACCAAGCGGTATCCATTCACCATCAGAATATTTATCTCCTATTACAACTGCGAGATATCTTTTCTTATCTAGTACATCAACAATATTATCAATTACTTTTCCAAATTTCTCTAAAAAATCCTCAACGGAATCAGCATTAGAAAGATCACTTTTCTTTTCGCTGAATTTAATTATATCCCAATAGGGCGGATGCATTAAAACAAACTGAACAGAATTAATCCCAAGATTATTTAACTCGGTTTTTATATCAATCCTGGTGCTGTCTCCGCGTACAACTTTTGTTTTTATTTTGTATGGGTTCCTTTCTTTTGCCAGATTCTTTTTTGCAAGACTTGCCACATTGGCATTTAGCTCAATTCCAATACAATTCCTACCGAGCTTTTTAGATTCAATTAATGTAGTTCCGCTGCCTGCAAACGGGTCTAATACCCACTCACCCTTTTTTGTGTATCTTTTCAAAAACTGATTCGGTATTTGCGGAATGAAGTTACCCCAATATCCTGCAGTATGAGCACCGGATTGATCACGTTTATCCAATATCCATAAGCTGTCGGTAATTATATCATCATATTCTTTCCACCTGTTCAAATTTATATCGTTGATTTTAGAAGTTTTAACCTCGGTTATACTTTTCAATAATCTTTTTAAATAATATCGACTTCTCTCAATAGTTCTTGTATTAAGTATTTGCTCTATTTCATTCAGAAAATAAGATGAACTAACTACAAGATGTTCTTTGCCAGAATTAATTTGCAGCTCGGTACTGTTAGTGTTAATTCTATTTGCAATACTTCTCAACTTTTCTTTTAAAACTTTTACATCATCCACATCGAGTATTGATATTAAAAGATTCAGGTTCAAATGATTCACTTTGATTAATACTCAAAAACATTTTTGATTAAACTGAATATCAAATTAATAATTTTTAAGCAATGAAAACGAGAGAGTAAAAAAAAGAGGTTATCTCAAAAGTTCCGGTTTTAGTGTCATTCACGTGTTCCGAAGGAATCCCACGAGAAAAACGGGGATCTAAAATCTCTAAAATATAATGGATTCCTACTTTTCCCGATAAATTGGGACAGCTTTTAATAAAGGGAAAGATGAAAAAAAATCATCGGGACATCATTTAGCAATACCAATAACACCACAAGCAAGACGCGAACCAGCTGCTCCAGTGGGCTGCGAAGTAAGATCATCTTCACCGGCATGCACTATAATGGCTCTGCCAATAATTGAATGTGAACCGCTTAAAGAAATAAGAGCGTCTGTTCTTTCATATTGAGCTTTGCCGTCGCCGTCTACCATTAAGTTTCCAAGATCCCCAACATGTCTTTCGCTTGCATCAGGAGCCCCGTGATTTTTACCATCAGGATTGAAATGTCCTCCGGCAGATTTGCCGTCCAACCTGCTGCAATCTCCAAATTCATGTATATGAAATCCGTGCTTTCCTTCCGTTAGTCCTTCAACATCGGCAACAATTTTAATTCCGTACTCAGTTTTTGTGAATGTAATAATCCCGCTAACGGCATTTCCGGCAGTTGGGTGCAGTACACAAACAGCTTTTGTTATATTATCAGATTCAACCTTTGTCTCCTCTTTATTTTTAGCACAAGAAAATAACAAAAGCGAAACGGCAAGTAATAAAATACCCTTGAAGAATTTATTGATTAACATCCAATCCTCCGGTTGCAGTTTAAAATATGAACAAATTTAACAATAGAAACCTAATAAATAAACCAGCAATTATCGATTAAATAATTAAAATTACTTAACAATAATTACAGCGGTCATCATATCTTCATGTGTACCGCAATAATATTTGTATATCCCTTTCTCTTTAAAAGTAAAGGAGAATTCGCCGCCTTCACCCATAGTTTTACTTTCAAATAAACCGGATTTCTTTTCAGGCGTACCTGTGATTACGGTGTGCATTGCAGTTTCCTTATTAATCCAGGTTATTTTTGTACCAGGTTTGATGATCTTCATTTTAGGGATAAAAGTCAATTTGTCCATCCATATTTCATTTTCTTCTGGTTTATCTTTTTCTTGTACCAGGATATTGCTAGAGTCACCGACAATGTTGTTAAAATTAAACCCAAAAAATAAACCTGCAAACACAAATACAGTAAAAACAATAAATAGGGTTAACCTTTTATTTTTCTTTTGTGATTTCATTACTGATCTTCCATCTGTATTAAATATAACAGTTCTGTTTATTTAAACGAAAGCAGAAAAAAAGCTTAGGTATGTATTAATCCTAAACCCTTTTCTGCTCTCTATAAAAATAGTACTATTGCAAGAGAATATGAAAGTCTATTCGTCTACTATTCTCTTTCTGAATTAATAGTTAATGATTCAAACATCACGTGCCAGAAAGGTAATTCCATTCCATTAGGAAGTTTCAATCCGGTTTTAACCGGTGACTTCTCAAATGTACCCTGACCCATAACCGGCTTGAAAGGTGCAACCATTAAATGAAAGTGCTGCGAAGTTGGTGTAACCTGATCATCAAACGCAAGTTTATATCCTTCTGTACGAACATATTCTGTTAACATTCCATGAATCAGGCGTGGTTTATCAAGAACCTCACCATTTTTCAATACAGCTCCCATACCCCAAAATGCAAAGTAAGTAAATTCGCTAGGCATTAATGGAGTACCTATACCTGTGAATCCGTGGAGGATATGATTTGTGACAACCCCACCAAATGTTGGGAACTCCATGCCATGAGCTGCAAGCATTTCGCAGCAGCGAACTTCATATTTATTTCCGTCCTTATCTTCCCACGAAGCTACCATTTTAACTTTATCTTTTGTCATTGCAGCATCGGTAGCTGTAGCATCAAGCGCATCAATCTGAAGATTACCATTCATCATCACCATTTTCTTATCACCAAAAGGTGTCATCACATTCATTACGGTGTACATATCACCTTCGGTATCTCTTGCCATTAATGGAACACCTGTAATTCCCGGAGTACCCGCAAACTTCATAGGCATTTTTGGTGTGCCGAAAACCTGTGGGTCTAGTCTCCTTTTATCTGGCAATGCAACAAAAACTCCGCCTCCGTCCTGCTCAATATTAATAGTAATTGAACCGCCTAAAAGACCTAACGGCTTCTGAACATCTTTATGTGCTTTAATATAGCCCTTTGCGGGCGCCATATCTTTCAGCATTTTCATCATCTTCATCATTTTTTCCTTGTCCATCTTCATTTCCTGGGCGGAAGTATTTCCTGCTAAAATTACTATTGTGAAGATTAAAAGAACGGGGAGAAAAACCTTGCGAGTAAAAGAAAAAAACAATGTGCTGTTTCTTTGAATTCTGTCCATACTCTATTCCTTTCTATTAGTTAATAAATTAAATATTTAGCCCTATTGTTAAGGGACGTAATTATTTATCTTTTAACGACAAACTATTTGGTACGCGGACAGAATATTGTCGTACAGATGACAATTCACAGAGTTGATTTGGAAGATAGAAGACAGAAAGGTTGAATAAACATTTGTTGTTTTTTAATAAAAAGAAATCATTCCGGTTAAAAATTATATGATAAGAATTTTCATGCTTAATCTTTATAATTTCTCTTCGCCATTAGTGCTATCTTATTACCAATACTTATTGAAGCTGTAGCTGCAGGAGAGGGTGCATTAAGTACATGAATCATTCTTGCAGCTTCAATTATTCTAAAATCATCAATTAAATTTCCCGATGGATCAAGTGCTTGTGCGCGAACACCTGCACCGCCTATAACTAAATCAGTATGTTCAATTTCAGGGATTAGTTTTTTAAGCGCTTTTACAAAAGCCTGCTTACTTAATGAGCGATGAAATTCACCTAAACCGATCTTGTAATATTTCATAACCATTTTTAAAAAGCCAGTGTATAAAAACATTTTTGCCACATCAGTTATGGAAAAATCTTTGTGTGAGTAGCCTTCTCGTTTAAAAGCTAGTACAGCGTTGGGTCCGGCTTCAACTCCGCCGTTTATCATCCTTGAAAAATGGACACCTAAAAACGGAAACATTGGATCGGGTACCGGATAGACTAAGTTATTTACCAGGTGTTCTTTTTCTTTTATGAGTTTATAGTATTCACCCCTGAATGGAATTATCTGCAATCCCGGCTCAACGCCGCATAATTTTGCAATACGATCGGAATAAAGTCCGCTGCAATTGATTAAGAACTTGGTTCTTATCTCACCTTTTGTAGAATTGATTAACAGTTCATCTAATGAATCAGATAATGAAAGAAATTTACAATTGGTTTCAATCTCTCCACCAGCCAATTTAATTATCTGTGCATAAGTATTTGTTACACAGGCAAAATCAACGATACCAGTTTGAGGAATAAACAAACCTTTTAGACCAACAACGTGAGGTTCATATTCATTTATCTCTTCTTTTTTTAATTTTTTAATCCCCTCTAATCCGTTCGCAATTCCTCTTTCATACAAATATTGTAGTGGTTTTAACTCATCATCAGTTGTTGCAACTACTACTTTTCCGCATCTTTCACAATTAATATTATGCTTTTCACAAAAGTTGAAAAGCAATTCCCGCCCCTCAATACAGTTTTTTGCTTTGATAGATCCGGGTTTGTAAAAAAGACCGGAATGTATAACACCGCTGTTGTTGCCCGTTTGATGTGCGGCGAGTTTACCCTCTGTTTCGATTATTAAGATTTTGTAATCAGACTCTTTTTGAAGAGCCATTGCCGTGGCTGTACCAATAATACCTCCTCCGATTATTACGAAATCATATACATTTGAGTTTAACATTTTTTATTCCCCCCCAAAAATTGATTATTAAGTTTCTTGAATATCAGAAATATTTGTTGTAACATATATTACAAAATATAGATATTTCCTTTCCGTTTCTGCTTAGTAAGAATATATTGGTATTTACATAAAATAATAAAGCGATTACTTGAAATTTAAATTAAAAAACCAGTTTTAATTAAATATTCAGTTAAAGTTATGAACAAGAAACAAAAAATAACATTGGTAGTTGGATTTATTTTAGTAATCTCGGCACTATTACTTTGGCTTGCTCATGGCGGAGATATATTTACAAAAACAGAGGTACTAATTGAAAAGAAAGATGAACTTTTTGACACAACTTATAAAGAGTGGGAAGATAAAATAGTTGTCGGGCTTGATTATGCCGGAAGTTTCTCAGCTTTAGTTGTAGTTGTTACGGGAGTATTCTTTTTTCTGTTCAGAACAAAAATATTGAAATAATATACATTTGATTATCAAATTACTTTATAGTTATTACGATGGTTCTGTAATAACCTATAATACAAACCGGTATTGTTTTTAGTTTAGCAAAGAATAAAACTACTAGACAATAACATAATAACACAATAATATATATAAAAAGGAGGTTCTTAGATGAACATACTCAAATTTATAATGGTTACTTTGTTTTCTGTTACAATGGCGTTTGCACAGGGTTTTAAAGTGAAAGCTGCGGGAGAACAAACTTTTTCTTTTGAAGATGAGGTAGGAAGAAATCAGGCAATGTTTTTCAGCTCAACACCACTTGAAGACGTTACCGGATTATCAAACGATGTAAAGGGAACGATTACTTTTGATGTAAACGATGTTTTCACTTTGAAAGGATCAATTTCAATTTCAACTGCATCACTCAAAACAGGAATTGAATTAAGAGATGGGCATTTACAAAGTGCGGACTGGCTGGATGCTGAAAGTTACCCGGAGATCACTTATGTAATAAAGAATGTAAGCAATGTCAAAACTATAGAGGATAACAAACTGGAAGTAAAAGTGACAGGCGATTTTACCGCACATGGGGTGACCAAAGAAGTTATTGCAGATGTAACGATGACTTACCTTGATGAAAGTGAGCAAACAAAAAAGAAAGCACCCGGTGATCTTTTAGGTGTGGTAGCTAAGTTCAGCATTGTACTATCTGATTACGAGGTAGAGCATATGGTGGTGGGTCAGAAAGTTGCAGATAGTATTGAAATCACTGTTACTATGGTTGGTTCTAACGCAAAGTAATAGAATTGTCTTTTAATGAAGCAGACAATTTATTTTTAATTAGTTGTCTGCTTTTTTTATTTTAAATTATTGAAAAATGCTCTAACTCCATTAAAAAGAAATAGTTAACCAAAAATACGTAACAATATAGGAACAAAATTTATTTCAACAACACCATCTTCTTAGTCTCTACAAAATCTCTTACTCTCTTAATTCCCATTCCCGGCTCATAATTAAGCCATTCTTAAATAATTAACAATAAGAGAATCAGAACTATTAAAAGGAGTAGCCACTTACGTTTTATGTTGACAATTCATTTATTCTTTTTGTTTGTTTTTATTATTCTTCCAACTTCTCCTAACAAAGCCGAACACTATCATAATTATACCTATAAAGAAATAAATATCACTCCAAACTTTGAAATGCCTTATGTACAAACCGCTACTATAAGGGATCATTCTTTGCATAAACATATAACCATAAAGTGTAAGCGCTGAACCACCTACTAATAGAACAACATCATATATTTTATCTTTGTTTTCCATGTTAATGCCTATTTGTTTTGTTGATTATCTATTTCTATTAAGTTTAAACCTAATCAATTCTCGTACTCCGTTGGTGAGTAACATTATGCCAGGTATAAGAAACATCATCAATAAAATACCCCCAATACCTACTGTTCTCCATAGCCATTCTGTTATATCTTCATTTCCTGTTCCTTTAATTCTGCTGATTTCGGGTTGGTCGGGGAGATATTCTACTTCTATTGAATATGGTTGTACTAAATCCACAAATTCTTCTGGTAATCTTCCGCTAAAAGTTTCGGAGGTTTGATTTAATTTTCTACCATCCGGTAACTGATATTCATAGTAGAAACTATGATACCAAATAGTTTTTCCGTAATCTGTTTCGTCAACATCTTCCCAAGTCTTAATTATAAATCCATCAATAACTTCAGATCTTAGTATTAAGTCAAGTTCATTAAAAGGATTTCCAGCAATTTCCAGCCAAAGTAAGAGCCCAACAGTTATTATTGCTAAACCCCATAACATTTTTTGCAAGGATTCTTTATACATAATTAATTAACCCTGGCTAATTCACATAGAATATTAGCTAACAAGTGGAAAAGCTTGTCATACCTAAAAATTCTTATGCCTATTTAGAATCTTCCAACTTACGTAATTATTCCCATCATCTTTTAATGCATTATTTGAACGTTTTGTAAAAACGATAGAATCATTCATTCGTTCAATTATAGCCTCTTTATTTTTAGCAGATAATCCCTCCCACCAATTAGGAGACATAAAAGCATTTTCAAAATATTCAAAGGAAAATCTCACTATCGAATTTGGTAAATCGGCATCATTAATTGTGTCAATAGACTTTAGAAATTCAATACTTTTTTTCTCATTTTTCAAGCAGGAGAAGATTATTAGACCATTTGAATTTCTCATTAACATTGAAAAGGATATTTCATCTAATGTTTTTGAATAATCAAGTCTTTCTTCAGATGTTTGTAATTCATTACCATTAAAATCCATTTCAACGTGAATTCGTCCACTAACCACAATATCAGAGATTTCTCCTGTTTCAATTACATAATAAATAACATCGCCATAATTTTTAGATAACAAATATGAATCGTAAATTTTCTTGCTTTCTAGTAAATCATTAAGACCAGCTTCAACACCTGATTTATAATTTTCTATAAAACTTTGAAAAGCAATTTGATCTTCAACCCTAATTCCTTTATCTCCTTGTTTAGTTAAGGGTATCATATTCGATTGATACTTTTTGGCAAATAGTTCCTTACATAGGGAACGATATGCTGTTAAAAAGATGTGCTCATTATTTATATCAATACTGCTGGCCTCAATCGGTTTAAAAACTTCAGTGTCGTGATAATTGCAAAATCCAGTAAATGTTGAAGCCTTATTTATTCCTATTAACTTTGGTTCAATACGTCCAGTTTTTATCATAGCTCCAATTTTAGCACCAAAACTATAAACGTGTTGATTACGTGATATTTTTTGAAGAATAGCAGCTCTCTGAATACTATGTGCTCTTATTATTTCATTACAAACATTTTCGTTAGCTTCTGGATGCAGACATACTCTTTCCGTTGCTTTTTTAGTTTCATCAATGACATCTTGTACAGTAATTCTTTTTTGCTTATCTCTGTCTTCATGACATTTCTTATATTTTTTACCTGACTTACACCAGCAAGGCTCATTTCTTCCTATTTTCATTTCTTCCTTAAAAACATAGCGGTATTATGACAGAACCAATTCTGTGGAAAGATCTGTGAAGTGAGAAAAAAAAATAATTGTAAATAAGAAGTATTTTCTCATATCAACCCTTTATTAATTCAATCAAATGTAAGAAATTTGAGGATTGAATACAATTATTATATTTTAAATAAACAAATAAATTAATGCTAATTGCGAGGTTTCATTGAAAATTGGTTGTAAATCTTTACTAATAATAATTTGCTTTACCGGTTCATTTGTTAACGCACAGGATTCTCACTATTGGTCAAATCAGTACGGTACAGAGGCAAGCCTGCTTGGTGGAT
>JADFPP010000146.1 GCA_022562275.1 Bacteroidota bacterium
ATCAAGTTCTTCTTTCAAAACTGTTAACATTATTATATGTGTATTCACACCTTCACTACGTAGGTCTTTGCAAACATCAATTCCCCTTTTTCCCGGTAGCTTTAAATCTAAAACGATCAGATCATAATTTTCATCTTTAGCCAACTGATATCCTTTTTCCCCGTTATCAACATCCATAGTCTGATAGTTTTCATCCTTTAATGCATCAACAATACTTTTTGAGATTGCAGGATCATCCTCGATAATTAATATTTTTTTCATTTTTACACCTTTGAAAAATATTGTTTTATAATCATAACTACTCCCCTTCCGGATTGCCAGTATTAACTATATAGTAAGTAGTTATAGGTTCACTAATATTTTTGAATTTGTTCACACCGCTCATTTCAAAATTAAATCCTGTTTTTCCTTTTACTGCAAGGTAAACACTTTCTGATAAATACACCCGTAACGGTTCTGCATTTTGTTGAATTCGGGCTGCTATGTTTAAAGTATCACCCTTAAGTTTTCCTTCAATCTCAATCAAATCACCCAGATGGATTCCAATCCTCAATTCAATTTTATTTTTTTCTTTTTTACTCGAGTTGTATTTTTTAAAGCTATTCTGAATTGCAGCACCACATTTTACAGCTTTCACCGCACTGTTGAAAGAAACCAGAAAAGCATCACCAATAATTTCTATAATATTCCCTCTGTGCTGATGAATAGTGGCTTTCATTATTCGGTTATGATTTTGTAATAATAGCAAAGCTGAATTTTCATCACTGTGCATCTTTTTTGAGTAATCTTTAATATCAGTAAACATTACACATTGAAGATTTCTTATAATTCTTTGATCTCCCAAACTTTCTGTATCATCATCTGTTGATGAAGAGAGCCTTTCAGATCTTCTTAAATTAGCCCGTATCCTTGCAAGCACTTCTCTTAGATTAAATGGTTTCTTGATATAATCATCGGCACCAATCTCGAGTCCTACAACCTCATCAATTTGTTCATTGCTTGCAGTAATAATTATGATCGGATTAATAAACTTTTCTTCTCTAAGTTTTCTGCAAACTTCGAATCCGTTTAGACCTGGGAGATTTACATCAAGCAATATCAAATCAGGATGTTCATTCAATGCAATATTTAATCCTTCTAATCCATCCTGACTTGTAACTATTTCATAATTCTCTGCACTTAGATAGTCTTCCAGTCCAGTTAAGATTGCCGGGTCATCTTCTATTACTAATATTTTATGTTTTGTTGCTACTTTCATTTGGAAATTGTAATGTAAACGTGCTTCCTTTACCGATTATACTCTCTACTGATATTTTTCCTTGATGAGAATCCAGAATGTCTTTAACTATTGCCAGACCAAGACCTGTCCCTTCCGTTTTTACCGCCCTTGTATCTTTTGCTCTATAAAATGGCTTAAAAATATCATCTAATTCGGTTTCAGAAATTCCATATCCTTCATCTTCAATTTTAATACATACATATCTATTGTTAGTAAATGTTGAAACGGTAACAGTTGATTTCTTCTCAGAATATTTGATTGAGTTAGATAATATATTTATCATAGCTTCTTTAATCGCTCCCCCGTCAGCATTGATTACGTACTCTTCATTAGATATATTTTTAACCAGATCAATTTTACTCATTTTAAATTGATATTTCATAATTTTTAATGCATCTCTCACAAGTTGATTGAATTCAATAAGCGTTTTTTTATATCTTTGAATTCCCTCTTCAATTTTAGTAAAATCAAGTATGTTATTAATTAATCTGCCTAGTTTATCACTTTCCCCATCAATTATCCTAAGATATTCCTGAGATTCCTTTGAGAGGCACTCACCTTTTAATTGTAATAGTTCACCCATATTTTTAATTCCTGTAAGCGGAGTCTTCAACTCATGTGTTACGGTGGAAGCGAATTTTGATTTCATTTTATTTAACTCAGCCAGCCGTTCTGCTTCAAGCCGTTCGATAATTAATTCTTCTTGCAATTTAATTCTATCAATCGTTAATGCAGAAGTTGAAGCTACAGTATTTAGAAGATCAATATCTTCCTGATAATATCTAGCTCCTGACTTTTTTGCTCCTAAAACCAAAAATGCATGAAAAACCCCGGAGGGAGACTTGATTGGAAAAACCAGTACCATCCCCCAGCGTTTAAATACATTTAAATCTGCTGATTCAATCACCACTCCCGGTTCTACTTCATCATCAAGAGCAACTGGAATTGATAAATCAGTTTTAAGATTCTCCTCGTCAAATTTCAGACTTCTTCCAATAAGAATTTCAAATCCCTTGTGCGCTAGAATTGATACTCTATTCTCGGGTTGCCTAATAATGAAAAATCCAATTTTAGAAACAGGTATTAATGCATCAGCATGTGTAACAATTTTATCTGCAAGGGATTTAATATCGTTTGAATTTTTTATGTCCTCAAGAAATCTTTTTTGTTCTTCCCTGTAATTATATTCAACCCTGAAGAATTTTTTATCTACAATTTTTTGTACTCTGACTTTTATCGGATTCATAAACACCGCTACGATAACTGCAGAAATGACCGCCGGGATTGTGTCTTCCATCCCTTTTATCA
>JADFPP010000097.1 GCA_022562275.1 Bacteroidota bacterium
ATAATTAATCTTACTCGCATTATCATTATCCATTATTTATTTTTGTTTATTCTAATAAATTGATTAAACAATATTGCAAAAAAAGATCATCATAAAAACAGGCTTATATTTCAGATACACTTTAACACTTTATTATTTCAGCAATATCATCTTCTTAGTTTCAACAAAATCTCCTGCTTTTATTCGATAGAAGTATATACCGCTAGAAAGCAAATTATTATTAAATGATAGAAATAATTTATACGTTCCTGCCTCCTTCACTCCCTTCTCTACAATCTGAATTAATTCACCAAGACTATTAAACAGTTCTATTTTAACATATTCAGTTTTCATCAAGGTGTATTGGATTGTAGTAGTTGGATTGAAAGGGTTTGGGTAGTTCTGGTAAAGAATGTATGTTACCGTATTAGTCTTCACCGTATCTTTGTCTAAGAGCTGAATATGTTCTTTAAATAATTCAATAAGTTCGGGATTTTGGACCTCGTTAAAAGCAAACTTATCAGCAATATGCATTAAATCGGGATGCAAATAATCCCAGATTATTGTTGACTTAGTTGGAGTATTCCTTATTGTTTCAAAATAGATTTTATAATTTTTTAATTTTTCGTTTACTAATCCGAACTCACCCAGAAGAGCCGGTTTATTAAAATTGTCTGTAATATCGACATGATCATTTATCCAAGTATTGCCGGCTAATGGTTCAAATTCCCAGCTGTCTGGATATAGATGAAATGAGGAATAATCAATTTTCTTCAATGAAGTGTTTCCAACAAAACTTGTTCCCTTGAATCCATTAAATAAGAATTGCGAACTGTTGTAAAAAAAATCCCAATCTGAATAATAGTCCCTATGAATATCATAACCGATTTCTCCGGTAGCAAGCAGGTGGTTACTGTCTATAGATTTAAAGTAATCAGCCATTTCCTTATACCATCCAGTTACAATATTAACATCAAAACCTGTGTTAGCTGCCTCATTAATTAATTCAAAACTAAATATTATCGGTTCATCTTTATATCTCATTGCTGTATAAATGTTTCTTCTATTTAGTATTGTGTTAACATAATATTTATACCAATTTTTTATTGAGTCATCAGTAAAAAAATCATTATGCTCATACACTTTACCTGTTTTTGGTGTTAGCAAGTTATTAGCCCAATCAATATATTGGCTTATCCCTCCAAAATCATTAAAATTATTTTCCAAAGTCAAAACCAAATTCACTTCGTATTGTTTTGCCTTATAGATAACATAATCAAGAGCTTTTAATCCATCTTCTTTAAATTTATATGGCTCATATCTTATTGTTGAATGTTTGGTGGAGTCGGAATTAGAATTAAATCCCCAAGTCCTGATTACTTTTATCCCAAATTGTTTTGCAACTTTAAATACGTTGTCTACTATATATCTTGTTGAGGAGTCAGCCGCCATCCATTGAAGATAATAAACGCCGAATCCCATGAAATAAAATTCTGAGTTCCCTAAGTAAAATTTAGTGTTTGCAGTTGAAATGAAATCTTCTTGAGGATATTCACAGGGTGTGAAAAAGAAAATTAGAATAATAACTCCAAAATAATATTTATTATTATTTAAAGAGTGCATAATTTTAAATTGGGATTATTTGAACTGTTCTTCATAAACTGTACTGTAAAAACCTTAATATAAATTGTAACTGTTTATAAAAACTTACAAATAATAGATTTAATTAGCACTTTTGATTGAAATCATTAATCGGGGGCTTCGCGAAACCTATGCAACTTTAAAAACTATTAATTTAAAACTTATTTATTGCTATGTAATTCAACTATTTTTTTGCTTCGCCCACCCGAGTATCATAAATTATTAAGTTATGCTAAGGATTCTAATCTTAATATTCAGCATTTATTGATATTGAAAATCATTTTCTCAAAACGTAGATTCAATATTTATGATCCCTTATAGAAATATATAAAAAATGTGAAACATATTTCATCATTCCACCATTTTATGACGAGGAACTACAACAATTATTAATTTGCTGCTTTTAAGAATGCTGCTATCTTCTCCGCATCAGTTTCAGTCAGGTTTGCTCTTGTTCGCATATGCAAAACTGCAACATCCCATTCAGAATCTGTAAGATTTGAAGGCGGACGGACGTTGTGGCAGCGTCCACAATTTTCACCCCATAGTAATGCGCCAGGTTTCGTGGAGTTAGACAAATTTGATGCACACCCAACCACAATTGAAATAAACACTATAATTAGACTAACAAACAATATTTTTAATATATTATTTTTCATAATAAATTTTCCTTATTGATTTTAAAAACCCATTGCTATCTGGAAGATAAAAGTTGATTCTGATTCGCTCTCATCTTCATGTTCTGAAATTGTATTTCCGTATGCAAACTTAACAACTGTACTATGATTAAGCCAATAATTTAATCCTACGGTAATCCGCTTTTGGTCAGTATTCAATTCAGCTTCTTGCGGCAAGTTTATTTGATCATATCGTGCTACGAATTCTAAATTTTTAAAAAATGAGCTTTCAAGATAATAGGGCTGATATGCAAGTTGAGCATACCAGGCAGTGCTGTTGTTTTCATAATTCAGCAAAGCAATTCCGGGGTTATCAATATTTAACAATGTTACCTGGCTCCTAACATCAAGCTTACCTGCAAGAGATTTAATATCTTGCACATACGATAAATCTAAAATATTAGTGAATGATCTTACATCACTATACTCTGTATCATCAGTACCTACACGTGCAGTTTCAAACCCGTAACCAATTTCCAGTTCAGGAAAGAGGATAAATCCAATTCGACCACCAATACCTTTATTGCTGTTGTTATCTGGTATATTATTAAAACTGAGCGTTCCTGTTGCTGCAGCATCGTGTCCGCCTTCTCCGCCTTCATTATTTGGGTTGTTAATTTTATGAAAGTCTCCTCCAAGCGTATCTAAATCACTTTCATCAATATTTAATGATGGACCATTAGAGACGTATAAAGCGTAAACAATTTTTGTGGATCCCACAGGAATTCCGCTTCTTACTTGTAAGCCAACCTGGGTTCCTGCTACTAACTGGGCGCCTGAATGACCAGACAATCCTAAAGGCATATTTGGTAATTTGTTTATCCATGCAGGATGGTATCGTTCAGCGAATATGTTATTTGGGCTTAAAAACTTACCGGCACCAAAAGTCATATATGAGTTGGCTATGTATAAAATTTGTGCATACTCTAAAACAACAACAGTACTATTATCTTCAATCTCAAACTCAAGTTCACTTTCGAATAAAATATTTTTATTTATACTCCATAAGAATATTGGATTAAATCCAATTTCAAACTGAGCAGGGTGGTCACCTTCTATTTCCAGGTTTGTGAAACCATACCCGGATAGAAGAAACTTATGAGAGGGTTCTTTTTGCGCCATCAGTGATTGTGATAACATTAAAATTAGAATAAATGCAACTAATATTTTGATTTTCTTCATGATTAATTCCCTACAAACTTTTTTTAATTTTTTATAATGAGTTATTTGGAAGCAAATGTGCGCAGATAATTAACTACTATCCACATTTGTTTTTCAGTTAATATCTCTTTGAAAGTAGGCATTGGTGAATTACCATTGTCTATTTTCCAGAAAATTTCACCATCGGTTTGAGATTGAAATTCTAAAGTGGTTAGGTTTCTTGGATGTTTTTCTAAAAATCTTGCTGATGCACCGTCACCTAAGCCCGAATCTCCATGACACGTTGCACATTGTTGTGTATACAATGTTTTGCCAAGACTGATTATTTTAGCATTACCTTTAAATTTTGCAAGAGGATTTTCAAGGGCTATTGCCAAAGTAGGGGCTTTCCAATCATCTCCTTCTCCTAAATCGTCTACGTTGAACGTAGCTGCTACGAACAAAATAAATAAAGACAGAAAACTAACTGAAAACAGTATGCGTTTTAGTATCTTTTCCATAATTTCAACCTTCTTTCTTATACGATTTTTATTAGCAGTCTAAATGTTTAACTAGTGCTATTACACAATTGTGCCAAATAATTAACAAACATTGGTAATCCTTTAACTCATTAAATTATAGGTAGTTAAGGCATCTTTGTTTTTTTGGTTAATTGGAAACTCTTGCAGAATTGCAAGAGGTATTTTGGCAGCTTTATTGGTTTTGCAAGACTCCTAAACGAGAACAATATTAAAAAAAGAGAGAAATATCTATTTGGTAAATGTTGTATCAGTTATTTTTAATTCTGACATTTTGCGGTACAATGTTGAGGGATTGATATTTAATCGCCGTGCAGCTTCTTCTTTGTTCCATTTGCATTCAACCAGAACTTGTTTTATAAATGTTCCTTCGAAAGATTGAACTGCCCCTTTAAGGTCTTTAGATTTAAGAACAACCGGACTACTACTTTTCATTTGAGCGGGTAAACTTTGCGGAAATATCATGCTGCCATCGCTTAAAATCATAGCTCGCTCAATTACATTTCGTAGCTCTCGAATATTACCGGGCCAGTTGTAAGATAAAAATATTTGCAGCACTTCAGGAGAAACACCTATATATTTGGTTTTCATTTCATCGTTAAATTTCCTGATAAAATATTCTGTTAGTGAAGGTATATCAGATAGTCTTCCTCTTAACGGTGGAAGATCAATTTCGAACACTGCAATTCTGTAAAACAAATCTTCCCTGAAGTTCCCCTCCTCAACAAACGATTTTAAATTTTTGTTGGTTGCAGCAATCACCCTCGCTTTCATCGGGTAGATTTTAGTACCACCCACAGGATAAAATTCTCTTTCTTCCAGTACACGAAGTAGTTTGCTCTGCAATGAAACAGGCATTTCTGCAATCTCATCTAAAAAAATTGTACCATCACCGGCTGTTTCAAAAAATCCTTCTTTATCTTTAACTGCGCCCGTAAACGCTCCTTTTACATGACCAAATAACTCACTTTCGAGCAAACTTTCCTGAAATCCCGAACAATTAATTGCTATAAAGGGTTCATCTTTCTTTTCGCTGAATTCGTGAATTGCTTTAGCAACTAATTCTTTGCCGGTTCCGGATTCTCCGCTAATAAGGACAGTGCTTTTTTGAGGAGCGACTTTCTTGATCAAATCAATTACCTGCATCATCAAATCACTTTTTGAAAGAATGGTTATTGATTTTATATCTTCAGAAGTTTCCTTTCGAAGGTACTGAATCTCCCGGATTAATTTTTTTTGTTCTGATAAACGACTAATCTTATTCAATACATCTTCTATTACAAGCGGTTTAAGAATGTAATCAACAGCTCCTTTTCGAAAAGCGTTGACTGCTGTTTCAAGTGTTCCAAAAGCTGTCATCATTATTACAGAGGTTTCCGGCTGAACCTGAAGGATGTCGTTTAACAGATCGATACCATTTTTATCAGGCATAACTATATCCGATAAAATAATTTCAGGCAGGAATTCGGATACAAGCTTTAATCCTTCATCGGCATTGGCAGCAGTTTTACAATCATATCCTTTACGGCTAAGAATAGTTGCCAGGTCTTCACGAAATAATTCTTCATCATCTATAATTAAAATTTTCACAGCCATAATTAACTCATCTTTGTATTTACTTTCATTAATCGATGCGGCAGATGAACAGGAAGCACTACTGTTATAGTTGTGCCCTTTCCGTATTCGCTATTCACTTCAAGACGCCCGCTGTGTGCCTGCACAAAATGATTTACGATGAATAATCCCAAGCCGGAACCCTTTTGTTTTGTAGTAAAGAATGGCTGGAATATCCTTTCCACTTCTTCTTTTTTTATACCTGTACCATTATCTGCAAATTTAATTTTCAAATTACCTTCTTCTACAACGGAAGTAATAATAAGTGTACCACCCTCAGGCATTGCTTCTAAAGAGTTTAATCCAATATTTAAAAATACCTGTTTTAGCTGATCGCTTACACCGAGTATATCGGGTAAATTTGAAAAAAGTTTGGAATCGATAGTACATGCCTTTGCAGCTTTATGATATTTTAACATCTCAATAGTTTCTTTTAAAACTTTATTTACTTTACAGATTCCCCATTCTTCTTTTGGCGAGCGACCGAATTGTGATATGCCGCGAACAATACGATCGATCCGGCTGATCTCACGCTGAAGTAATTTAACACTTTGAGATATAAATGACGGGTCGTTTTCAGTTTCTAAAAGGTTGAGCCGTGTAGAAATAGATGCAAGCGGGTTGCCAACCTCGTGAGCGATACCTGCCGCCATTGTACCTAATGTAACCATCTTTGAAGTGTGCAGCATTTCAGCTTCAAGTATTTTCTTTTGGCTGATATCCTGTATTAATTCTACTACCTGGTAAACTTCACCTTTGTCATTTGTAAGAGGAGCAATAGTAACCTGGAAATATTGTCTTTGCCCGTTACTGTCAACTTTTTCTCTTTCAACCGATCGGATGATACCATCTTTTAATGTTTGAGAGGCAGGTCCTTCCTTCTCGTCTATCCAGCTCAATATTTTCATCGGAAGAAGTGAGTTATCTACGGTATATAGACTCAACAGCGATTTCACGGGTTCGTTGTACCACACAATTTCAAGATTTTTATCCAGTATAACCAAACCCGCATTTGTAGCAAGTAAAACATGATCTAATCGCTGGCGTTCTTCTTCAGTTTTTCGTTCTTCTGATCGCAACCTTTCCATTATGGTAGTTATAAAAAATGCCGTTAGAAGCATCATAAATAAATTAAGAACGATGCTACTCCAAACATAAGGCGGGTAGTGGGAAGCATGGATTGCTTCACGTTCGGTTGATTGATGGTCGCCGCTTTCTTCTACCGTATGTAAATTATGTTCAGAATCTGCATGTGGAAAAATTTTTAACGTATAATGAGGTACAACATTTGTGAGTTCACATATTGCCAATGAAAAATAGAGCAGAAAGGCGAATGCTACCACTATATAACTTTTCTTTTTATCTAAAAGGATTCCGCTTAATATAACATGAAACAAAAAAACAAAAGACAAAGGATTCTCAATTCCTCCGGAATAATGCAGCATAATGGTTAATATCAGCAAATCTGTTACAATCTGTAATTCTTTCAGATGTTTCGTTAAAATCTCTTTTTTTATGAAGTATAGATAGACAAGGTTAGTGCCGGCTAATAAGCCGATTAACAATAGCAGGGGGAGTAGATTTCCATCTTCCAGATAATGAAAAACCTTAACAGTGAGAACAACTAATACAAGAGCAACAAAGCAAGCTATCCACCTTAACCGGATAAACCACAAGTTTAAACTTTTTGATTGAGATATGTCTCTGGAGTTGTTGGTCATAAATTATATTTTAGCTTTAGATGAAATAGTTTAAGTAATTATTAAATGAATACTACAGATTCAGATTGAATTTCAATCCGCCAATATATGGAGATATTTTAATTATCCTTGTATGTGATTATTTATTTTTTCACTACTATTTCTTTTCTCTTCACCTTTTGTGTTTTTTGCTACATCTGTTGAAGAAATATTATAATAAAGACTTCTGAAAAATTCATTATAGTCTAATGGAGCGAAGTGAAATATCTCGATTATTATTATAAAACAGACTCTTCACTCACAACTTCCAGTAGACAGGTCGTTTAGAGTGACAGTAATAGAATAATTCAGAAGTCTCAATAACTATTTAGATCATTATTCTTTAATCTTTCCGGAAGTTTGAAAACAAACCATACAAAAACATCAAGCAACGTAATCCAGAAAAACCAACCAAATAAAGTAAATGCCGATCCCAAAAGATTCATCATAATTTTTCATTTACTATATCTTTAATAATTTAGCATTTATAGCAACTATAACCGTACTGAGGGACATAAGTGCGGCACCTGTGGCAGGGTTAAGAACTATTCCCATATTGTATAACACACCTGCGGCAAGCGGAATTGCAACTGCATTGTATCCCGTTGCCCATATTAAGTTTTGAACCATTTTTTTGTAAGTAGCTTTAGCCAACTTTATAATTGCTAAAACATCTAAAGGATTGCTGCGTACTAAAACGATGTCTGCTGTTTCTACAGCCACATCGGTTCCTGCACCGATGGCAATTCCTACATCTGCCTGTGCAAGAGCAGGTGCATCATTTACACCATCACCTGTCATAGCAACAACATAACCTCTGCCCTGGAACTCTTTTACTTTTTCAGCTTTTTGATGCGGCAGAACTTCAGCTACGTATTCGTCCAATCCTAATTCATTCGAAACCCATCTTGCTACTTTTTCATTATCTCCGGTTAGCATTATTGTTTTAATTCCAAGCTCTTTGAACTTTGCTATCGCTTCTTTCAATTCTTCACGAATTATATCTGCTAAAGCAATTGCACCTTTTAGTTTATTATCAATTAATAGAAAGACTACAGTTTTACCCTGTTCATGTAGTGCTTCTATTTGATTGTCAGTGACATTTATTTTTTCATTGCGTAAATAACCTGGACTAACAACAGCAACCATTTGGTTATTAACTGTACCTACAGCGCCCTTACCGGGTATTGCTCTGAAATCCTGAACATCATAAGAAACATCTGAAGATTTGACGATTCCCTGAGCAATCGGATGTTCGCTGTGCTTTTCAACAGAAGCTGCATACTTAACTATTTCTTCATCACTAAGACTGTTATCAAAACTTATTATATCAGTTATCCCAAACTCGCCTTTTGTTAACGTTCCGGTCTTATCAAAAATAATAGCATCTATTTTTCTTGCACTTTCAAAAGCAGTACGATCACGAATTAGCAAACCATTTGATGCAGATATTGCTGTAGAAACTGCAACAACTAATGGTACTGCCAATCCAAGAGCGTGCGGACAGGTGATAACCATTACCGTAACCATTCTTTCAAGAGCAAAAGCAAAATCCTGGTTACCGATAGTAAGCCAGTAAATTAAAGTAATTGTTCCTCCAAGGATAGCAACTATTGTAAGCCAGAATGCAGCACGGTTTGCCAGATCCTGAGTTTTTGATTTACTTTCCTGCGCTTCTTTTACGAGTTCAATTACCTGTGAAAGGAAAGAATCTTTCCCGGTTTTCTCAACTATAACTTCAAGTGAACCTTCACCGTTTACTGCTCCACCTATAACTTTATCATCAACTTTTTTTGTCACCGGTTTTGATTCGCCGGTAAGCATTGCTTCGTTAACTGATGATTGCCCGTTAACTACAACTCCGTCTGCTGGGATTTTTTCACCCGGTTTAATTAGAATTCTGTCATTTGTTTTAAGCTCTTCAAGCGGAACATCAATAATATTACCATCATCCATAATTTTGTGTGCATCCGAAGGCATTAGTTTTGCTAATTCCTCCAAAGCTTTGGATGCACCCATCACCGATTTCATTTCTATCCAGTGACCGAGCAGCATAATGTCAATCAGAGTAACAAGTTCCCAGAAGAAAATCTTGCCGCCTAATCCAAAAACAACCGCACTGCTATAGAAATATGCAACGGAAATAGCAATTGCGATAAGTGTCATCATACCGGGCTGTAGCTTTTTCATTTCATCGAAAAGCCCCTTTAAAAACGGATAGCCGCCGTAAAAGAATACAACAGTGGAAAGGGCAAAAAGAACGAACTGCGATCCTGCGAAACTTAATGAATCATCCAGGCCCAGGAATTTCTGAATCATTGGTGAAAGGAGTAATATCGGAAATGTCAATCCAAGAGAAATCCAGAAACGCTTTTTGTAATCCGAAATCATATGTGAATGATCGTGGTGTTCGTGACCGCCCTTAGGTTTGTGTCCTTCCGAATGCTTGTGTTCATGTTCATTATGAACATGATTATGATTGTTCATTTTTATCTCTGTAGAATTATTAGTTACATTAAATTATTTTTCACTTTATCAAATTCTTCCATGCCTTTTTTTCCTTTTGATAAAATCCATATTGTAAAACCAAATATAAATTATCATTTTTTTCAAATTGACCAAGGAAAGTATGGTTCTTCTTTCAACCAATAATAATACCTCCTATGGCAACCCATACACCATCTCCCAACTCATAGCGTTTTTCGGGATTTATGTAGAATCTTTATCATTGCGACCGAAGAATGTGAAAGAAGAAAGCCGCAAGGTTTGATAATTTAAAAGCTGCGTCTGCCTCAGACTTAAGGAATACTGCAATTCTTTAATCTATGGGATCCCGGAGGTAAAGACTGAATGTACTGTGAATAATTCTGAATCTGTTCACCGAAGTATTGAAACCTATTGTGAAATTTTCAGCAAACGCTCTCTGATAACTTGTCAGGAAACGAACCCGGGAATTTTTCAAGCCCGGGATTTATTTACATATATCTATGTAAATTTTTATGGCTGAAAAATCTCCCTCTCCCATTGCTTTTTTTAAGTCTTTACAAACCTCGGTATAATTTTGTAACTTAGTTACAATTGCGTTACCAATATTAGATTTATTATATGAGGGATTCAGATTCATTCCCTTAGTAAAGTTTTGTAAAGCCAATCGATAATTCTTTAAATGCAGATTTATTCTGCCTTTGTAAAGATAAATTCCTGATAACTCAATATTATTATTTCTCATAATCTGGTCTGATTTCTTTTGCTCGGAATTGGTTATCTCTTTCTCAGATGTTTCAACATAATCTTTAGTTGAAACGCCGGTATAATAATCTTTGCCAGATTCTACAGGAGCTTTTAATTCTTTGGATGAGCTTTTACCCTGCGGCGCTACAACAACGGATGATTTTGTATCAGTAAAATTTGAACTGGAGATTGCCAAATCAAAATATCTCATGGCTTCAGTGTAGTTGCCTTGAAGATATTTACTTATTCCATTTCCAACTAATTCTGATTTAGATTGTGCATAATTATTTTGAAAACCAATAACAAATATCCACGATAGTATTATTAATCCATACTTGTAAAACATCATCACCTCGCAATAATATATTGTATAAAAAGAGTTCCCGGTTCTATGCAAAACAAGGTATTAAATGCTCTGGTTTTTTGCACAGAAAAGCATTTAACTATCTGTTTTAATTAAATTAAATCCTTTATCTTATAATTTTTAACGTAATAAAATCATCTTCCTACTTTGCACAAAAGCTCCTGCGGTTAGTTTATAAATATAAATTCCACTCGTCAAATTAGATGCGTCAACAGTTACAGAATATTTTCCTGTATTCTGATTTTGGTTAACAACAGTCATTACTTCCTCACCGAGCATATTGTAAAGTTTTAGTGTAACAAACTGAGCGTCAGCTAATGAATAACTAATTGTTGTAGAAGGATTAAAAGGATTTGGATAGTTTTGATTTAGCTGATAGGATGTTACTTTTTCGTCACTGTGCCCATCTATACTAGTTGGCTGTTTAATAGTAAAAATCCATGTATAGTCGTCGGTTGGGGAACCTTCCTCAACACCATTTTCGTTCCCATCTAATGTTAAACCTAAAATGCTTCTTAATTCAGCAGTAAGTGTAACTGTGACGGTTTCACCAAATGCGTAAGTGAAATCAGATGAACGAACAATTCTTAAACTGTTAAATCCTGGTATAAAAATTATTTCTCCGGGAATTGGTCCGCTAATAGAACCAGAAACAATAACAGATGTGGAATCAAAAGAAGAGCTGTCCATTATTTCGGAAAACCTAGCCCTTATAGTCCCGAATGTAATACTAACCTCAATAGTACTATCTACTGGTGTTGTAGATGTTATTGTGGGAGGTATTTCAAACAGCACTTCGCCCTTCACTTTTACTGTATCATTTACAGAATATTCATCACCCGCTAATTGATTTATAAATGTGAAATTATAAACAGCCACTGCAGGCGGTACCCAATCAGGAAAAGTAACGGTCATTGTATCCAATCCAGATAAGGATGAAACATTTACCATTTCTGAATATATTACAACATTATTTGTATCAATTAGAGCAAGTATGTTAAAATTATTGGCATCAGCTGTGCCTTTATTAGTTATATGAACTTTTATGTTCAATGTTGAACCTGATATGATGGTAGTTGGAAGCTCAGGAGAAACCATGTAACCTACCTGCACATCAAGGGTA
>JADFPP010000024.1 GCA_022562275.1 Bacteroidota bacterium
CGATTACGGGAACTGTTACAGATTTAACGTCAGGGGAAGTTTTAATGGGGGTAAACATTATCGTTGTTGGATCAACAAGCGGCTTTACAACCTCGCTTGATGGTACTTACGAGCGCATATAAACTGGTTGCCGGAACTTATACTCTTCGTGCCGGCTACCTCGGTTATGAAGCAGTTGAAAAAAGGGTAACAATAAAATCGGGAGAAACCATAAATGTTGATTTTCAGCTAAAATCAGCTCCGCTTCAAATTGGGGAAGAGTTAATTATTCTTGGTTCTCGAACAATAAGAACCATAACTGGAACACCAGTACCGGAAGATATTATTTCTTCAACCGAGATACAGCAATCGGGTTATATGCAAATTGATCAGGTGCTTCAGAATCTTGCACCTTCTTTCCATTCAGCCCCTCAAACTATTTCAGACGGAACAGATCATATTAACCCTGCTTCTTTAAGGGGTTTAGGACCTGACCAGGTCTTGGTTCTTGTAAACGGCAAACGCCGTCATAAAAGTGCACTTATTCATGTTAATGGAACAGTTGGGCGCGGAACAGTAGGAACTGATCTTAACTCAATCCCGCTTTCAGCCGTTGAAAGAATCGAAATTCTGCGCGACGGTGCTTCATCACAATATGGTTCAGATGCTATTGCGGGCGTAATAAATATTGTACTAAAGTCATCCAGCAAATTTACTGCTGACATCCAGGCGGGAGTTACCGGAGAAGGCGACGGGGAACAAGTGAAAACTTCAGTCAGCTACGGTACAGATATTGGTGATGAGGGGTATTTTGTTGTTACTGGTGAATTTCTTGATAGAGCAAGAACTAATCGTTCGGGTACATGGACTGGTGACATATTTCTCGGTATTTCCGGAGAAGCAGAAACTAATGCAGAGCTTCAAAAGCGAGGTCTCTCCCGTGATGATTTCTCAATGAAAACCGGACAGAGTAATGGGGTTTTTGGTCAGGCATTTTACAACACTTCTGTTCCTTTAAGCGGAGGGTTTGAATTTTATTCTTTCGGAGGTCTCTCTCACAGAAAGGGTGAAGCAACCGGATTTTTCAGACTTCCAAATTCAGAGGCAAGGGTTGTCCCTGAAATATATCCAAATGGATTTTTACCTCAAATTCATACAGAAGTACAAGATTTATCTTTTGCTAGTGGTTTGAGAGGTAATCTGAATGGATGGGATTTCGATTTTAGTGTGAGTTACGGAGCGAACTCATTTTTATTTAATATAGAAAACACTAATAATGCTTCTATTGGTACTGCAAGCCCGGTTTCATTTGATGCCGGAAAGCTTGGCTTTGGCAATACTCTTGGTAACCTGGACATTGTAAAATTGATTGATACTAAGGGAAAATTAAAATCGCTTTCCTTCGTTTTCGGTGGTGAGTTCAGAGTTGAAAATTACTTTATTGAAGCCGGTGAGGTCGCTTCCTGGCAATTGGGTAATGGCGGCAGTGAACCTTGGAGTAGATTTTGACACTACTTCCTCAGGAGGTCCTAAAAATCCCGGTTCTCAGGTATTTGCCGGTTTCCAACCAGATAATGAAATTGACCGCTTCAGAAATAGTGCTGGTGTTTATGCGGGATTAGAAACTGAAATTTCCGACAACTTCCTGGTAGATATTGGTGGAAGATTTGAAAATTATAGTGATTTTGGAAGTACTTTTAATGGTAAAATTGCCACACGAATCGGATTTGGCAAAAAATTTGCCTTAAGAGGTGCTTTCAATACTGGTTTCAGAGCTCCTTCACTTCACCAGATGTGGTTCAATAATGTTAGCATCCAGTTTGTTATTGACCCGCTAACAGGTGAGCTTGAACCAACAAGAGTTTTAACTTCTAATAATAAAAGTTCCGTTACAAAGGCATTCGGTATCCCTGACTTAAAGGAAGAAACCTCTCTAAACTTTAGTGCTGGCTTTATTACAACTCCTATAACTGGACTAAGCATTTCAGGTGATTTTTACTTTATTACTATTGATGACAGAATTGTTTTAACAAGTAGATTCTCGGACAGCGACCCCACAGTTGCTGCTTTGCTTGAGCCATTCAGTTCTCTGGGTGTTGGTGCTGCTCAGTTTTGGGCTAATGCTGTTAACACCGAAACTAAAGGTGTTGATATTATAGTTGCATATAACACTATTATGGGTGATGGAATATTGGCATTCAGTCTGGCTGCTAATTTTACTGAAACCGAAGTTACTGAAGTTATTGTTCCTTCATCTCTTCTTGCAGGATTCGAAGAAACGATTTTCAACCGTGAAGAAAAAAACCGGTTGGAAGACGGATTGCCTCAGCAGAAGGGTACCTTTAGTGTTGCCTATCGTGTAGATAAATTTAACGTTACCGCGCGTGCAAACTACTTTGGAGAAATTGAATACAAACCTACTAATCCCGATAATGACGAAACATTTTCTGCCAAGGTTTTATTAGATTTAGATTTTGGATATGAAATTATTCCTGGTTTAAAACTATCTGTTGGTGGTAACAACGTTTTAAACACATTCCCCGATGAACATCAAAAAGCTGCAAATAGAAGCAATGAAAGATTTATTTACAGCCGAAGAGTTACTCAATATGGTATGAATGGTGGGTTCTACTATGGGAGGATAACATTAAGCTTATAAAAGTTTAATCTTCTTTATTTGGGTTTGATTATGACCTATAGAAAAACCGCCATTAAACCGGCGGTTTTTTTATTTTCGACAAATCATTAATAACTAATTTTTGTTATAAATATATTTCTTGCACATCAAAACAATTCATCTTTTGTAATTGCAGCAAGAATGTATTCGGAAAATTGTTTTACAGATTCTTCATAAATTAGCCAACCGGATTCTTTTTATTTTAAAACACCTTATAAAATCTTATGCAGAAAATCCCCTCGCAATTATCATTAAAAAAAATATTTATCTTCTGGCTTCCGCTTGGAGCCACCTGGTTAATGATGTCTGTTGAAGGACCTTTTCTTTCAGCCTTAATTGCCAGACTTGACGAACCAACATATAATCTTGCCGCTTACGGAGTTGCATTTTCCTTCGCACTAATAATTGAGGCACCCGTAATAATGATGATGAGCGCTTCAACAGTACTTGTTAAGGATAAATACTCTTTTAATAAACTTAAAAGATTTACTTACTTTCTTACTGCCGGGATTACTTTGTTAATGCTGATACTGGTTATTCCTGCTGTCTTTTATTTTATCGCTGAAGATCTGATTGGTTTACCACAACGTGTTTCTTACTTAACACACATTGCAACAATAATTCTATTGCCGTGGCCCGCTGCAATCGGATACAGAAGATTTTACCAGGGTGTTTTAATAAGAAATAATATGACCCGCCGTGTTGCATACGGAACTGTTATTCGGTTGGGAACGATGGCTACGACTGCATTTATAATGTATTTTTACTTTAATGTTCCTGGTGTAGTTGTGGGTTCAACTGCCCTTTCTGTTGCAGTATTAGCCGAAGCGGTTGCCAGCCGGTTTATGACTTCTGAAATTCTAATAAAACTAAATAAAGAACCCTCTATTGAGGAGGAGAAACTTACTTATAGAACTATCTATACTTTTTATTATCCATTGGCGCTTATGTCTCTGTTGTCTTTGGGTGTACAACCTTTTGTAATATTCTTTGTGGGGCAAAGCAGAATGGCATTAGAGTCGTTAGCAGTTTTGCCTGTCATTACTTCATTTGTTTTTATTTTTAGAGCGCTTGGTTTATCGTATCAGGAAGTAATTATTGCACGAATTGGTGATGACAAAAGTGGTTATATCCCTTTAAGAAATTTTGCCATAATACTTTCGGGTGTGTTATCAATCATTCTTTTAATTATCGCTTTCACACCATTGTCAGATATTTGGTTTAGAGATGTGTCCGGGTTATCCGACTTATTAAGTGAATTTGCAAGAACACCCTTAAAGATTATGGCAATCATTCCTGCTTTAACAGTATTTATAAGTTTCCAAAGGTCTGTGCTTATAAGTGATAAAAACACCGCTCCAATTACGTGGGGCACTGCAATTGAATTTGCGGTGATTGTAATTGTTATGTTGCTTTCAATTAATGTTTTTTCATTTGTTGGTGCAGTAGCTGCAACAACCTCATTTGTAGTTGGAAGATGCGCAGCAAATTTTTATCTGACTTTTTACGCTAAAGTATCTATGGGAAATTAAAACTTTTTTCTAAACAATTCTGTTGCCTGAATTCTGAGAAGAATAATAATTAAAAATGATTGGGCTAAAATTTAGAATATTGGAATAACATAGGTTACTGCCAGGCTCTCTACACCCGGATTTTCTACGCCTAAAGTAGCATTAGAAATATGATTAAAACTAACTCCAACTCTTGCACCGTTAACAAATTTAAATGAGATTTCAATCTGTGATTGGAATTCAAGAGCAAATTTTAAATCCTTACTGTTATTTTTTGCATATAAACCCGGGGCAAAGCTTGGTGTAAGAAACAAAAAATCTGTGAGTTGAATATCATAGTAAAGACCCAAATAAATATGCACTGCACCTTCCGTATTTACCATCACTCCGCTGAAGGGATGACCTCCCAGTTTAACTTTGCCTAATCTGAATTCAACTCTGCTTTCAAAGGAAGGATCGGTTTGCTGAAGAATATCAAACACCGCCGAGGAGATTGCAATATAGTTTCTATCCTGTGCAAATGAATATATTGATGAAAGTGCAACAATAGTTATCACTAAAGTTATGCTTTTTATGCTGGAAAAATATGTGTGCAATAAATCCAAAATAATTCCTAAAAAACTTCTTGTTTAATAGATACTATCTTATTCGCCAAAAAACTTTGAGAAAGACGACAAGATTGTTTTTAAAAATAAATCCGTACGGTCTTAGTTTAGACCGCACGGATTAAGAAATCAATTAGAAATTAACTCTTATTGAAAAAGTATGATTACTATCAAAAAATTGGACCGGAACAAAGGCATAATCTAAGGAAACGTCCACGCTGGCAAATTCTTTAAGATTTAGTCCTAAACCTAAAGTATAGTCTTCAAAAATGTTAGGCCTTTCGTCTTTAGACCCATCTGAAAACAAGTAACCCCCTCTTAAGAACAAAATATCTCTATAGGAATATTCAACACCAAATTTATAATCATCATAGGCAAAATTATTATTTACGAAAGCGCTTGAAAATGATATTGTGTTCTCTTCATTTAAAGCCCTGGTATATGAAATTCCTAAAGAAAATTCGGAGGGAAGCTCGAAACTGGCAGCAGCAACCTGATAGAAAGTGTTGCCTCTTCCACTAGTCGGATCATCAGCTTGTAAAAAAAGCGCTGATCCTTCATATTTCATAGAGCCACCCAAATTCTTTACAACTATACCCAATGCAAGACCAGGTGTGAAAAGATCTCTGTATTGAACACCGACATCAACACCAAAACCGTTAGCACTTACGCCTCCCCAGCTTTCATTAATTATATTAAAATTTATACCTATAGAGATGCGATCTGAAAGCAGCCTCGAATAAGTAAGTCCCAGGACGAAATAAGTCGGACTGATTATTTCGCCGGTGCCGTCCGGCTGTTCAATGGTAGTAACGGAGATGTCGCCAATGTTTAGGCTTCTAAATGAAACTGCTATAGTTCCGAAATCGCCAAAGTTACCGCTGAGCGCAGCGTAGCTCATATCCATATCTGCTATATATTGCCTGAAAGAGAATATCGCACTGGCATTTGTTTCAGTAAGATTAACTCCCGCAGGGTTCCAGTATATTGCTTCCAACCCGGACGCATATGCAACAGCAGAACCATTCAGAGCTAAATACTGTCCTCCGACAGGAATTCTTAACTCCGGAGCAGCGGCAGTCCCGGCGCGATCCTGCCCACCTGCGAACGTTTTGCTAAAAGAACAAATACTCACCAGCAGGATTATGAAAAGAAGTCTCATCCTAAACCAGCTAGAGAATAATCTGTTAAAGTGAATCATAATTTCCTCCAAATGAAATTTAAATTTTAATAAAAGCACCCCGATAAAATCAGGGTGCTATTTCAATATCAATATACTCGCAATATTTGCTCTTCCTGAACAACAGCAAATTTCAGGATTTTGGAAGTTCCAAGGTCCGGTAAATCAATATAAACTACATATATACCGCTTGCAATCGGAAAGTTATTATCATTTTGCAAGTTCCATCTGATAAATTGAGAGGCATCGTTCTTCTCAATTGTTTTTACCAGAACCCCTGCTAAATCAAATATTCTTATGGTAGCTTTTGGCGGCAGATGGCTAAAGGTTACAAACTTACCATCTCTGGTCACTTCCCGACTATGGAATCCATAATAGGGATTTGGAAATACATTTATTTTTTTAATATCCACTAGAGCGTCGTCAATACTTCGGGAAACTGTTGGAGCGGAAAATGTAAATGAATCATCGGTTGTATTAACCTTGTTCGACAATATTAAGAACTGGTCTTCACCTGAAACACCTGGTGAGAATGGGGGATTGCCTCTTCTATTGACAGTTAACCACCACATTACCGGAACAGGGTTAGCTATGGGCTCCACCTGAAAATCCGAATTTGGAGTCTCGCTATAATCAGTGTTAAATATCCAAAGCCATTCTCTCGGTCCTCCGCCAGCAACATTATCAAAAAGGGTATGACTACCTGGCCACCATTTTCCGTCTACCAAACCACCACCTGCTTCATTAACAGGTAAGGCTAGATCTCCTTCCTGATTATTTTCCAGAAAACCAACTGCTAAACGGCGTGGGTTTGCTGGATCGGAAACATCCCAAGCGGACAGGGGAACGTTTTTTTCAAAAGCCTGATACTCGTACCCCGTAGCAGACGTATTTACATAATATTGGTCAAATTCAGGCCTTGTCATTGGGCTAGCAAATGCTCTGCCATATCTATAGCCGTAAGACATATTCACATCACCGGGATCAAATGTGGGCTCATAATTTATAGGCGGATCTTCAGGAACACTTGCTAACTTCAGTAATACATCAAAAAGTTCTGATGCAGCAACCGGTTCTGTACCTCCACCGAAGACACCAAAAGGACTACCCCAGCCAATAGCGCCATTAAATCCTTCAAATCCAAAATCAGCATTAGCAAAGGTAAATCTTCTTTCTCCTTCAGGTATTTCCCAATCTTTCATACCAGCAGGTGGTCCTAGAACTTTAATCATTATCCCATCAATGATAGCATAGGTATCATCGCCTGATTCATTGGTTTGGTCTGATAATAAATCGGTACCAGTTGTTTCATCTGTTAATGTCCAAGTTAAACCTGCATCAGATTCCTGAAAAGTAACTTTATAGCTGTTACCAGTAACGGCAGATGGATCAACTACAATAGGATAAACTGCACCATCGCTACCCCCGATATGTATAACTTCAATTGTATCACCTACTGAACTATTATACCGCACTCCCGGTGTTGTTGATTGAGGTACAGCTGTTATAACAACCGGAGAGGATTCCAGAGCGTTGAAAGGAAGAGTTTTATCTGGATTATAGCCGTAAGCCGTCACAGCAAAATAGTATTCAGAACCATTTCTTAACGGCTCATTCCTTACAGCGTCAGTTGTAACTTCCATAAATCTTATAATTCCTGAGTTTTTCCCCACCTGTACCGGTACTTTAAGGATTTCACCAGTATCTATATCAAGCTGGTCATCCAGAATTACTGTAATTTCATCAATCAAATCAAAGGTTGCAATCTTTACAGCATCTGAAAGACTTGAAGAGGGAGTTGGTAATTGATAAACGTTATATCCCTGAAAGTCATAGCCGTTAGGAGATGCGTTTTCTAACTCGTTATAAGCATCTGGATCTGTACCCCAGTTTAACAATACGTTCCCATCGAAATTGGTAAGCGTTGCAGATGGTGAAGGGAAAACAGGTAGATCAAACAAATTATCATACGCAAATTGTACGAATCTGTCTGTAAATTTAAGAACGGATATACTGGTTAAATTATTGCTGCCAATCCCGCCGAGCAGAGCAATTACAACTTCAGCAGTATCATTTAAAGCCATATTAAACGGACCATGGACACAAACGATTCTTCTATCGCCGGGACCTTCTGCTACACCATCTACTAAACCGGTTCCCGTAACAGGATCTCCACTTAACAGATAAGTACCAACTCCCCCGGCTAAAGTACCGCCCACATTTGCAGGAAATGGTAGACCTTGAGGATATGGAGGTCTGGGGAGAAATCCTCTCATTAAGTTATACCATTGTGGCGTGCCTAAAGGATCCCGCAAATCGGGATCTCCCCAGGCTCCGCCTGCAGCAAAATAAACGAAAGTGGTCATCGGCTTATCCGGCGGATGAACATACTTATAACCTCTTCTCCACTTAAGGTTGAAAATGGCGCTATCATTAGGATTACCAGTAAACTGGGATACTCCCTGCAAAAAATCATAACCTAAAGCAGGGGGTGCTAACCCTAAACCTAAATAAACAGCATCAGTTGTTCTTGAACTGTATGCATAACCTAAATTCAAAAGAGTATCAACTCCTGCAAAGTCATCGGTAAATTGCCCAATGTCCGGATCTGACCATTGTGTAATATACATATCAACAATCTCGGCATTAGGTGGTGTATTTTCAGTTCCCTTGTAAACTATATTGACTTTCTTAAAAATGGCATCACCCAACGGGTTAGCAATTGAATATGCCCAGTAAGTTTCCTGTACTTCAAGTCCAATTGGCGGCGAGCCGTATATATTAGGGGCAATTGCATCGTTATAGTAAATCCAAATCGTCTGGGAGGCGCCCGAAATTCCGGGAATATCAACATTGGGGTCGTAAACACCATTACTATCTACATCATCATAAGGCGCACCTAAATCTACAGGCCATTCAAGCCAATCTTTTTCATACTGGTCCCGTAGTATTAGAATTTCTCCTTCCGAGACCAGCCCGGCATCAAGCGGAAAATTTTGAAAATGAAAGAAGTTCGCAGCATCATCGGTTAAATCAGCAGTTTTATAGTCCGGTCTAACTCTATAGATTCTTTTACCCCCATCATGGCTAGGAGTTAGTGACACAGTGCCACTAGCATAAGTATTGCCGCCAACCCTGAGTACCGGGCTTTGTCCGTCGTTTACCAAACCTCCCCAAACTATACCTTCCTGAAATATACCCCCGGCGGTTCCTTTAGGAAAAGCAGAGCTCCAGGAGTTCCCATAAATAGGTGGATGAAATCCATCCGGTTGAGTAAAGATTGTAATATTATTTATATTAAGAAGAGTGGTAACAGGATCATCACCTTGCGTTTTACCTAACACTCTCCGGATCTTATTCTTATCCTTATCTTTTCCCTTATAATTAGAATAAGTTTGATAAGGAGAAATCAAAAAGAACAAAAAAACCAGAATTAGACTTATCAGTTGGATACCTGACAAGCTTGCTTTATTTAATTTTCTCATATTAATAACCTCCAAAAGTTTTTAGTTTCTATCCTTATCCCGTCCCGACCAAGACTGCCTTTCGGCAAACTGGTCGGGATTGCCGGGAGATAAATAATTAAAAGCCAAGTAAAACCAGAACACCAAAGCGTATTTGTCTGGGTAGACCAAATACATCAAATCCTTTTAGGCTCTGGAAACTCTGCCTGTTCTCTAAATTAATGATATTGTATAGATCCGCAAATCTCTGAGTAAACCTGGAACCTGCAATAATATTTTGTGCTTCGCCTGATGTAAGGAATGCATCATCGAATCCATTTCCAGTCTGGTCATACACATTTAAAACATTCCTGGTATTGAACAGATTCTGTACATAAACATAGAAGTTAAAATCCACATCAAAAATCGGTACTGTCTTATCGATACGCAGGTCAAGCTTATTAACCCAAGGAGTGGTAGTTGAGTTCATAGGTGCTGCTGGTCTTCTTTGTCTGGTGTCACTACCGATTACTCCCCCGGTCCAGGCTTGACTTTGACCAAGACCAGTTGGCGCTGCAATTGTAAAAGGATGACCACTGTTGAAAGTAAACAGGAGATTAATACCCAACCGTTCAAGAATTGGACCCCCATCATCCTTCTCGAATCTGTAATCTAACGAAAGGGATCCCCGGTGATTTTGGTCGTAATCTAAAGGAATAATAATAGTAGGAACATTATTATTTACCTGGACAGAACCAAAAGAGCTGGCTACAAAAGAATTTGTACCTCTAGAATCTGAAAATGTATAGTTAAGCTCTGCTCTAATCCTTTTTATTCTTCTGATCTTTAAGCTGAATTCAAGACCTTTTGTAGTGGCAAAATCCTGATTTTCATATACCGGATAACTAGATACCTGTCCACCAGGAACTGTGGGCTGAAAAGCATACACCAATTGACCTTTTATATCTTTATAAAATGCAGTTATATCAAATGCAGCAAAATCGGTAAATTGCTGTGAGAACCCGATTTCATATTGAGTTGTCCTGATAGGTTCAGGGTCGTAGGCAATCGGATTTAAGAATGCAGAACCACCTATAAGCTGCGATGCTGCATCATGGACTCCAGTATAGGCAACATCAAGACTTGGTGATTGAACAAACTTTCCATACTGCATATGGAAAACTGTTCTGTCTGTAACCGGGAAGGCAAAACCTAAACGAGGAGTTATAAAAGTATGCGTAGTCTTTTTATCAGAGAGTACCGGTATATGAGTAGTTACATCGAATTCAGGATCTGTAGGATCCTCAAACGACCAACTATCCATATCAATATAATCAAACCTCAAACCGGCATTAATAATTAAATCGCCAGTTTCAAATTTATCCTGCAGATAAGCGGATGCAAAAACTGGATGTCTGGGGGTATAAGGATCTTCATCGGTCTCATTACCAAATAAATCATATCCATAGTTAGTAAATGATTCCCAATTGAACTCCTGTAAAAATGCTGTAAAAGACTGTGGATCGCGTAATTCATCCGGTTTTTGTCTTATACTAAATAAGAGCGAGCTTAAACGATCCACACTATAAAGTCGATTCGTCCAACGCTGAAAGGAGCCCCCCATTTTTATTTCATGCTCTTCCAATTGTGCCGTTAAAGCAAGCGAGCCTCCAAAATAACTATTATGGTTTTTCAAATACTGAAATGAAGGTGTATTATCAATTTGAGGGTCATCAGTTATGAGCGCACCGGGTCTGGTAAAGGGAAATCCATAGAAATCATACGGTAGCGGGCTGGTTGTGTAATCAACATAGTTCCAGCCAAATTCGGCACCCCTCAAACTATCACTATAGGCAAGCAAATCATCTTCAAAGAAAGGATCGTACCTTTTAGAGCGACTGTCCAAAAAGTTAACAATACCTTCAAGAAAAATGTTAGAAGCAATTATATATGTTCCCTTCATATTCAACAGCAAATTTGAGTTATCTGTTAAGGGTAATCTTCCCTGGTTAAAAATATGAATAATGTCCGGTGTATTATTTCTTTGCTGTCGCCAGGTAAAAGCCCCCGCTAACTTAAGAATTACCGGTTTCAGATCTATTAAAGCTGTACCGTTAAAAGTGTAACGATTCCGGAACCTACCCGGTATATTACCTCCATCCCACGATAAAATCTGATATTCAGTGGGATCACCGCCCAGAGCACCTGTATCAAATATTTTTGAAGTGTCTAATAAAGCACCGTCAGAAAACACTGTGGGGTTAGAGGCAAAGAACGTCGGTCTGTAATCGCGTATGAAAAAGTTTTCTCCCGATAAGAATAACTTTACCCTATCTGTTATAAGCGGTCCGCTTGCAGTTATAACATAATTCTGATAGCCATATGAATGAGTCCCTAAAAATTTGTCACCCTGGTAATTACCAAAATTATCCGTCTCCAACCGTACTGAAAGATGATAAGTTGTTTTACCGGTTTTTAGATCTGCTTGAATTATACCCGCATTTGCATTTCCATACTCTGCGTTATAACCACCTGCCTGGACAAGAAGCTCTTGTATAGCGTCTGGTATTACAGTTATAAGAGAACCACCGTCGGTATTAAGGACATTCCTGACATCGGCGCCTTCTAATAAATACCCGGTTTCATCCGGTCTGCTTCCACGGATAGTAATTAAATCGTTCTGCAATACAACCCCAGGCTGAAGTGCAACTATTTCAGCAAGATCCCTGGTGGGATAAGTTTCAATAAATTGAGCATCAATTATTCTTAATGCATTAGTAGAGCTTTTCTCAATCAGGGGCCTTTCTGCGACTATTATAATTTCTTCTGTCGCAATCGCTTCTGAAGGCACAGAGAAATCTACAGTCCGGGTGAGCCCTGTAACAACTCTGATGTTGTGAATGGTAACACGCTGATAACCGATATAAGTAGCTCTTAACTCATAATTGCCGGGTGGTACCAGGGAGATTATATATTCTCCGTTTACATTCGTTGCAGCACCATAGCTTGTATTTAAAATAAGCACGTTGGCACCAATTAGCGGCTCGCCGGTTTCAAAATCTGTGACCTTCCCGGTGATTTTTCCTGTTTGTGCCCAAGCCGTAAAGCTTATTAGCAGGACAGATACCGCTATTGAAAAAAACTTATTATACATAATTTTCCTCCTTAAGAGTTTTATTTTTTTTTCTAATCATCTAAAAAGAAAGTATTCTTTAAGTCGCTGCTATAGTCATAGATAACCGCTGTATATCTATTCTGAGGAGCAGCAGAAAAAGAGATTGTAGCCAGAGTAACTCCTCCCTGGACAACAAACAACTGATAATCAGCTGTCGCAGTTGCTGGTATTTTGATATATGGAACTCCACTTTTATAGGCTACAGGCTCTTCAAAAGTGATGGTCGTATCCTTATTATCACTTACCCGACGAATAGAAACCTCATCTATAGTTACATCTGGTGAAGCATTAAATAATGCAATTTGTGTCATATCTGATGGAAATAAAGATTGACCACTTGAACTGCCTTTAACCTGAAAGATATATCTTTGAAAACTTTTTACAACAGAATTACCCGAACTATCTCCAACTATATATATTCTCATCTTAAAATCGGTTTCTGTAACAATTCTTAATGTGTCGCTTCCTCCATTTGAATAATCTACTATTAAAGTTTTAGAACCAGCAGGAACTTCGCGAAAGGGTTGTCCGGCAGCCGGTGTTTCACTTCCCAGATCAGCAGTGCCGATTTGCGTCCCATCTAAAGTTATTGTGGCAGTTCCACTTCCCGGGACTAAGTTGACAAATTTTAGCTGGCTGAAAAAGTTTAAACTTTGAGAAATATTCTCAACGCCCAAATCTACACAGCTTGCTACAGAAAGAATTAAACTAAAACCGATTAATAGTGAGAAAAATCTGTTATTGTAAGCTTTTCTCATGATTCCTCCTTCTTAATAATTTAATTGAAATTGTTTGAAATATTAGAATTATCGATTGGAAATTTCCTATGCCCAAAATATAATAGGAAGTTTTCAATGTATAGAAATTCGTCGCAATTATAATTCATATCTCTCTCCTAGATTATTTATGATTTGAGTTAATTTCACTAGTGGCCAAATTATTTCACTCAGTAATAAGAACAAGACATTAGCTTCCATATTTTTAAAAATACAAAAGCACTGAACTCCGATAAAAAATACTGGGAATTATTAATGGTATTTTCCATTGATGAAAAACGCTATAATAGAGTTTAGCTTATTCGGAGAGTGTGTTACTAATTGACACACTTTTAATTAGAAAAGAGTAAAAAAAATTCATTTACCTCCGGATTTTATTAGTAAATTATTAAAGCAATACTAACGTCTGAAAAATTATTCACAAAGTCAACACCTTATTTCGTTTTTCTAATTTTGGGGATTTTTAAAAATTTAATCATTCTTTTAATAATTGTGATACCATTATAACATACATAAGCTACAAATAGATGTACAGATTAGATTCTGCACCAACAAAATCCTACTTAAAACCAGACAAATTAAAATTTTATAGCTTATAATAGTGGCTTAAAACACTGACTGAGTTTGGGCTAAGTAAATAATATAAGCAATATATCCACCGAAAAGTACAGCCCCTTCCCATCTTCTTAGTGTAAATTTTGATTTGCTTAGAGGGAGAATTAGAATTGTAAAGAACATCATGATTGAAAGATCAATTATTGTAATGCCGGAATTAGATATTGGATTTATAATTGAAGAAATCCCTAATATGCTGAGAATATTAAAAACGTTTGAGCCTACTGCGTTCCCTATTGCGATATCATTTTCATTTTTAAAGGAAGCCACAATAGAAGTTGTTAATTCCGGTAAACTTGTTCCAAGCGCAACTATAGTAAGCCCGATAACTGCCTGACTAACACCTAATTTAACAGCAATAGCAACAGCACCATCAACAAATAAAATCGATCCCAAAACCAATAAGCCTAAACCGAAAATCATTAATAATATTATTTGCCAAGTTTTATAAGCAGTTTTAGGAATGCTTTCTTCAAATTCTTTTGATAACCCCAGACTGCTCTTTTCATTTAATGCATACTTATAACCAAAAATTATATAAGCAATAATTCCGATAACAAATAGTACTCCGGTTATCCTGGAAATTGTAAAATCCAGGAGTACAAACAGAAGAAGAAAAATAAAGGTAATAATAATAAGAATCGGGATCTCCCGTCTAACAACCTGGGTTTTAATTTGCATCGGCGAAATAAGTGCTGCCACACCCAATATTAATGCGATATTGCAAATATTTGATCCTACAACATTTCCCACAACTATACCGGGATTACCTTCAATTGCAGCTTTTACACTAACAAACAACTCCGGGCCGCTGGTGGCAAATGCAACTACTGTTAGTCCAACAACTAACGGAGATATCCCCAGCCTGAGAGCAAGTGATGAGCTGCCTCTAACCAATCCTTCGGCACCGATAAAAAGACCCGCACTTCCGCCAAGAATATAAAGTATTATTTGCAGTTCGCTCATTGTACCAGAATAGAAAAATTGAAAAGCAATATAGAAAGATTTTTACTTACTTATTTAAATGTGACAGGAAGAAGACAATTAACTATTGCCGGATTCCTTAAAGTACATTCAATTTTAACAGGAATTAATTTTCCCTTTTATCGTTTGGGCATATTGTCTATAATAATTATATCTAAATAATTTATTGAATACTTTTAAGATTATACATAAAATGAAAATTCTAATCGCTTTTTCAGTTTTATCAATATTTGTATATGGTTGTGTTCAGCCTACTTCCGTTGAAGCGAATGTTGATGGGAATAACAATCCGGTTATTAACAGCATTACAGCAAATCTGTTATCTATCAGGGTTGGGACCAGTACTACGATAACTGTGGATGCAACAGACCCTGATGGTGATAATCTTTCTTATTCCTGGGCAGTTGCGCTTGGAGATATCATTGGTAGTGGTAAACAAGTAAGGTATACCGCGGCTTTCTGTTGTGTTGGAATAAATACAATAAACATTGTTGTAAAAGATTCAAGGGGGTCAACTGTTAAAGGCAGTATAAATGTAGAAGTCACACTCTGAAAATGATAAGCTTTTCATCTGTACTTGTATTGCTTCTATTATTATTGAATAATCACATTTTCTCACAAGCCTGCTGTACAGTTGGTACTTCAATCTCGAACGGCGGCGAGAGAGGTATCCTACCGGTTAAAACTTTGTCAACCGCAGTAACTTTTCAACATAATGTATTAAACACTGCTTACCAATCATCCGAAGTAATTGATGATCCTTTAAATAGAACATCAACAGTATCAAATTTTAATATAGAAATAGAATACGGTTTAGTTAAAAAAGTATCACTATTGTTTATTCTTCCATACACCAACAGAACACGGGAAACAACTGTAACTAATATTGCAACAAACACTTCCGAAGTTATTACGTTCAAGGGCGATGGGCTCGGTGATATTATAATTCTTGGTAAGTATGAGCTAATAACACCATCAATTTTATCACCACTTGGTCTGGCAGTTGGCGGGGGTGCAAAATTACCTACCGGAAGTTTTGAAGAAGAAAATAACGGAACCCGTTTATCAATTGATCTGCAGCCCGGTACCGGTGCTGCCGATTTACTTCTATGGGGTCATTTTCTTTACGGTTTACCTTCAATTTCTATGTCTTTCAATGCTAATTTTCTTTACAGGTATGCCGGTGTAAATTTAGACAGTTATCGTTACGGAGACGAATTTCTTACCTCTATAAACGGCTCTTATGTGTTTACGGACTTTTTAGCATTAAACTTACAGTTAAGGGGAAGATTTGCGGAGAAGGATTACTGGAACGGAAGATTCCTACCAAGTACAGGTGGTACTTATATAGATCTGACACCCGGTTTAATCTATTACGAAGGAAGTTTTGCTTTGAGAGTTTTTGTTCTAATACCGATATATAGAAATGTACAGGGTATTCAACTTGCGGTAAATAATATGTTAGGAACAGAAATAAGTTATGTTTTTGACTTTAACTGACTCTACCCATTTTTATTATAACATTCTTTAATAGAAATGAACTAAGTTACAATTGTTTATTTAGTTCGTCCTCAGTAATATCATAATGACTTGCGTGATGTTTTACTTTTATATTTTTATCAAGCCATATTATCTGCGGGGATTGGTGAGTAATGTTTAAATCTTTTTCAATGGTTTCGCTAAGTGTTCTAGATAAAATCACATTTATTTTAAATATTTTTAATTCGTCCTTCTTTTTTACCTGCGATTTTGACCAACCCTTTAAAACTAAATTTGCCGAGTGACTTAACGGACAAATGGGACTATGCTTGTAAATAATAATTTCATGATCGTTGGAAGAATGGTTAATTAATTCCTTCCACTCTTTTTTATCTTTTAGTTTTCTTATTTCCATAAAAATTATATTATAATTTATTTGTTCTGTAATATTTCTTTCTCGGTTTTTCTTAATCCCTTCACAACAAGATTATAAGAATCATCAATCCATTTATAAATTAATTCATTACGCAAAGTGCCATCAACCCAAATGGTATTCCAATGATTTTTATTCATATGAAAACCGGGTTGGACTGCTTCGTACCTTTCTCTTAATTCAACTGCAAGTTCGGGTTCACACTTTAAGTTTATCTGCAGCGGAATTCTCTCCAAAGGAATCAGTGCAAACATTTTTCCCATTACTTTAAATACGAGCGTCTCCTCATCAAAAGGAAAATCTTCCGACGTACCCTTTTTGCTTAAACAATATTCACTAATATCTTCTACATTCATAAAATTATTGATTTATACATCGTTGTTAAAATAGGGAAAAAATATTTTGTGTTATGTCGCTGTCAGAACGCAATAACTCATAGAAATTTTTACAACTCCAACTTATGCTCTTAATTATACCCTGTCAAATCTCTAACGCATTCATTAAATTATAAACAGGTTTTGCATCAATAATTACTGAATAGATGACTGTTTACTTAAATGGCAATTTTACACTTGTAGAAAAAGCTAAATTATCTCCCTTCGATCGCGGGTTTCTATTTGCCGATGGGGTGTATGAAGGAATTCGCACTTATAACAGTAAGTTGTTTAGGTACGATGATCATATTAAAAGATTAATCAAAAGTCTTAACGAGATAAAAATGAAATTCATAGATACAATCAAACTCGAAGGAATAATCTATCAGCTAATAAAAAAGAATGATATCAAAGATAGTGCTGTTATTTACCTGCAGATAACCAGGGGGACCCAGTTTCCTCGCAAGCATAGTTTCCCTCACGAATCAACCGGGCCAAATATATTTATCACTGCTCAAAATCTTAATGAAAATAAAGAACAACTTATAAATGGTGTGAAAGTTATAACCGATGTGGACAATAGATGGATGCGTTGTGATATTAAATCTATTTCGCTTTTACCCGCTGTTTTAGCAAATCAAAAAGCTGTTGAGGCGGGAGCTATTGAAGCAATACTAATCAGAAACGGAATGATAACAGAAGGAACGAATACCAATTTTTTTGCTGTAAAAAATAATTGTCTTTATACTGCACCTGAATCCAACCTGATTCTTTCGGGTATTACAAGAAAGGTTGTATTGGAACTAAGTAAAAAACTTGATATTGAAATTAAAGAAGATTTTATTAACACCGAAGATTTAAGATCGTTTGATGAGTTTTTTATAACAAGCACTACTAAAGAAATTACGCCGGTTGTTCAAATTAATAATTTGGTTGTTAATGCTCGAAAACCCGGGATTTTAACGACAAAACTTCAGGAGGCTTTCAGAAAACTAACAAATCAGTATTGATATTAATCTATAGTCTGAACATTTGGTATTGAAAAATTTCGAGGAAGAATGCAAGAAGAAAGTACAAATACTGCACACGTTTTTATCCTTACCGGCGAATGGATGGATAGGAATGGAAGTAATATTCTTCGTTTTATTGGTACATCCAAAGAATATGGTGCAGTAGAAATTAATATTACAAACAATAAACCTGTTTTTTTCGTAGAGCGAGATTCCGACCTAATAAATATAAATACCACATATAGCCCCAAAGAAGTTAGCATGTGTACTTTTGATCGTAAACCTGTTGATGCGCTCTATTTCAACACCCAAAGCGATTTAAGAAAATCCGTAGATGAACTAGACAATAATAATATCAGAAATTACGAATCGGATATAAATCCTGTCAGAAGATACCTGATGGAGAGGTTTATCAACGCACAGATAAAAGTTACCGGCAATGCAAACAACCGGGGAAATCTTACAACATTCATAAATCCGAAAATTGAACCGTGCGAAGTATCTCCAAAATTCGTTATTGCATCGCTTGATATTGAAACCGGTGAAAATAATAGTAAGTTATATTCAATTGCGGTTCATATCAGCGGAAATACTGAAGAAAATAAACGGGTGTTTATTATTAGTAATGATGAAAAGGAACTTCCGGATTATGTTTTATCCTTTCCTGACGAGAAAGAACTACTTCAGAAATTTATTAAATGGTTTAACGATATTGATCCTGATATTATTATTGGATGGCATGTTATCGGTTTTGATTTGATGTTTTTAGAAAGCAAATGTAATGAGCATCATATCCCATTTGATATTGCAAGAGCCGGAGGAAGGGTTTCACTCCGCACAAGAAAACCACGCGGATATTTTGCATCTATAACAGGTAGAGTTGTAATTGATGGTCCGACAGCACTTCGCTCATCATTCTTTACCTTTGAAGATTTTCGTTTGGAAACCGTAGCACAGGAAATGCTTGCCAAGGGAAAGTCTATAACTTCAGACAAAAATAAAGTAGAAGAGATTGAGAGACTTTTTAAAGAAGATAAGAAAACTCTTGCGGAGTATAATCTGAAAGATACTTTACTTGTTACAGATATATTCAGAAAATCCGGACTAATAGGACTGTCGGTTAAGCGCTCGCAACTTTCAGGTTTATTAATGGATCAATTGGGAATGATGACCGCAGCTTTCGATCATTTCTATTTGCCAAGATTACATCGTGCAGGTTATGTTGCACCAAACGTAAAAGATCTGGAAACTACCGAGCATGCTGCCGGCGGCTATGTAATGGAACCCCGGCCAGGAATTTATGATGATGTTATTATACTTGATTTTAAAAGTTTGTATCCAACCATAATACGCACATTTAAGATTGATCCTCTTTCAAGACTACTTTCAGACAAAGATACAATTGAAACATTGAATGGATATAAGTTTTCTTCGTCTCAGCATTTGCTGCCGGATTTTATTGCACAACTTATGGAGCAAAGAAACAAAGCAAAAAAGAAAAAAGATGAACAACTATCTCAGGCAATAAAAATTTTAATGAATAGTTTTTACGGTGTAATGGGCTCTTTCGGCTGTAGATTTTATCACCCTCACCTTCCAACAGCAATCACCGGCACGGGTCACAAACTTCTTTTGGGCAGTAAAGAATATCTTGCAAAACAGGGATATGATGTAGTTTATGGTGATACGGATTCCCTCTTCATTAAGTTAAAAGAAAACGAGGGAGAGAATGCCGGGATACATGGGCAAAATTTAGCAGATGAATTAAATAAATACTGGAAAAACCGTATAGAAAAAGAGTATGGATTAGAATCTTATCTCGAATTAGAGTTCGAAAAATATTACAGAAAATTTATAATCACACTGGCAAGAGGAAGTGAAGCTGGCGCAAAAAAAAGATATGCAGGATTGTTAATTAGTAATGGTAAAGAAACCCTCGAATTTATAGGATTGGAATTTGTTCGGTCTGATTGGACACGGCTTGCAAAAGATTTTCAGGTTGAACTATACACACGCGTGTTTTATAATGAAGAAATTGATGAATGGATAAAAAATTTAGTTGAAAGAGTTAAGAGCGGGCAATTTGATGAAAAGCTTGTTTACAAAAAGCGTTTGAGAAAAGATGTTGAAGATTACACAAAAAACGTCCCCCAACATGTAAAGGCTGCAAGAATGCTTGGCGAAACAACCGGAACAGTTTACTATGTTATCACCAAGCGTGGACCCGTACCGATAGAACTCAAACACAATGATATTGATTACCAACATTATATCGAAAAGCAGCTTAAACCAATTGCAAATTCTGTTCTTGGATTGCTTGGTAAATCATTTGATTCAATTGTAGAGTCTGATCAGTTGAGTTTTTTTTAACAATATTATAGCATCTTTCATAAAATCTTCTATATTATAGCCAGATATTATATTTTTTGAGGGTGCAAATTTGAAGATACAGCTCAGCGGGTATGCAAATCAGGAAGAAATAATTGATTTCCTGCGTCTAAACCCAAAAGTAAAGTTGAAAAACATGTTTCTGGTATACAGTGAAGAGAAGCAATCCCTCGTTTTGAGGGAAAAATTAGTGGGCTTAGGCTACAGAAGAATTAATTTCCCCGTTTCCGGAGAAAAATTTGAATTGCAGCTTGGGAATCCTTTTTATCTTACAATCATCACATGTTTTTATTATATTACATGTTTTATGTTTAGGAACCGCAGAAGATTTCACACAGATAAAATTTAACCAACTTTTTTTATTAACCTTTAAAATAGGGAGTTGTCAGGTTGAAGATAACAAAGCAATTTACTAACCGCGAAAGTAAATCATTAGATCAGTATCTACAGGAAATAGGTAAGGTTGATCTATTAATCCCCGAAGAGGAAATTGAGTTAGCTATTAGAATCAAGAAGGGTGATGAAGTAGCCAAGGAAAAATTAGTAAAGGCAAACTTGAGATTCGTTGTCTCAGTTGCAAAACAATTTCAAAACCAGGGCTTATCACTTGGTGATCTTATTAATGAAGGTAACATCGGCTTGATTAAAGCTGCTCAGCGATTTGATGAAACCAGAGGTTTTAAATTTATATCCTACGCCGTATGGTGGGTAAGACAGTCCATTATGCAAGCAATAGCCGATCAATCAAGAGTGGTTCGATTACCTTTAAACCGTGTGGGTAATCTTACAAAGATCAGCAAAGCTTTCAGAGACCTGGAACAGGAATTCGAAAGAAAACCTACTACTGAAGAGTTAGCTAAAATTCTTGATATGACAACCGATGAGGTTGCATATGCTCTTCAGATATCAGGTCGTCATATTTCAATGGATGCTCCTTTAAAAGCAGGTGATGAGAATAAAAACAGTCTGATGGATGTGCTTCCAAACGAGCATCAGCCACTGCCGGATAAAGATCTGATGAAAGAATCTCTTAAGGATGAGGTAACTAATGTTCTATCTTCTCTTACCGAAAGAGAAGCCGAAGTTATTAAACTTTATTTCGGTATCGATGGAGATCACTCTGCTACACTTGAGGAGATTGGAGAAAGATTCAATCTTACCAGAGAACGTGTAAGACAGATAAAAGAAAAAGCATTAAGAAATCTGAGGCATTCAAAAAGAAGTTACAAATTGAAAGCTTATCTTGGCTAATTCTTAAAGCTGAGTGTAGAAAATACGCTGGCCGGATTTAGTCCGGCCTTTTTTATTTGAAAATTTTAATTTTAGCGTGCAAATTCTAAATTATTATTATCTGAATTATAATCCGGGATTTTTTCAACATTAATTTTAATTGATGAAACCTTTTTATTCTTATCAATATCCAGGACAAATTCTTTGTTTCCATCTTTCCAAATCCTTGTACTCTCTTTAATAATCTGTTCCTCTCCATCATCGTAAACAACTTTAATTTCTACTGGTACCGGCTGATTACCTATCATCTTCACAATAAAATCCCCTTCATCGTTCTGTTCTAATCCCAAATCACAATAGCCAAATTCATAAAACCACGGTTTCCAGAACCAGCCAAGGTCTTCACCAGATGCATCATTAAACGTAAAAAAGAAATCGTATGGTAAGGGATGTTTGTTATGCCATCTGCTAATATATTCTTTCATTGCTTTTTTAAAAAGATCCCTGCCCAACAATTCTTCCAATGCAGCATAAGCAAAGAATGCTCTTCCATAGTTAATTGCATAAAGAGGAATTCCTTTTACTGATCTTGATAAAAGCATAAGAGGAATGTCATTCTCTTTTCCTAATACTGCATTGTATCTGTATTTAGGTATCCTGTAATGGCTGTAACTCGAATCAATTTTATGTGTTAATTCTTTTGGTAAGAATGTTGCCCAGCCTTCATCCATCCAGGCATATTTTCGTTCGTTTATTCCCATATAAAACGGAAAATATGTATGAGCAATTTCATGGTAAAAAAGGCTAAGCAAATAAGTTCTGTTTGAGTGAGTCCCATCAACTGCCATCATCGGGCTTTCCATACCGCCACCCCTTTTGCCTCCGTTACAGAAAGTTGTCATATGTGAATAAGGAAAAGGCCAACCAGGAAAATTTTTTGAAAGATCTTCAACAACAAGTTTTGACAGATACGCACCCTCATTGTAGTTTGCATCTTCTTCTCTATAAAGAACATCTACAAATGTTCTTCTGCCCGTCTCGTCATCAACAATTACACTCACACCATCCCAAAGATAATTTTTTACACAGGCAAAGGTGAAGTCTGATACTTTTTTTGCTGAATACTTCCATGTGTTATCATCATCGCGTGTTATTTCTCCATCATCAAGATCATCAACAGTAATTATTCTAATAACCGAATCTGATTCTAACGCCTTAATATATTTACTATAAATTTTCGGTTTAAGAATTTCATGAGCATTTAGCATATCGCCTGTAGCTCTAACTAAATAGTTTTCGGGTACTGTTATCTCAACCTCATAATTATTAAAGTCATTATAAAACTCAACAGAACCCGTATACTCTGTTATGTCCCAGCCATCAACATCGTCATACACAGCAATCTGCGGATACCAATATGCAATAAAAAATCCGCCCTCTCTGTACTTTCCCATTCGTAATGTTTTGGTCGATAGTTTGAAATTCCATGCTATTTGTATCTCAGTCTTACTTTGTGGTAAAGCAGGAACCGGCATTTTCAGATAATAATTTGTGTAAGAGTTATGACCTGCCGTATCGGGATCTAACTCCTCCCCGTTTACTACCAGTTGTTCCAGTTCGATGCCCTCCGTAAATGCTTCCGGCTTAATTCCACGATCACGCGGTGTTGATGCTTTAAAAATATTCTGGTATAATCGTATAACTATTTTGCTTAGTGTGTCGGGACTGTTATTATAATAAATAATCTCTCCTTTACCGGATACCAATCCCGATTCAGGGTCTAGCTCAACCTTTAAAATGTAATCTGAGCTATTTTGCCAATAATCTGCGCCGGGTTTACCATCCCATGATCGTGTTTCATTATTATAAAGTTTTTTTACCTGCGGCGGAACATAAATTCCTTCATCCTGGGTAAAAGAATGTCCAAATATTATAATTACAAAAAAGAGAGAGTAGTTAATTCTTTTGAGCATAGAATTTCCTTTTGTTTGATTCAGTAATGAAATTGAAAAGTGAATCCTTACTTAAGTTAAGATAAAGTTTCTAAATGAAATAAAATAAAGCAGTCAGTTAATAAAATTTAATACTCCTCCTTGTGTAAATTAAATGCCGTCGCTAAAAGCCGGTAGGATGTTAGTCTGTCCTCAAATCTATCCGTAATTGTTACGATTGTAAATTCATTAACTGCCAGTTTTTCAGCTAACTTTTCCAGATCGGATTTCACTTTATCTGTGTCTCCAATAATAGTCCCTTTTCTTCTGAAATCTAAAGCCATCTCTTCTTGCGGGGAGTAAACAGTATTTACTGCCTCTTCAAATTTAGGAAACGGAACATCCTCTTTTCTAATAAAGGTTTTTATAAACCATAGCTCTGACGATCTCGAAATTCTGATCGCATCATCATTTGTTTCAGCACAGATGACATACACAGCATGATTAACATAAGGTTTAGCAAGATATTTTGATGGAGTAAATTTCTGATGATACATTTGCATTGAATTAATACACTGCTCATCATTAATAAAGCTGCCGAATGAATAGGGCAATCCTCGTTCAGCAGCATATAAAGCACTTGCAGGTGATGTGCCAAGCACCCATAATTCCGGAATAGAATTTATTTGCGGGACAGCTTTAACTCTTTTGTTAAGAGTTGTTGTTTGTTCTAAGTAAGAGATCAATTCATTATACTTATTGAACGTTTCATCATCATTTAACATATTTGGATTTAGTGAACGATTTGTAAATGCATCACCGCCACCTGCCCTTCCAATTCCCAGATCAATTCTTCCCGGGAATAAATTTTCCAGCATACAAAACTGTTCAGCTACTTTGAGTGGTGAATAATGAGTAAGAAGAACTCCACCCGAGCCAACACGAATATTATTTGTTAACGATGCGATTCTTGTTAAAAGAATTTCGGGGCTTGCAGATGCAAATGATTTTGTGTTATGATGTTCGGAAACCCAAAACCGGTGGTAGCCAAGCTTATCAGCCTCCTGTGCTAATTTTAATGTCCGGTTAATTGCTTCTTCGTAGGAAGTACCCGTAACTACCGGGGATTGATCGAGTATGCTTAATTTCATCAGTTTATAATTCTAATTTCAGCCGTAGATACTTATGAATGTATGGTTGTATGGTTGTGAGTAATGAAGCTGATCATATTTATCAAACCATTCTTTGTAAATGTCCTCAGTATTTAATAATTCTTTATCAATAATTTCACATACATCCATACAATCATACACATCCTAATTTCACAAGCAGAATCAGTCCCTTTGCCAAAGCCATTCCTTGGATTGTATGTAAGTGTTTTTATTTGCTCGTTCCAATTTAATTGATAACGTTTGAGACTATTTCGAAGAACCCAATATAAGTTCCAAGTACACTTCCGAGACTTGCAAGAATAAACACCAGAAAAACTTTAAGCAGTTTATTCTTCCACCATTTTTTTGGTTTATTAAAATCAGTCATCACGCTCTCAAATTCCTTCACAACCGGCGGCTGAAAATAAACTTGTACAAACGCTGCAACATAACCAGCCCCTATAACCGGTGTTAAGCTTGTAAAGGGCGCTGCAAGAAATGATGCTATAATAGTGTACGGATGAGCAAGAGCAATTAAAGCACCGATAGCGCTTGGTATGCCGTTGGCAAGAAACCAGAACAAAGCATTGTCCCCTGCTTCGGTAAGTCCTTTACTATATCCAATGTAGGTAATCGAAGCTATAATAATTGCCGGAATTCCCCAACCAATTATTTTTACAACCGGAGCTGATTTCGGGATTTCCTCTATTTCAGAAAGGTCAACATTTATATCATTTTCAAGGTGATTGATAATTCCCTTTACATGTCCTGCACCAACAACCGCAACAATTTTTTTGCCTTCGGCTCGCTTCATTTTTTCGGCAAGATATGTATCGCGTTCATCGATCAACACTCTTTTAAGCACGGGCATTGCTTTTCCAAGCTCTTCCATCATTTCCGAAAGAACATCTTTACTTCTAAGCTCTGCAAGTTTTTCTTCAGTTAGTTCTTGCTTTTCGAATAAGCCCGCCAGACTGCCAGTTAAGAATTTTATTTTCTGCCATAAACTCATCAAGTTCCACGAACGGCGAAGTGTTATTCTAACTTCTCTGTCGCAAAGTTCTATTGGAAGATTTAGTTCCTTCGCTGTATTGGCAGCTTCAAGCAATTCTGTTCCGGGTGTTACGCCAAGTTTCTCACCCAGCTTTTTCTGGTAAGATGCAAGAACAAGGTTCATCAGTAATGTGCTTAGTTGTTTTTCTTTTATGATAGTTTTCAGGTCAAGATTTTCCCACCTGTTTTTTTCCGATAATGCCTTGTATCTTTTTTCATCCAACTCAATACAAACCGTATCGGGCATTTCTCTAATTATTACCTCCTTAACCAAATCTGCAGATTGGCGGGAAATATGAGCAGTACCAACAATTATAAATTCGCGTCCGTTCTTTTCTACTACCTGAACGTCTTCTGAATATTTATTCTCTAAAGTATTTGTTTTTTCTTCCAAATTATCTCTCATTGTTTAAATAAAGGATTGCAAATTTAGGAAAATCCTCACTAACATTAGATATTGTAAAAATAAAAAATCACCTCCCCGCAGAGGACTATAGTGGTGGATTTATCTTCAACTTCGCATGGGATTGGTTCAACTTACTTATACATCTTCTCAATTTCAGACATCGGTTCTATATCAATAATATAAAATTTAATTTAAAGTAATTTTTTTTAATGTCAGCTTTTCAATAATTCAAACAAGGGAAGATTAAGGTATAGTACTTCCTTCCCAACCTTTTTGCTTTTTAACAATCCGGTCTTTTCAATCTCTTTAAGATATTCTGCCGCGGTTTGTCTTTTGGCTATTCCTGCATTAACAACAAATTCAACCTTGCAGTAGGGCTGAGTAAATAGTAGTTCAATTAATTCTTTAGAATAAATTCTACCAGGCAATTTTTGCTTCATATCTATCAAAGTGTTTTCAAGCAAAACTTTTATTTCTGTAATCTTAACAGCTGTATTTTTAGCTGTAGAACTCATTCCATTAAGCATATACAATATCCAGGGGGTCCATTCGTTTTTTTCTGTAACTATTCTTAATAGCAAATAGTAACCGCTTTTATTCTCTGTAATGTACCTGCTTAAATAAATAACTGGCAGGTCTAATAGTTTTTGCTGTAGAAGGTATAGTATATTAATAATTCTACCTGTTCTTCCGTTGCCATCTGTGAATGGATGAATCGCCTCAAACTGATAATGAATTACAGCAAGTTTTATTAACGGATCAGTTCTGTCGCTGTCATTGTGGATGTAGTTTTCAAGATTAGAAAGTTTTTCTCTTATTACGTTTTCTCCTTCGGGTGGTGTGTAAATTACTTCTCCAGCAGAGGTTGTGATTTTCGTTCCCGGTGTATTACGAATTCCTGCTGTTGTCTTCTTTATTTTTTGAAAAATATCTATAAAAAGATTTATCGTTAACAGGTTATTTCCTTTTAACTTATTGTAACCTTCCCACAAAGCTTCTTTATAACGTAATACCTCTTTTGTTTGCGAATCATACTCATCCGTTTTTGCTGCAAGTGCTTCATATAATTGATCATTCGTTGTTAAAACATTCTCAATTTCAGAACTCGATCTTGCCTCCTGCAATGGAAGGGTATTTATCAAAATTGCCTGATTAGGAATTGTCCTTGCAATTCCTTTAAGCTCCGCTAATGCTTTATTTGCATCTATTGCAGCTTTCAGAATTTCACTGTTTTCGAGTTCAACTTTAGGTGGGAGAAGAGGGAGATCATTGTATGGTCTGTTTCGATTCATCATTATTCAGCTGTTTTTTTGCTGAAATTTAACTTGAATTATCGACATATCCAAGGAACGTGTCGAAAAATCACAGTAATATCGACACGTTTTGATAACATGTCGATATCATCGACAATGTAAGAGATATGACAGATTTTGAAAATCTGTCATATCTAAAGTTACTCATACATCTTCTCAATTTCATAAACAGGTTTTATATCAACCGGAAGATCAGATAGTTCAGCTAATAATGTTTTCATTGAGGGGGATTGAACAACATATTTTTTAATCAGATCCTTTGCGCCTTGATAATTACCTTCCGCCTGTATCATAAGCAGCTTGTTAGCAAGTTCTTCCAGCACGTTATAAGCCTTTTCAAAATTAACTTTTACTTTCCGGGTTGATTTATCATATTCAAAGCCACCTTTTTCTATCAGGAAATTATAAATTATTGCATTCCCGCCGCCGTGTGCTTCGTTAATTCCGAATCTCATCGAGCGAAAAGCCCCTGCAAGAAATGTTGCCCATACTTCGTTCTCAAATTCTTTTGGGAAGACCCCTTTTTTTATCATAAATATATTGTTGTATGTACCCAGAATATCAGCCTTACACTCTTCCAAAGTAGAATAAGTTTCTTTCAGCTCTTTTTTTACTTCCGTATCTCTTCCATCAACGGTAATAAACCCCGGACCGATTCCGTGAGACATTTCATGCATAAGAGAGTGGTTAAAGAAAGCATCAAATGAAACATACTTAAGTTGATCGGGAACAAGTACTATTTCTGCTATTGGTTTTAACAGTGTTTTAAACTTGGCTTCTATTATGTTTTTCAGCATAACTTTTTTTGATCCCTTTGCCTTTCGAACTCGTTCATCATTCGGCAGGTTAAAGGCTATAGTTTGTATACCTGCTTTTGTATCACCGGCAGTAAAAATTTCATTCACAACAGCCAATGGTGATTCGGAACCACGTTCAAAATTTTTATGTTCATCGGGGATCGGAAGGTGAATTTCCATGTCTTTGAGATATTTTTTAAACACATCAAGCTTTTTACTTTCAGCCCGATCTTTTATAGTTAAAAAACTTTCGAAGGATGTTTTGTAGTTGAACAATCTGTCTTCATATACTTCGTAAGGTCCAATCACTATTTCAATATCATTATCACTTAAATCCATCCAATCCATGTCGCTCTGGTAATAATCATTACTAAGGAAAGCATCTGCCCTTGATTGAAGATATTTTTTTAGTGAGACATTATCCGTATACTCCGCAGCTTTTAGAAGAAGCTTTGCTGCTTTGGTTAAATCATCTTTATAGAATTCACTGTAAGGAATTGCAACCAGTTTTTCACGATCTCTTCTAATAACTGTAAACTCAGAAGTGAAAGCGCTTTCATCTTCCGGATGGTTTTTGATCCAGTTCTCAAATTCCTTTTTTGACAGATCTTCCGGATAGAAATTTGCACCTAAGGGCTTTTCTTCTATACCGATAAATGGTCTTTCGTGTTCCAGTCTATCAAACGGACCGAACATAATGTTAAACAATTCAAGTTGATCATTTGCTTCTTCTTTATCCTTTGCCATCAGATCGGCTTTAATTTGTTTGTTTTTTGAATAAACCTGGTCGAGAAAGATCCTATCCATAATTTTAGATGCCTGGTAAAGTTTTTCAACAACTATTTTTTGTCTTTCATCAAGCGATCTTACATTGTATTTAAGCTCCGTTGGTACAAATTTAGAAATTTGTTCTTTGACTAAATAAGGTCCCTCGGGCTTGCTATCATTTTGATTATCGCATCCGCTCAATACTAACCCTGATATAAAAAGAATTGTGATAATAAATTTCATCCTGCTTACCCTTTTAGCTGTTGTTAAATATTCGTTTTTCAGAATATGAAATATAAGAAGAAATTCTCTCTTGACTAAAACAAAAATACCCGCCTTACCTTCCCCTGTTTATAATAACCATCTAACTAATTGGTTGAGGATATCGTAAACATTCTTCTTAATTTTGTTTATCAATAATTCTCATTATTTGTTAAACATCAGGTGAAAAAATGAATAAAATAAAAATTCTTTTTATACTGGTTTTTGTTTGCATAACATTGATACCCTCTTTCTCACAAACTTTTGAAAGAAAAGACATTCCCGAAAAATACAAATGGAATCTTGCAGATATCTATCCGACAGTTGATGCATGGCAGGCAGATGTAGATATGCTGAATGCAAATGTAGAAATGCTTGCAGAGTTTAATGGTAAACTAAGTGAAAGTGCAGATGCTCTTTACAAAGCACTTAAAACCGGTAACGATCTTACAAAAACTCTCTGGAGAGCATGGGTTTATGCAGGTAACCTCAGCAACGAAAATCTTAATGAGAATCAGGCAATAATGCAGCAGATGAGGACGCTCGAAACAAAGTTGGGGGAAGTGACTGCTTTCTTCGAACCGGAAATTCTTAAAATTCCAAAGGAGAAAATCGATCAGTTCTTTAACGAAAAACCAGAACTGAAAAATGACTTCGATATGTACATAGACAACATACAAAGATTACGCGAGCATACACTTACAGAAGCTGAAGAAAAAATACTTGCAAGCTTTGGATTGATAGCCGGAAACCAGAATGAAGTTTACAGCATATTTAACAATGCTGAAAAGCCATTCCCTAAAGTTACTCTTTCAACCGGGGAGGAAGTTGAGCTAACTTCATCAGTTTATACAAAATACCGTGCTGCTGAAAACAGGGAAGACAGGGAAAAGGTAATGAAAGCTCTCTTTGAAAGCTATGGTGATTTTAAGAATATGCTTGGTGCAAATCTTAGTGGAAAAGTAAAAAAGGATTGGGTTTATGCAAAGAACAGGAAATATAAATCATCATTAGAGGCATCATTAAATTCTGATAACCTTCCTACGGAAATCTACTCAACTTTAATCGAGCAGGTAAATAATAATCTTCCAACTCTTCACCGCGCATTAGATTTAAAGAAAAGAATGCTTGGGTTGGATGAGCTGCATTACTATGATCTTTATGTTCCTTTAGTTGAAAAAGTTGATATGAGCTTTACTGTGGAAGAAGGGCAAAACATTCTTCTCAATGCACTAAAACCATTAGGTGAAGAATATGTAACAGTCCTTCAAAAAGCTTATGATGACAGATGGATTGATTATATGCCTACTGTTGGAAAGAGAAGTGGCGCTTACTCTAACGGTGGTGCATATGATGTTCATCCCTACATTTTAATGAATTGGACGGATGACTTTCTTTCTGTCTCAACGCTTGCACACGAGCTGGGGCACACAATGCACAGTTATTTCTCCAATAAAACCCAGCCCTTTGCAAAAGCAGATTATGCAACGTTTGTTGCAGAGATCGCTTCAACTGTTAATGAAAATCTCTTGAATGATTATATGGTTAAGAATGCAAAAAGCGATGAAGAAGTATTGTACATTCTTGGCAGCTACCTGGAGCTTTTAAGAACAACTATTTTCCGCCAAACGTCTTTTGCTGAGTTTGAATGGGAAATTCATAAAAAAGTTGAAGCCGGTGAACCGCTAACCGGTGATGATATGTGTGCAATTTACTACGATATAGTAAAAAGATATTACGGACACGAAGACGGGCATTGTATTGTTGATGATTATATTCAGTATGAATGGTCTTACATCCCTCACTTTTTAGGATACAATTATTATGTATTTCAGTATGCAACATCATTGATTTACGGAACAGCATTAGTTGAAAAGATGAACGAGCAGGGACAGCCCGCAGTTGATGCATACTACAACATTCTTAAAGGCGGCGGTTCTAAATACTCACCCGAATTAATCAAGGATGCAGGAATCGATCCAATGTCCCCAGAGCCGGTTGCTCTTACAATGCAAAAGATGAACAGGGTGATGGATCAGATGGAAGAGATTTTGAAAAAAATAGGAAAGTAATTTCTCCGGATTGTTGCCGGAGTCAATAACTCCTGACAATTTTGACGATCAAAAAAGACAAAATTACAGAACGGAGAGTTGATTATTTACATATTCTGCTTATGTATCCCCTGTTTCTTTGGTACGATTTCTGCCTTACGTTTTAATAAAACGAAATGGAACTGAGTATGAATAAAAACGAAGTAAAACAGCTAATTGAACATCATTATTTTGAGTTGGAACATAATAAGGGAATTTCCGATGCTCTGAATGAATACTCAATTTCTTTAAGTAACATCCTTATGAAAGTTGATGACGAGGTGAATAATATAATTTCAGATTTTGAATCTTACTGGATTAATGAGCAAGAAAAAATGACTGGTATTTCTAAAGAGTATTTAGAATTTGTTAAAACCGAAATTGAAAAGGAAATTGTTAGTGTGGTTAGTCAACAATTGAAGTATTGGTCTCAGGCAGAAAGAATTAAAATGGATTCCGCCTGAAAACAATTAAACTATGCTGTTGAAATAGTTGAAAAATTCCTCACTTCGTTTTTATCTTTCTTAAAAATTTAAGCTTGGGTTTTATCGATCTTAATAGAGTAGCAGAAGGAATCTCGCTCAACACTATTTTATAATCCATTGCAAACTACGCCCGTTAAGAGGTTGTGTGAATATTGTTAAAACCGTTTGCCAAAGGCATCCCTACGGGAGAAACGGTTAAAAACACAGTTTGATTTTTGCCTAAATTCTCACGATTGAAATCGTGGGTTAATGTGATTTCTTTATTTTCACACAGCCTCGTTAAGCCCGAAGACATATTAAAACATTTTTCATTCATCAAATAATTTAAATCTAATTCTCACTATACTATCATTATAATTTGTTGAGGTAATCTTAAATCTTCCGATTTCTTTTGTGTGTGAAACATGCAAACCGTTGCAGGGACTGGCATCATAACCACCAATATTGTCACCGGCATTAATAACAAAAAATTATCTTTTCTTCATTCCGCTCAAGTGGCTTTTACTTTTTAATATAAATTCATATATACTTGCACTTCTTAAAATAATTCTTAATGAAAATTTATTAAAGGTATTTTAACATGAGAACTATAAATTCAAAATCATTTTATTTCTTCCTTGGGGTTACACTCACATTAGTGGCGTGCATTCTTTCTGCAAGTATATTTTTGCCTAATGATCTGTTAGCAGGTTCAAATTATAATCCTGATGAACAATTCCCGCAAGGATACAAAATAATATCGCCGCGAATACCCGATTATATGGAATTTGCAGGTGAGCGGGTACCATTAGAAAATTTTGACGTTTATGAACGCATTGATCGTGAATTTATTGTGAATACTTATTTTCATTCTTCAACAATACTTGCATTAAAAAGAGCGAACCGCTGGTTTCCGGTAATCGAACCTATTTTAAAGAAAAACAACATTCCGGATGACTTCAAATTCTTATGTGTTGCCGAAAGCAATATGGAGAACGTAATATCACCTGCCGGGGCAACTGGTTTCTGGCAATTTTTAAAAGAAACGGGACAGAGGTACGGATTAGAAATTAACAGCCAGATTGACGAAAGATATCACGTTGAAAAATCTACTGAAGCAGCATGTAAATATTTACAGGAAGCACATGATTTGTTTGGAAGCTGGATGATGGCTGCTGGTTCTTATAACATGGGTATTGACGGAATGCAAAAACAAATTGAAAGACAGAAATCAAATCAATATTATAATATGGTTCTTAGTGCCGAAACCTCAAGATATGTTTCAAGAATAATGGCGTTTAAAGAAATATTTAAAGTTCCTGAACAATACGGTTTTGATATTACAGCAGACGAAATGTACGCACCGTTAAAATATCATACCGAAGTGCTTGATAGTTCAGTCAGTGATTTTGCTGATCATGCTGCTTCCTTGGGTATAAATTATAGAACATTAAAATTGTATAACCCATGGCTGCGGGATAACAAACTTAATAATAAGAAGAAAAAAGTTTATGAGATAAAAATTCCCAAGGAGGGTAGTATTGAAATAATAAATTAGTGGGGGGAAATTACCTCACCCCGAAAGATTTCGGAATCGAATTCTTTATTATTTTTCTTTGAGATCCTTAACAAGGTTTCGGACGACGTAATATCAAAGTTCTGAGAGGTTTTTTACCGCCCCGCTTGCTGAATTTATCCACAGAACTATTGAACTTGTATCAGAATAAAATTCACAATCCAATCCGCAGAATTAATAACATTGGCGCTGTCAATAGATTTACCCGGCACAAGGAACATATCGATCATTGATGTTGGGTTTATATTCCTGAATGCTGTTACATCTGCCCTGGGCAATAAAATGTTTAAAACTTCCGGGCTATCACTATAACTTGCTGATGGATCGATCGAAACGGCTGCCAAAGTACCAAAAACTGTTTCCATTACATTTTTTGCAGTTGGACTCTTTATAAACGAAAGCATTGTCTCAAAATTTACCGGGGATTTTACCGGTCCCGCCATAAAAACAGGCACATAAAATTCATTCGACTGAAGAGAGTCCGATTGCACTACATAAATAAAGGCATTAAAAGATGTGGTGTTAAGCAAATCAATCTTACCATCCGTACTGACCTCTCTTCCATATATTGATGCAAGTTGTGCATCTTGTGAAAAATCACTTCTGACTTTGTTTATTACCTCACCAAGTTTTTCCTTCGCTGTAATTTTTCCATCTGGTGGTTCATTTAAAAAATCTTCAACATCACAGGCTATTAGGCTTAGAGAAATAAGGACGGTTACAATTATAATAGGAAATTTCATTGTTTTCTCTTTTGAATATAAAAACTTTGTGGTTAAACTTTAATACTCGTCGTATAATATGTCATTCTAAATCCAAACAAAGTGAATGGGGTCGTTATAATTTAACTGCTAATTCTGAGAGATTAATGTTCCTGGATTTTCAAAATAATTCTTTCCCATCAAAAAAGAATACGATTATTGGAACTGTAAAAACAGAATTTTGTGCTGTAAGTTCTTTTATATCTAATACATTAACATAAGCAAAACTAATCTTCGGAAATTCATCAGTCAACAATTCCTTGAAATTCGGTTTTAATGCTTTACATACATTGCAAACGGGTATGTTGAAATAAACAGCAGCGGTTGGATTTGTATTCAAAAATATTTTAAATGTCTTAAGCTAACTTATGGTTTTTTCTTCCGCCATTAAATTATTATCCCATAAATTGATTATACAAAAATAGATGTTGCGTAAGTCAGGACATTGTCCTGACCTACGTATATCTTTTGAAACTATGAATATTATTAATCTATATTCGTTGCAATTAGAATATTGATTGTTTCCAGGGCGAGATTTAGTGTTAACACTAACCTAAATGATAAAATGAAAGGGAAGGGTATTCCTATTTACCCTGGTAATCAAGGTAAGCGGGACTCAAGAAAGTGTTTTTACTGTTGGGGGCTAAGGAGGATGTTCTTGATTCCCTTAGTAATTCCTTCCCTTAATATTTTAAGAAACTTGTGTTGTGTGTTTGCCCTATTTATTTAATAAATTCATTTAATAATTCTTTCCATTAACTCTAATTATGGTGCGACACATTATTCATCTGCTTTGCTATCCAGCAAATCATCTTCCAAATCATTATTGTGCCGTACTGTTAAATTTTGTCCTATCTCATCTTCAATTTGGTGTTTGGTTTTTAGCTTTTCTACAATAGAATCCAGCTCTTCATCTGATAAAACTTCATCACTTACATCATCCCGGATGTGTTCGATATCTGACATATCAAGCTCCTCTAAATTGCCAGACGAATAATTTTCCTCCATATAATTATTGGGATCTAAATATGAATCGAATCCCGGCTCTGCCTCCTCATTGTATTCGTCTAATAAAGTCCCTCCTTTTTTAACTAAATTATTTACAATAGTCTTATTGCCAATCGTGAGGAGTTGAAAATCATCAATACAGATTTTATATAACAAAGTTTCTTTGTTTGCAACAGCACAGGAAAACCGCTTGCTTCCTTCTAATATCTCTGCCTCTCCGAAAAAATCGTATAAATATTTATAATCAATAGAATGATCTTTAGAAAATTTTATTTTAACTTCACCCCAAACGATTAAAAATACGTGTTTGACATCTTCATCATAACTGTATATGATATCACCATCATTCACTTGTACAAAGTTTTTGAAATTATACAAATGCCGATAATGGCTTTCATCTACACTTGTAAAGAGCAGGTTTCTTTTTATTGATTTAAAGTTCCAGTCTATTAACATTTTTTACTTAATGTGTTTTATTTTACTTTTAAAATTCTTATCGGATTTAACGTATAAAAAATCTATCACTATATTTTTAATTATTCTGATAACCGTACCCTGTGCTCTTGTTAATCAAGAGATGCCGGCAAGAATAAAAAATATTCAAAGGGGAAGGACCTACTTATTTATTCTTGTAATCAAGGTAAGCAGGACTCAAGAAAGTGTTTTTACTGTTGGGGGCTAAGGAGGATGTTCTTGATTCCCTTAGTAATTCCTTCCCTTAATATATTAATTAACTGGTGTTATCTGTTTTCTTCCATTTTGTTTATGAATTTAATTATTCAATATTTATACGGTATTTACTCGCTGAAAAAAGTATTGATATAACAACAATATGTTATCCGAATAACATTACTATTTTATTTAACTTCCGGGAATTCAATAGTGAAAATAGCTCCCTTAGCTTCTTCGCTTTTTACTGTTACAGTTCCACCCAATACTTCTATAAACTTTTTAGCTAATGTCAATCCAAGCCCCGTACCTTCATATTTACGACTATTTCCTTCACTTGCCTGCCTGAAGGGTTGAAAAATCAATTTCAATTTTTCTTTAGATATGCCAATGCCCGTATCGGTTATTTGTATAGTTGCGTTTCCGTTAGTAAAAACCTTTATACTAATACTTCCTTTTTGAGTAAACTTTATGCTGTTATCCAAAAAATAATGAATTGCTCTGCCGAACAATTTTTTATCTACATTACAATAAATCTCTTTACCGTTACTCTCAAAATTAAATTTCAATCCTTTCTTTCGGGCAGCTTGCCGGCTGGAATAAATACTTTCCTTTATTGCATCTAAAATGTTTACTTTATGTTTGCTCATATTTAGTTTATCTGATTCCAGCATCGAAAGATCAAGTATAAGATCAAGTGTTCTCGATAGTCTTTCGCCGCTTTGCAGTATGCTTTCCGCCATCTGTTTCTTTTCTTCATTTTCAAGTTCCTCAACAAGCATTTCTGCAAAACCGGTAATGCCTATTAACGGTGTTCTTAGTTCATGGCTCATGTTTGCGAGGAAGTTAGATTTAAGATGGCTCATCTCTTCGGCTTTTTCCTTCGATTCGATTAATTCCATCTCAATTTTTTTCTTCTCAGTTATATCTTCTTTAACCGCAAGAAAATGTGTGATTTCTCCTTCTGCATTTCTAATAGGTGAAATGGATGAAGATTCCCAATAGAGTTCACCGTTCTTCTTTTTATTTCGAATTTCTCCATGCCATTCATTTCCTGACTTGATAGTATTCCAAAGATTTGTATGTTCTTCAGGTGTGGTCAAACCGGATTCTAGTATTCTTGTATTTTTTCCAATTACTTCGTCGGAACTGTACCCGGTTACCTCCGTAAATTTCGGATTGACGTATTCTACATTACCCAGGGTATCAGTAATAATTATCGTGGCTGAACTTTGTTTTACGGCGCTCGATAGTTTACGAAGTTCCTCCTCTGTCCGGTTGGTAATTATCGCTTTGGCAATTTGTGACGAAACGTATTCAAGTAAATGCAGATCATTCTTACTATAAGCATTTGGGTCAGAATAATGCTGAACAACCATTGCACCGATTGTTTTATTCTCGATAATTAATGGAACACCAAGCCAGATGGGTGATTTTGTTCCAATTGCTTCTACTTCTCCTGTTTTGAGTAATTTTTCCTGAGCGGCATCATCTAAAAACAATGACTTACCCGTTCTAAGAACATAAGCTGTAAATCCCTTACCGGGCTTCGCATAATCCTGATAATCATCTATCTCATCTACAAAATAATCAAAGCTAAGCAGGTCCTTTTTATCATCATAGGAAGCAATGAAGAAATTATCCGCAGGCATAACTGAGACAATGATCTTATGAACGGATTTATACAGATCATCAAGTGATTTGGCTTTATCCGATGCTTCTGAGATTTGATATACGGCGTTTTGTAACAATTCGTTTCTTTTGCGCCTGGTTATATCGTGAATAATTTCCTGGATAGAACTATCCTCAAGTTTTTCAATGCTAGACTCCACCGGGAATATACTCCCATCCTTACGCTTTATATTGCGTTCAAATCTAAGATTGTCTCCTTCTTGTAGTTGACCAAAACGCTGTTTGGCAATTTCCTGTTCTTCGGGTGTTGGATAAGTATCAATGATGTTAAGTTGATAAATTTCTTCCTTAGTATAACCAAGCAGATTACAGGTTTTCGTATTAGCCAAAATAAATTTACCGTTTGAATCTGTACGAAATATGCCATCAGGAGCCTGCTCAATTAACTGCCGAAATTTTCTTTCACTTTCCATCAGTGCATTCTGGCCAAGCTTCTGCTCAGTAATGTCTTCGAAAACCCCTTCGTAATAGGACACATTCCCTTCTTCATCGGTTACGGTTCTTGCACTTTCACGTAAATCTACAACAGTACCGTCGGGTTTTTTCCATTCGATTTCAAAACCGTGTATAGTGCCCTCACTATCCATAATTTCTCTAAATCTTTTTCTTTCGGAAGGATCGCAATAACCATCCGCAAAGTTTAATTTAAGTATCTCTTCCAATGAAGAATAACCTAATAAATTAAGTGCGGCAGGATTAGCCATAATAATTTTGCCTTCGGGAGTTGATCTATAAATACCCATCGAGGAATTTTCATATAAACCCCGAAATCTTTCTTCACTTTCCCGCAGTGCTTTTTCTGCTTTTTTACGTTGGGTGATGTCTTTCGCTACCAGTACTGCTCCTTGAATTTCATCAGAGTCATCCCGCATAATGGAACCCGAAATTAATACCTGGATTTTCTCGCTGTTCTTAGTTACCAGGGTTCTGTCCACATCCCAGAATACTTCTTCTTCTGAAAAAAGTTTTCCAAAACGGGTAACACCGATGAATTCCCACATTTCTTTTCTTGAGGGGTCTTGAATGACACTTACGACATGCGTATCACCATCAATTTGAAGTGGGAACAGACCCACTTCCACTGCAAACGTTGTTCCGTCCTTACGTTGAGCTTTTAGTAACTGTCCTTTTCCCATATATCTCGGACTAGGACTTGCCATAAACCCGACCCGCTTTTTTTCGTGAGCGTCGCGCAGTTTAGCAGGCAGCAACACATGGATCATTTTTCCAATTAGTTCGCCTTGATCATATCCGAAAATAGATTCCGTCTGTTCGTTTACCATCACGATCTTCCCATCCGAACCGACAATAACTGTTCCCAGGTGTGCTGTTTTCAGCAGAGACCAAAAGTCTTCCGGATCACGATCATAAATAATCTGCAATTTCTTCTCAACCATGGAAAGCACCTGTTCTGTGAAAACTTCCTCTTTTCCTCCTTTCCCAAAAACCGTTTCAATTGGTTTTCCTATCAGTTCATCTTTTGAATATCCTAATAGTGTGACGGCGGCAGTGTTGACAGTCTGAATGGTTGCATCAGGAGCGACCACAAATAGTGCGTCAGTCATAGAAGTAATGATATTCTCCATGTAGGCTTTAGATGTTCGCATCGCATCCTCCGCTTGTTTGCGTTCTGAAATATTCCGTGCAATGCCAAAAACCAAAGTATTTTCTTTAATTTTAACAGGGAAGTTTCTAATCTCCACGGTTATTTTTTCCCCGTTTTTCCTATTAATGATAAACTCTTCCGGTCCGGTTGGGTCTCCGAGTGCATTTTCGGCTAATAGCCGTGCTGCTTTTACTGCATCGCTTATGTTTAATAGTTTTAATCCTAAAAAATTCTTACCTATCAACTCTTTTCGTTCATAGCCGCTTAATTCCTCTGCTGCCTTATTGCAGTTAATAATAGTTCCTTTTAAGTCATGTAAGTAGAAGGCATCGGGAGCATAATCAAAGATTACATTAAACTGTTCTTCCGAAGTTTTAAGACTATCTTTGATTCTGCTATAATCCGTAATATCTATCGAGTGCTCAATAGTTTGTTCGGGGATTTCTATATTACTTCCGCGCGTACCTTTAAATTTTCCGTTCTTATCATACACTGGCTGGCAGGTATGTTTTATCCTTTTTACTTCATTGTTCTGTGTAACAATCCTGAATTCCAGTTCCGATATTTCCATAGTGTTTTTAACTTCGTCTTCAAGATGCCTTGTAACTCTTTCAAGATCATCCGGGTGAATGATTTTCTTCATAAGGGAGGGATTTTGTTTTAAATCTTCAACAAGATAGCCGGTTATCCTTTCGAATGCAGGAGATAAATAATGATAACCACCTTTATTGTTTTTCCAAAATTCCCAGTTGCTTGCTTTGTCTGCAATTGTTTTGTACCTGAACTCAAAATCCTGCAATTCTTCGGTTGATTTTTTCTGCTTATTAGCATAAGCTGCTATAACACTGCCGAAAAGGAAAAAATAGAGAATGATAAGGATCCTGATAAACAATTTATGTTCGGGCATATCAATAATTAAGAGATCCAAAAAACTTTTCCCCGAAAAGAAAAGGTGGTCAAGAAAAGCATCGGATATCCATACGAGCATACCGGCTAAAATTGAAAACGCAATAACTTTAAAATCAAATTTCATTTTTTACCACCATTGTGAGATTAATTCAGTGTGGTGGTCTCCTTTCATATTTCTGTTTATTAACCATTAAAAATCAAGTTTTTGTTCTGCTGCTAATTTAAGAATAAAGGCTTTTTTAAGTGCTTTTTCCAACTCAGGAATCTTAACCGGTTTACAAATATAATCATCCATTCCCGCCTCAATACATTTCTCTTTATCCCCCGGCATTGCATCGGCAGTCATTGCAACCAACAAGGGACGGTCATCTTTGCTATATTTATCACAGATTCTACGCGTGGCTTCAAGTCCGTCCATCTCCGGCATATGAACATCTATAAAGATTAAATCATAAGGTGCCTGCTCAAGAGCTTGCAAAATCTCTAACCCGTTGCTAACAATATCCGGGCGGTATCCCATTTTTTGCAGCATTCGCTCTGCAACCTTTTGATTTATTACATTGTCATCAGCAATGAGTATTCTTAGAGGATACTTATCTACCATCTTTGGATCGAATAGCATTTTTCCCCTTTCTGGTTTGTCGTTTTTTCTCTCTGTACTAAAAACAGAAATTATTTTACTATATAGGAAAGACTGCTTAATTGGTTTTACAAGATAAGACAAATTGCCTAATACCTGAATGCCGGTAGACTGCTTTGCAAATAAACGCCCTTTTACACCGAATGACAATTCCCTTTTATTATATACAGAGTGGGGCAGAAACGTAAAAAGAAAAGTTGGTGTGGCATCGTGCCTTTCGTTATAGATGCCGAATGGAGACAGAAATATACCGATTCGGGCTAATAAAGCATCTGAATATTTATACTCTAAAAAAGCTTTCCCCACATACATTTTACCGGTTATTTCTGCAGACGAGAATACCGGTCCATGTTCGTAATCTATTTCTGTGGCAACTCTAAACCGGTCATCCAATTGATAATTTACAAGAAAATTCAGATGATGCTGATCGAAGGACCATCTTTTACCTGCTGCATCCTTATTATTTACTATGGCTTCAACATCAAAAAAACCGTAAACATTTAGCTTTTGCTGTTGTGGAAAACATAAACTTCCTGCCAGTAATAATAAAATAATTACATAGCTAAAATTTGTATTCTTCATTGCAGTCCCACGTAATATATAAAAATCATCTTCTTAATTATTTATAAGACTAACTATTATTTAATTAGGAAAGCCATTAACGGTAAGTATAGCTGCTGTCCTAAAATATTTAATCCGCCATATTCTTAAAAACAATTAGTATGCCATCGGGCTAAAGTTTTTGTGATCCTTTGTCTGAAATTCTTGTAGTCCTTAGTCCTACAGGGTATATAGTGTTTTAATTTAAGTTGGGAATTAGAATAGCAACGCGGTGATTAATTATAAATACAGAAATGTTTTGATATTTATTTATTCAATCAATTGTTTATAATTGCGTACGATGTGATATCTGGTCTGCTTTCGAGATCCATTTTTTATGACCAACACCTTAATTTATTTTGCTGAATTACCCAATTATATACTCAACCCTTTCATTCTTCAACAAGCTGAAATGAAGTGGTTTTTTCGAGCACACTGATAAGTTCAGAAATTATGATTGGTTTACATACATAATCATCCATCCCGGCAGCAAAGCATTTCTCTTTATCCCCCTTCATTACATCTGCAGTCATTGCAATTATCCGTGGGCGATTTTTTTTCTCATAGTGTTTACAGATCTTCATAGTCGCTTCATAACCATTCATTTCAGGCATAATCACATCCATAAATATTACGTCATAAGGTACCTGCTCAATTGCTTTTAATACCTCAAGTCCATTGCTAACAATATCCGTACGGTAACCCATTTTTTGAAGCATACGTTCGGCTATTTTCTGGTTTATCACATTATCTTCAGCCAATAGTATTCGTAAAGGATACATAGCACCCATATCAGGATTAATTATAATTTCTTCCTTTATTTTTATATTATCTTCTTCTTTAGGTTTAAAAACTGAAATCATCGCTTCGTTAAACAATAACTCATCGGAAACCAGGTTGTATTTTAAGACCTCTACATTGCTGCCGCGGGCGCCCATAAATTTTCCGTTTTTATCGTACACCGGCTGGCAGGAATGTCTTATTTTTTTTACTTCTTTATTCTGTGTAACAATTCTAAATTCCATTTCAGATATTTCCAAAGTGTTATTCGTCTCATCTTCAAGATGCTTTATAACCCTTTCAAGATCATCCGGGTGAATGATAGTTTTTATTAACGAAGGCTTCTGTATTAAATCT
>JADFPP010000098.1 GCA_022562275.1 Bacteroidota bacterium
CTCTATCTGTTATTGTTCTGGGATTTACCATTGCATTAATCCCATTTTTGGGTAGATCGTTCTTACCCGAATTTAATGAAGGCTCACTAACAATAAGCTTAATAACTCTTCCGGGAACATCTTTAGAGGAATCAAATAAAATCGGCAATCTCGCCGAAGAGATAATTCTTTCGCACCCCGAAGTAAAGTCAACCGCCCGCAGAACCGGGAGAGCCGAACTTGATGAACACGCTCAAGGAGTAAACGGCGCCGAACTCGATGTCCGCTTTGAATTGAACGGAAAAAGTAAAGAGGAGTTTATTACAGAATTAAGGAATTCCCTTACTGCTGTACCCGGAACAAATATTACAATCGGTCAACCGATAGGTCACAGAATCGATCATATGCTTTCCGGAACCCGCGCTAACATAGCGGTTAAAATTTTTGGCTCAAATCTACAGCAACTCCGTTCTTTGGCAAATGCCGTTAAAGAAGAAATGCAAAAAGTAGAGGGAGCAGTTGACGTTGCCGTGGATCAAGAAGTTGAGGTGCCTCAGACTAAAATAAAATTCAATCGTACTGCAATGGCTCGTTATGGCGTTACTGTAGGAGAGCTTGCAGAAGCGATCGATATCGCTTTTAATGGCGAAGTAGCTTCGGAAATTCGTGAGGGGCAAAATATTTTTGACCTGGTAGTTCGTTTTGATGAAAATAACCGCGGCAATATTCACAAAATTCAAACAGCATTGTTCGATACTCCAATGGGTGCAAAAGTGCCTTTATCACAATTGGCTGAAATTGTAAACGAGAAAGGTCCCAACCGAATTAGTCGTGAAAATGTACAGAGAAAAATAGTTATTCAAGCTAACGTATCCGGAAGGGATCTTCGAAGTGTTGTAGATGAAATGAAAGCTAATATTCAAAATTATGTTAATTTCCCTCAAGGATATTTTGTTGAATTCGGTGGTCAATTCGAAAGCGAACAAGAAGCAACAAGAATTATCTCGTTACTGAGTTTAGTCTCAATAGGCGTAATATTTTTAATACTATATTTACAGTTCGGTAAACTTAATTACGCTCTGTTTATTCTTGTTAATCTCCCCCTCGCTTTAATCGGCGGAGTATGGGCTATTTATTTTACTGATGGTATTATTAGCATTGCTTCACTGGTTGGATTTATTACATTGTTCGGTATTGCTACTCGAAACGGCATATTAATGATTTCTCATTACAAGCATCTTTTAGAGGAAGGAAAAGAATTTACTCAAGCTGTAATTCAAGGATCAATTGAAAGATTAAACCCGATTTTAATGACAGCAATTTCCACCGGTCTTGCATTAATTCCCCTTGCTCTGGGTAGTGGTCAACCCGGAAAAGAAATAGAATCTCCAATGGCAATTGTTATTCTTGGCGGTCTTTTTACTTCAACAGCATTAAATATGATTATTCTTCCAAGTCTATTTCATAAGTTTGGCAAGGAAAAATAAATATGCTTTAGTATATAATTAAGGTCGTTATATCAGGAATTGTATGGTCTCGGTTGTACAGTGACCATACAGCTAATTACATTTCCATAGGGCAACGGAGAAAATAAATTTAGGGGAAATGACAAAAGATTTGTAAAAAAGCTGGCACACCACAAAAGCTAAAATCTTTCCCGATAAAAAACAGGACTGCTAATTGCCAGAGTGTTGTACATCACCAATAAATGATTTAAATTGACGAAAACATCGACTAATAGAAGCAAACAGACGGAGCCTGGAAATGTATAATTGAAAATTAAAACAGGTATAAAAATAAACTCTCGAATGAAATAAATAAAACTTGAACAGTTATATAACATAGCAGTCTTTACGTTTGAAATAATTTCTGCAATTTTTCCTATATTCATCTTCAATTTAACTCATAATTTAGTTCCCATTAAGTATGAACAAAAACAAATCATTAGAAAACTTTATAAATGACATACCTAAAGCAGAACTTCATCTTCATATAGAAGGGACTTTTGAACCGGAACTTATGTTCAAAATTGCAGAACGAAATAATATTAGATTGAAATATAAATCTGTTGAAGAACTTCACTCTGCTTATAAATTTAACAACCTTCAGGATTTTCTCGACATCTATTACGCAGGAGCAAATGTATTGATCACCGAACAGGATTTTTACGATCTTACCCTGGCATATCTTGAAAAAATGAAATCACAAAATGTTCTTCACACAGAAATATTTTTTGATCCCCAAACGCATACTGCAAGAGGGATTGAGTTTTCAACTGTTATAAACGGAATTCACCACGCATTAAAAGATGGCGAAAAAGAATTCGGTTTCACATCAAAACTGATCATGAGTTTTCTTCGTCATCTCAGCGAGGCGGATGCTTTTAAAACTTTAGAGCAGGGACTAAAATTCAGAGATTGGATTGCCGGAATAGGTCTCGATTCATCTGAGGTCGGAAATCCACCTTCAAAATTTCAGCGTGTTTTTGAAAATGGAAAAAGTGAAGGGTTTTTATTAATGACTCACGCAGGCGAAGAGGGTCCTTCAGAATACGTTTGGGAAGCTTTGGAATTGTTAAAAGTACAACGCATCGATCATGGCAACCGCTCGCTTGATGATGATGATCTGTTAAAAAAATTAGTAGATTAACAGATTGCTTTAACCGTTTGTCCTCTTTCAAATCTTAAACTTTGTGTTGTTGAAAGTTTAAAAGAACATCCGCCGCTTAAAACAATGATGAACAAAGGTCTGCTTGCAACAGTTAATTCAGACGACCCGGCATACTTTGACGGCTATGTAAATGAAAATTACTTAGAAACTGCACAAGCGCTTAATCTTTCAAAAGATGATATTTATCAACTTGCAAAAAATTCCTTTATCGGCAGTTTTCTAAATGAGGATGAGAAGAAAGATATGCTGAATAAAGTTGATGATTATTATGAAAAAAATAAATAATATTTAATTGAAACTAATTGCCTCTTTTTTAATAAGTAACTTTTATACTATAAATCTCAACCATTTTAGAAGTCTCTGAATTTAATTCATAAAACTTTACTGATACATTTGCCGGTGAACTCTCGGTATCTATTTCGACAGCACCATACACAGATGTTATTATAATATCATCATTATACTCTACTTTTTCAGGCATCGCCCATTCAGGTCTGAATATTTCATACGAGAAGCGTGGGTTTTCCTGGTTTGCCGGTATTAGAGGATGCCCGGTTGTCTTTCTATAACTAAGTGGTGAAGCCGAAAAATCAAAAACGGCTGTGCCCAAATTTTCTAATGAATATTCGATGGAATTATCAGTTTTGGAAACATAGTTTAACGGGCTTTTCCAGTTAAGGATATGCGCACTAGGGTAATGCTGGTCGCCGGAAAAAATCATAACACCATAGATCTGATTTTTATCTATGAAGGATAAAATTTTATTGCGTTCAAATGTGTAGCCCATCCAGCTGTCAAATCCATCCCTGCCTGATGAAGTATCGCCGCCATAATCGTTTGAAGGAACACTTGAAAACACAATTTTAAATTTAGCTTTCGAGTTTTTTAATTCATTTAATAACCATTCCAATTGTTCACTGCCCAGCATAGTTTTCAATTCTCCATCCTCATTTTGCATAGGAGAACGGTACCAACGCGTATCGAGCACAAAAAAATCAACATCTGCAATAGAAAATTTATAATAGATCCCGCCATCTTCATCTACAAACGAATAATCAGGAAAATTTTCCTTAAAAACTTTTCTTGCTTCTTTTTTATATGGATATGTCCCATCAGAATTATCTCTGCCATAATCATGATCATCCCATATAGCCATCAACGGAATACTGCTTGCCATATTTTGAAAGTTTGCACCATACACACGATTATATTTATTTCTGAACGCCCCCAGTACTGTTATATCATCGAGAACAATTTCACCCTCATCAACCATTGCCTGTCGAATGCTATCATTATTAAGATATCGTTCCAGCTCATTTAAATTACCATCGTAATCGGAATACATTTGATCACCAAGTAAAGCAACAAACGATGGAGAAGATTGCTCAATTTTTTCAAAAATATTAAAGCCCATATACTTTTCTCTTAAACAGGCGGAGAATATAAAATTAAATTTTCCCGCCACACCTTGTTCCGGAAAGGTTTTAAACTTGAACCACTTAGAATAATTACCATCCTCAAATTCAACACGATAATTATACTCAGTATTAGGATTGAGGTCTGTTAATATCAAGTTTGTAGTATTATCATAATTTTCTGAAAGTTTTTCCCATTCAGTAAATCTGCCTGCTGATTCATCGGTGCTTTTGTATTCAATTCGAACTTCGCCTTCGGCTATTGTTTTTATAAGTACAGGGACCTGGTTGTTTTGAATGACACCAACAACCGGCTGGCGAAATAGATCATTAGATTCCTTCCTGCCGCAAGCAAACAGAACAAGAATAATAAATAACATTGTTATTTTTTTACTGATCATTTTATTTCTCCTTTAAATATTGTTTGTATATTTTTCAATTACTATTTAAGATAAACCATTGCTTTTGCATCCTTCCATAATTTGCTATTATTCTCACCCCGATGAGCAGTTATTACATAGAAGTATATGCCACTTGGCATTGGTGTACCGAAAGAATTTTTACCGTTCCAGGTAACATTGTATTCGCCCGCATCCTGAGAACTATTAACAAGAGTTATAACTTTTGTTCCAAGAATATTATAAACCGTAAGCTCAACTTTCCTGTTTTCAGGAAGTGAATAAATAATATTTGTCTGCCCATTAAAAGGGTTTGGGAAGTTCTGTTTTATTAAAAAAGATGAGGGGATTTCTACAGACTGAGAATTCACATCCGTCAAATTATCTCTTGTCACTGTTATATTATACAGACGAATCATTATTTCATTTACTGAATCCAATTCATAAAACGTAACGGAAACACTCTTTGTGGAATTTCTTGTATCAATTTCAACTAAACCATAAACCGAGGTCAAATCGCCGGCAGATGGTGAATTACCAGGATGTCCCCATTCTGCTCTAAACACCTCAAAAGAGTAAAGTGGATTATTCTGATTTTCCTGAATGAGCGGATGACCTGTTGCTCTTGTGTAATGAATGGGTGAAGAAGAAAAATCAAAAACAGCACAATCTAAATCCGATAGAGAATAAACGATGGATGTATCTGTTTGTGATGTGGAATTCAGCGGAATGTTCCAATTAAGAATATGTGCACTGGGGTAATGCTGGTCGCCGGAGAATACCATAACACCGTAGATCTGATTTTCTTCTATAAAAGATAAAATTTTATTGCGTTCAAATGTGTAGCCCATCCAGCTATCAAATCCCTCCCTGCCAGAGGAAATATCGCCGCCGTAGTCATTCATTGAAACACTTGAAAAAATAATTTTAAATGGAGATGCTGATTGCTTTAATCCATTCAATAACCATGAAAGCTGCTTTTCGCCAAGCATTGTTTTATTTTCATTATCAACTTCATCCATCGGAACCCTGTACCAGCGTGTATCTAGAACAAAAATATCTACATCTGCAATTTTAAACTGATAATAGATGCCTTCATCTTCTACCTGGAAAGGATAGGTTGGAAAACTTTCTTTAAATACTTTTTTGGTTTCTTCTTTATAACGATAGGTGCTATCAGAATTATCCTGACCGTAGTCATGATCATCCCATATTGCAGCTATTGGAATATTACTACTCATAGCCTGAAAATGGTCATCAAAGTTTCGTGTATATTTGGCTCTCAATGCCGATACTACAGAATTTGGAGGACCTGTATTAATGTCTCCGTCAATATCTGCATACATTTGATCTCCAAGAAGTGCGACAAATGTTGGTGATAATGTTGAGATGTAATCAAAAATATTGTGCGGTACCCATTTATCCCTAAGACATGCAGAGAAAACAAAGCTGAACTCCCCGGGTTGAGACTGTTGAGGAAATGTTGAAAATGCAAACCATTCAGAACTGCTGCCATCTGCAAACATAACCCGGTATTTATATTCAGTATTATAATTTATCTCACTAATAATCAGATTTTTTGTGAGATCATCACCATACGATAAACTTCCCCATTCGCTAAATTTAGATACTGAACTATTAACATCGTGATACTCAATACGAACGTTTCCAGGTGCTGTGCCCTTAACGAGAATGGGAACCTGGTTATCTTGAATGATCCCAACTATTGGGGATCTCGATAATCCATCACTGCCCATTGCAAATATTATACTTTCGCAGAATAGTGAAAAAAGAAAAAATAAAGTTGTTAAATACATTTTAATATTGATATTATTAAACGGATAATTATTATGCTTCAATCCATTTCATTGAGCGCCGCACTGCTTTTTTCCACTGTTCAATTAACGTTCTTCTCTCGTCATCACCAATTGAAGGAATGTATCTTCTGTTCAGCTTCCAAATACTATTTATGTCTTCAACAGAATTAAAATCACCGATACCCAATGCGCTTAAGAATGCAGCGCCTAAAGCAGTTGTTTCATTTATCACAGGAACATCAATGGGAATTCCCAATATATCGGCTTGAAACTGCATAAGAAATTCATTTACGACTGCACCACCGTCAGCCCGCATTGTATTGATACTGATACCGGAATCTTTTCGCATAACTTCTAAATTCTCTGCAACCTGGAATGCAATTGCTTCCAAAGTTGCCCTAACAATATGTGCTCTTGTAGTACCTCCTGTTATTCCTATCATCATACCTCTTGCATATTGATCCCAGTAAGGTGCAGCCAACCCAGTAAAAGCAGGAACAAAATTCACACCACCAGTATCTGATACTGATTTAGCCAATGCTTCGGTTTCATCCGCACTATTAATAATTTTAAGACCATCCCTTAGCCATTGAATAGCAGCACCGGCAATATATACTCCACCATCCAAAGCAAACGTAACATTTTTATTTATACTCCAAACAGCTGTTGTAATTAATCCGTTTTTAGAAACAATGGGTTTATCTCCTGTATTCATCAGCATAAAGCAGCCAGTACCATAAGTGGTTTTAACAGAACCTTTATCGAAGCACGCCTGACCAAATAATGCCGCTGCCTGATCAACAACACTGCCGGCAATTGGAATTTTTGCACCTATAAAATCAGTTGATGTATAACCATAAATTTCAGCGCTATCTTTTATTTCAGGAAGAATAGACTTGGGAATTCCTATGATATCAAGAATTTCATCATCCCATTGATTCGATTGAAGATTAAATAGCATTGTTCTGGAAGCGGTAGAAGAATCCGTAATGTAAATTTGGGTTTCTGTCATTTTCCATAGCAACCATGTATCTAAGGTGCCAACCAATAATTCACCTTTATCAACTTTACTCCAGGCATCTTTTACATTATCCAATATCCATTTTATTTTCAAAGCCGAAAAATAAGAATCAACCGTTAAGCCCGTTTTCTTAGTAATAAGATCCCCACATTTGTCTTTTAACTCATCGGCAACCTTTGCAGTTCTTCTGTCTTGCCAAACGATAGCATTGTAAATGGGTTTGCCGGTGTTCTTATCCCAAACCATACAGGTTTCACCCTGGTTATCCAATCCAATTGCTCTCAAATCTTTAGCTTTTATTTTTGCCTGATCCAAAGCCACTGCAACAGACTCTTTTGTTTTATTCCATATTTCTACCGGGTCATGTTCTACCCATCCGGGTTTAGGATAATACTGTTTGTGTTCTGAATACCCCTTCCCGCAAATATTCCACTCTTCGTTAAATATTATTGCTGTTGTTCCGGTTGTGCCCTGATCTATACCTAAATAATATTTCATTGCGATATTAACTGTCTCTTATTTTGTCTCAGATGAAGGAGCATTTTCAAGCTCCATTTTTTCACTTTGTTCTATTTCATATTTTAAGTCTTTGGTAAACCATATTGCTAATGCTATGGCTAATATTCCTGCGAAAAGTTTCCCTAATACAACCGGGGTTATCATATCAGGTCTTACTCCTGCTGTAAACCCTAAATGATCACCTAACGCAGCCGTTGCCGGTACAAGCCAGGCAGTATTAATTACCTTTCCTTTCGGGTTCATATTCTTCATCATTTTGTAAACCGGAATGCTGTTAGCTAAAGTTATTACAATTCCTGCTGCACTAACCGCATCCATTCCGAATTTCTGACCGAGCTTTGTTAAAGGTTTGTCTAATAATTTTGTGATCAGTGTTAAGATAGGAAAAGTGCCAAGTAAAATAATAGCAATCTGTGCAATTATTTTCATCGCATCCATGATAGGTGCCATACCCGGTATAATTATAACATTCGTTAACTCCTGGAAAGCAGAGGCAGCCAAACCAATTGTAATAATAATGATAATTAACTTGCCGAAAATCAGCGCACCGCCAATCATTTTTTTTGGAAATAGTATCAATCCAAGAACAAAAAGAATTGAAAGAATAATAACCGGAATATTATTCACTAATACCATTAAAGGATCAAAGCCGGCAATTAGACCACCTGCAATACCACCGGCGGGAATTGTAATGAGTCCAATTAACAACCCCTTTGCAAAGAATGGTCTATCTTTAAATTCAATAAGACCTAACCCAACAGGAATCGAAAAAACGAGTGTACATCCCATCATAGAAGAAACTATCAACCCTGATAATAATCCTGCTTGTTCGTTTTGTGCAAGTTCCATTGCAAGAGGATATCCTCCCATATCATTTGCCAGTATGATTGCAAACATGGCGGGGTCAGCACCCATAATGGTAAACACAGGAATAATAATTGGACCCAATACCTTAGCAATTACCGGGGCTAAAGTAACGATGCCGACCATACCCAATGCAAGTGGACCCATAGCATTGAAACCTTCTTCAAATTGCTCACCCAATCCAAATTTATTACCAATAATTCTATCAAAACCGCCAATTAGAATTCCAATTGCCATGAGCCAAATAATCATCTGATCAAAAGCCATGAGTGATTCCTTTTTTAATTATGCACAATGAGAAACTATGTTTACTTTCACTATCCTAAATAATATCCCATCAAAAATTACTTGCTCATGACCGGTAACCAACCAGGCTATGAAGATTCCGAAAGATAATTTACTACCGCACGGGCAACACGCCTGCCATTGAAGTAACACCACTCAGCACCATGAAATCCGCCAAGTATATTTCCAGCAGCAAACCAACCTGACTCAGACAATTGATAATCTTCTGTCACAACAGGTTTCCTTGAAGGAAGTTCTACTTTTATATTACCAATTAGTGCAAGTTCGCTATTAGGTATAAGCTCGCCACAAATAACAATGCCATCGCACGGAATATTTTTGCCGTTAAGCCGCACTCCTGAAGCGGCTTTGTTCCCGGTTATTTCAATTGATTTTGATTTTAATCCCTGATATTTCGGATTGCTCCACATTCGAAAATAAAGACGTTCAAAGATGCTGCATTTTGGTCTGTTGCAATTATCAACTATAACTGCGTCCGATGCACCCGCTGCTTTTAACTTTGCCGCTGCTGCATATCCAATTAAATCAGAACCAATGATAAGAGGATTGTTCATCGGCAATAAATGGTTGTCATCTAACAGGCTAAGCAATTGTTTAGTAAAAAACACTCTTACGGGTCTTGAGCCAGCCAGCCAGCCCCGCTCTGCCGGAGTTTCCTCTCTTGAACCGCAAGCCATTACAATTGCATCCGCAGAATAGTTTACTTCGCCTTCTTTAGGATTTACTAAGGTCAATATCTTTTTTTTCGCATCTATATTGAGGACCTGGCTTTGTAACTCAATTCGTACCTTCGATTTTAGTAACTGCTTTTCCAGCCATTGTGCATACTCTTCACCGAAAACCGGGATGCCGCCTCGCGACCACCTAACAAATGTTCGCACCCCGCCTTTTTTCTTCTTGTAAAAGGAAGGTATTCCACCAATTTTATCACTGCGTTCTATAATTGCTATTGATTTTATTCCTCGTTTGGATAATGTAACTGCAGCACCAACACCAGCAGGACCAGCGCCAATGATAAGAACATTAAAGTGTTTTGTTGAATCCATTTGCTACCTTTATTAATATTGTGAGGTATTGGTAGAAATAATCTCACTGCCGGGTCCGCGTTTTGTAATCTTTTTTAACGGGATATTACATTGGTTTGAAATAATCTCAGCAACATTTACCATGCAATCAAAGCCCTGGCACCTTCCCATCTGGGCACGGGTTCTTCGTTTTATTGCATCCAACGTGCGAGGTTTTAGCGGAGAATCTAAGTGCTGAATGATTTCACCATGGGAGATCTGTTCGCAATAACATATCACCCTGCCGAACTCCGGAGATTCTTTAACCAATTCATTATTTGAATATGGTCTTTTCCACCAGCCGGGCCAACTACTTTCCGAACGGCTGTCTACAGCCGCAGGATTTAGTTCGAGATTTAATCCTAATTTTTCTTGCATTTCACTAATCAAAAATTCAGCTAATGCAGGCGAAGATGTAAACCCGGTAGAACGGATTCCGGAAACTGTAATGATACCCCGGTGACCATCATTGGAGCGTAGCCAATAACTTCCCTGCTTGCAATTACAGCGTACCCCAGAGAAGGTACCTATTACCGGCTGTTCATTTAATCCCGGATATAATTTAGATGCCCCGTTTAATAATGATTGTAATTGTTCAATGGTGGTATTTGCAACTGTTTCATCATCATTTGTAAAATCTTCGGCTGAGGGTCCGGCAATTAAATTGCCAAAAATTGTTGGAATAACCAATACACCTTTTGTTTTTTCTGTTGGTATCGGAAGCAGAATATGATTTATTACAGATCGACTAAACTTATCAAATATCAGGAACTGTCCCCGGCGGGGATTAATATCAAATGGTTCGCCTCCATAAAGGTCAGCTATTTTTCGGCTGCCCAAACCAGCAACATTTACGATAATCCTTGTATCAATTTTTTTACCGCAATTGGTAATGAGACTCTTAACTTTCTCATCTACATTTTCAATCCCTATAACTTCTACACCAAATAGAATATCAACACCATTGGCTAAAGCAATCTCTGAATAAGCTATTGAAGTTGAAAACGGATCAGCAATGGATTCCCTTGGAATGAGAATGCCCCTTAAAACATTTTTTGTTATTTGAGGTTCTAACTCAAGCGCTTGTTCCGCACTCAACTGTTGAACATCTGTAACACCATTATTTAAAGCTTTTTCATATACCTTATCTAACTGTGAATTCTGCTCATCATTAATTGCTATTAACAGTGCGCCACATTCCTCGTAAGGAATTTTAAGTTTTTTAGCTAACTCCGGCCAATGCCTTGAAGCTTTTGTAATTAGCTCAGATTCTAGGGTGCCAACAGCAGCATCAAACCCGGTATGTACGATTGCACTGTTTCCTTTGCTGGTTGCCTCCCCGACATCGTAGTTTTTATCGAGTAAAAGAATTCGAAGTTTGTACATTGAAAGCTTATATGCTAAAGCACAACCTACCACACCCGCACCAATAATTGTTACATCGTATGGTATATCTCCCAATTGTTCGGTATCTATAAACTTTAACGATTCATCAAAATCTTTATCCGACCAATTATAGAACAGTTTACCGGAAACACTCATTTTGTAATTTTATCCTCTAATACTTATCCTTTTTAATTTTGCCGGGAAGAGCATTCCATTTGGGTATCATCAATAAACTTGCAATCAAAACGGATGCACTTAAAAACATAAATACACCATCCCACCCCCAGCTATCTTTAAAAAATCCAGGTATGGTCCCACCGGCTATAGCACCAACAGAACCCATTCCATTAATAATACCCGAAGCTGTGGAAGCTCCTTTACGCGTTCCAAAATCAATTGCTGCTGTTGCACTAACAAGCGAATCTGGTCCATAAATCAAGAAGCCAACAAGAAACAAAAGCCCTGCTGAAACCATACTGCTATTTACTGAAGCGAGGTCATTAAAAAAGAATAACAATATCGCAAGAGCAAACAGTGAG
>JADFPP010000099.1 GCA_022562275.1 Bacteroidota bacterium
ATTGCCTGATTCTCATTCACAAGAAGAAATTAATGAAGTCAAAAAAGTCGTTAATGATAAGTATATTGTAGGCATTGAAATTTTTTCTACCAAGGGTCATTATTTTCGCACATTTAATCCAGATGAGGCTTTTGACAAAAATAAAATCCCAGATGATGTAACAAAAATTATAATATCTAATACAATTGTCTTTAATTTGGATAAACAACTTGTTCAACCTTATAAAATTATCGTTGATTTAGATTTTTATAGAACTACCCTATTAGACTTAATATCAAATCCATCACACGAAACCTACAATCCAAGTAAAGTAGAGATATGGGGACTTTCCGAAACTTGGGTCGATGGGGTGCATAATAAATTATTAAAGTTTTTAAAGGAACGAGAAAACAAAAGATATTGGTTACATAGAAAAAATATTTATGATATTTTTATTTGGTTAATTGTCATTCCAATAATATTCTGGAATTTATATAAAATTGATTATTGGCTACAACAGAAATTCTCTCAGCTCTCATCAGTATTAACTGTATTTAGTTACATCTATACTTTTATTTTTGGATTGATTCTATTTAATCTATTTTTCAAATATATGCGGCGCTCTTTTCCACCGATGGAACTTAAGAGCAATCTTCATTCAAAAGGTAAAATTATTAGGACAACAATCATCACTGTTGCATCTGCAATTGGGATAAAATATTTAATTGAAATTACAGATGGTTTAATAAGACTCTTACTATAAAAAACCTAACCATTGCCTCAGCACCGACCGCCATTTTAGTTCGGCGCATTTGAAGTTTATAAGTTTTGTGTTTTAGCTTGTTGTTCTAAGTGTTCTTTCTAATTAACTTACAATCTGCACTTGCCGATGCAAGCTAAGTTCAGTTTGTTTAATCATTGGCATTTGTGTTTTTACTCAGTTCCCTTGTTATGGGCGGCGTGTTAGGCACAATGCCGTTACCTACAGAATACAAAATTACATTGAATATTGAATAAAAAGTGCAATATTTAACCTTCCATTTTTTTTAATTATCGAGAACTACTTGAAACGGATTAGAAACATAGCAATTATTGCACACGTCCGGTTTTAAAAATAAAAGTGATAATGAGAATAGATATAATTTCTTCCGTTTTAAAAAAGAAGCCGCGGATTGGTTCAACATAGCTTAGTTGCTAAATATTTTTGGATACAGTTTATTACATGGCATTGTTACTTTGAAATGCATCTTAGCAACCACACCGTGCTATATTTATAATTAAAATGTATTTGACATTTGCAAAGAATTTATTAAACTGTTGCCCAAATTATTAAGTATGGAGTAAAGAATGACTCGTTCAGAAATTCTTGAAATTCTAAAAAAATACAAAAATGAAAATGCAAATAAGTATGGTATTAATAACATTGGATTATTCGGCTCAGTTTCAAAAGATGAAGGAAAAAATGAAAGCGATATCGATATTATAATTGAAACAGCGGAACCTGATCTTTTTATATTAGTGCATATCAAAGATGAATTGGAAATATTGCTCCATAAAACAATTGATATTGTTAGAAAGCGTGAAAAAATGAACCCATACTTAAAAAAACATATTGAAAAAGACGCCATCTATGTATGATAAAGAATTAGTACGGGATATATTAAATCAAATATTAGATGCAACTCAAAAAGTAATTACTCGCTTCACACCAATACATACAGCTGAAGATTTTACGAATTCACCAGAAGGTATGGAAAAATTAGATGCAATTTGCATGCAATTAATGGCAATTGGAGAAAGTTTAAAGAGTATTGATAAAATCACAAATAAAACTCTTTTAACAAATTATCCAGAAATAGACTGGACAGGCGCAAAAGGTTTAAGAGACATTATTACTCATCAATATTTTGATATTGATGCTGAAGAAATACTCCTGGTTTGTAAAAAGCACATTCCTCCCTTATCCGAGACAATAAAAAAAATTATAAGTGATCTCAAGTAATTCCATATTCTCATTAATTTATTGCATGGTTACATATATTATTAGTAAATCGTTGCTTTGTAATTTGCTACTAAATAAAATTAAGTATAAAAAAATCAACCTGCTCCCGATACATCAGACTATTTAGTTTTACCGTTATCCACAGAATACCAAATTACATTGAATATTGTATAAAAAGTACGATATTTGTCCTTCCATTTTTTTTAATTATTGAGAATTACTTGAAACAGATTAGAAACATAGCAATTATTGCACACGTCGATCACGGAAAAACTACTTTGATTGATGAACTGCTGAAGCAAAATAATGTATTCAGAAAAAACCAGGTTGTGCAGGAACGTTTTTTAGATTCGAGCGATCTTGAAAGAGAACGCGGCATTACAATCTTATCGAAAAACATTAGCATTCCATATAAAGATGTAAAAATTAATATAATCGATACACCCGGTCACGCAGATTTCGGTGGAGAAGTTGAACGCGTATTAAAAATGGCAGATGGTGTTCTCCTCTTGGTTGATTCATTTGAAGGACCAATGCCTCAAACAAGATTTGTCCTTGAGAAGGCACTCCATCTTCATTTAAAGCCAATTATAGTAATTAATAAAATTGATAGACAGGATAGCCGTCCAGCAGAAGTGTTAGATGAAATTTATGATTTGTTCATTGATTTGAATGCCGATGATGCGCAGCTTGAATTCCCCGTAATCTACGCTAGCGGCAGAGACGGCTGGGCTGTTACGGATTTAGAAGATGAAAGAAAAAATCTTGTACCGCTTCTCGAAACAATAGTGAAAAGCATTCCTCAACCGGAATTTATTGAAGGGTCAACGCAAATGCTTGTAACCACTTTAGACTATAGCGATTATGTTGGGCGAATTGGTATCGGAAGAGTTTTCCGGGGAACATTAAAAAAAGGTAACTCTTTAAGCATCATAAAAAGAGATGGAACAATTCACAATATTTCCATAAAGCAGTTATCTACTTTTGAAGGACTTGAAAGAGAAGATGTTGATGAAGTTACCACCGGCGATATTTGTGCTCTGGTTGGTATTGATGACATTGATATTGGCGATACGATTGCTGACAGTGAAAATCCGGAACCATTACCCATTATTGCAATTGATGAACCAACAATCAGCATGAACTTTACAGTAAACACTTCCCCGTTTTACGGTAAAGAGGGAAAGTATGTAACATCCAGGCATTTAAGGGAGAGGTTGTACAAAGAACTTGAGCACAATGTTGCTTTACAAGTTCAAGAAACGGGTTCGCCGGATACTCATAAAGTTTCAGGCAGAGGAATTTTACATCTGTCAATTCTTATTGAAAACATGCGCCGGGAAGGTTACGAACTTGCTGTTGGTCCGCCGAAAGTTATCTACAAAGAAATTGATGGTAAAAAAGCTGAGCCGATTGAAATATTAACTGTTGATGTGCCTTCCGAATATTCAGGGAAAGTGATTGAACTTGTAGGACAAAAACGTGGTGAAATGATTAAAATGGAAAAGAAAGGATCACTCACTGCACTTGAGTTTCATATTCCCTCCCGGGGATTAATGGGATTGAGAAATCGTGTTTTAACTGTTACTTCAGGCGAAGGAATTATGCATCACCGCTTTTATCAGTACGAATTTTTTAAAGGTTCGATTGTGCATAGGCAAAACGGCGTACTCATTTCCATGCACGATGGTCCTTCGACGGCTTACGCAATTAACTCTTTGCAGGATCGCGGTAAGTTCTTTATCGATCCCGGAGATGTAGTTTACCGTGGAGAGATTGTTGGTGAGTATAATAAAGATAATGATATCGAAGTGCACGTTCAACGCGGAAAAAAACTTACAAATATGAGAGCTTCCGGTTCGGATAAAGCTGCAAAGATTACTCCGGCAATAAAATTTACTCTCGAAGAATCATTAGAATTCATTAAAGATGATGAGCTTGTCGAAGTTACTCCAAAATCTATAAGGATGAGAAAACTATATCTCGATCCGAATGAGAGGAAGAGATTTAACCAGTCTGCCAATAGGAAGGTGTGAAGTGGGTTTAGCCGGTTAAGTCTTTATTTACTACCCTCAAATTTTGTTAAGAAATATTTTGGATTAACTACTTTTATTCCACAGTAATCTTTTACCTTCAGAACGTTTTTATCACCTGAAATAATGTACCTGGCTTTTAATGAGACAGCACATTCAAAGAATTTATTATCATCAGGATCTTCCATTACTATTTTTAAAGTTTTTATTTTTGCTGTGAAGATGGAATGATAACCTTGGGCAAATAATTGCAGCAGTTCCTCAATCTCTCTCGCATTTTTTATTCCTAATCGAATTAAAACTTCAACATATTCATCTATTATTTCTCTGGAAAGACATATAGTTAAACTTCCATTTTTCCAGAGGTCGATAATCTGCTTAGGATTTCCCCTGCCTAAAAAGGAAGAAATAAAAACATTTGTATCAATTACAACTCTCATTTCTTAGCTGCCCTAATATCGCGTATTGCTTTAACAATTTCTTTTTGCTTTATTGCTTTTATGTTTAATTTTCTACCTACACGCTTCCACAGATCATCAATATATTTATCCATACTACGTTCCTGAATATAACTCTCAATCAGTTCCCTTATTACAAGACTCGAATTTTTGCCATCAGCTTTTGCAAGTTTGAAAAAGTTCACTTTAACTCTTTCATCCAGCCTGATTATCAACTGTGTAGTTGCCATAATATTTTCCTTTGATATATTGTATATACAATATATTATTGTATATTTATAGATGCAACATCAAATTAGAGTAAGGAGTGGGATTAATTGAATTAACAGGTGAATTAGTGGTCAACTATTTCTGTCTTTAAAGCATTAATTGAAATGAAAAAAACTTTACCCATGTTCCGAATGAGAGGAAGAGATTTTCCCGCAATGCGGGATCAGCCATAGGCTGAAACCTGAAGAGGGTATAAAAAGAATTTGAATTTAATTCAAGTATTCGTAACTATTATTAATTACTACGCGCCTGCCTATCAGTAGACTTGTGATAAAAATAGATATGGAAGTTACATCTAAGAAATCGAAATATTTAATTGCCATTGTAGATTAACCTGCCGGCTTTTTGGCTAGGTAAAATAATCTCTTTTGCCAAGTTCAAAATTTGCAGATTACCTCATCGCGAACTCCTTCTGAATACTTATAATATTAATTTTTTAAGAAGCTCCAGAATAGTAATACTACTTCTTAACTCGTTGAAATAGCAATATCAAAAAAAATAATATTGATGGATAATTTAATTTGTATGGAAAATCCCATTTCCTGCTATTTAAATTCTTACTAACTTTCTAAGTAAAATAATAAAGATAATTTTTCATTAAAATGAAATTCTCAAAAGAAGATTTATCAAGCCTTAAACGGTGCTTCGAATTAGCTGATAAAGGAAGAGGATTTGTCAGCCCAAATCCGTTTGTTGGTACCGTGATTGTTAAAGATGGGGACATTATTGGTGAAGGGTGGCACAAAAACTTTGGCGGAGCACATGCCGAAGTAAACGCCATTGCGTCTTCAAATGAAGAAATTAAAGGTGCAACGCTTTATTGCAATCTTGAGCCATGCTGCCACACCAATAAACAAACGACCCCTTGTGTCCCACTTATAGTTAGCAAAGAAATTTCAAGAGTTGTTATTAGTAATTTAGATCCAAATCAAAGTGTAAACGGAAAGGGAGTAAAACAATTAAGGGAAGCAGGAATTAGAGTTGATGCGGGAATATTGGAAAGTGAAGGAAAAGAAGTAAACAAGTTTTACTTCAAATATGTAATCGAAAAAATTCCTTACATAACAATCAAGATTGCACAATCAATTGATGGCAAGATAAGCGCTGATAAGGATATTCAAACATGGTTAACAGGAGAGGATTCTGTAAAATATGTTCATCAACAGCGTAACAGGTATGATGCGGTTTTGGTTGGAGCAAATACAATAAAAGTAGATGATCCCCAGTTAACAGTTAGAGAAGTTAATGGTCGGGATCCGATAAGAATTATAATTGATGGGGATTTATCGGTCTCTCCCGATTCAAAAATTATTAAGATGACTGATAATGAAAAAACCTGGATATTTACCGCTGAAAACTCTCATCAAGAAAAAATTGAACAGTTCGAAAAACTGGGGATTAAAATTTTTCAACTTCCTGCTGATAAAAAGAAGCTAGACTTAGGTGATATTTTGAAAGAGTTAGGAAAAGAAAGTATTACATCGTTATTGGTTGAGGGTGGGCGGCAAATTTTTTCACAATTCATATCTCAGAAATTATTTGATGAGATAGTAATTCTTCAATCACCTAAAATTCTTGGTAAAGGAATAAGTGCCTTTGAAACAAACGGGATCTATAAATTAAAAATAAAAGAAACAGAAAGACTTGGTGAAGATTTGAAAATTGTGTTGATAGACAGACAGTAATTTACTTTTATGTATTATTTAATTAGTAAAAAGAGTTACCTTTGGTATATGTTTACAGGAATAATTGAAGAAATAGGAAAAGTATCGGAAGTAAATCCTATCCCCGGTGGAAAAACGATTAAAATTTCTGCCATAAAAATTCTGAATGATATTTCAGTGAATGATTCAGTAAGTGTTAATGGCGTGTGCTTAACAACTACACAAGTTGATGAACAGGGATTTAAAGTTGATGCTGTGGGTGTAACTTTAGAAAAAACCACAATTTCCGAATTGCAGATTTCTTCACCGGTGAATCTCGAGTGTTCATTAAAATTAAGTGATAGACTTGGCGGACATTTCGTCCTGGGACACGTGAATGGAACAGGAGTAATTAAAGAGATAATAAAGTTAGGAAATAATTATCTTATCAGAGTTAATGTACCTAATAATTTGAAAAAGTATTTAATTGATGAAGGCTCGATAACAATTGATGGTATTAGTTTAACAATTGCCGAGTTGAAAGATTCAACGATTGGTATTTCTATAATTCCCCATACCTGGAACAACACAACACTCCAGTATAAAAATGCGGAAGATAGAGTTAATATTGAAACTGATGTTTTAGCGAAGTATGTTGAAAGACTAACTAACAACAAAGAATTCGAACATAAAAATAAGCTGTCTGAAAATTGGATTAAGGAGTTAGGTTACTGATGAATAACTTTGGTTCTATGAATAACCCGGAATATATATTCAACACGATTGAAGAAGCGATAGAAGATATAAAAACCGGTAAGATGGTTATTGTAGTGGATGATCCTGATCGCGAGAATGAAGGTGATATTGTTATGGCCGCAGAGCTTGTAAGACCGGAAGATGTAAACTTTATCACAAGAGAAGCGCGGGGTATTCTTTGCTTAACTTTAACCAGAGAAAAAGCAGGAAAATTAGATCTGGATTTTATGGTAGAAAACAATACTGCACTTCATCAAACACCATTTTCAGTTTCAATAGATTATAAATACAATACAACTACCGGTACCTCTGCTCAGGATAGAGCAAAGACAATAATCATGGCTGCTGATGAGAATGTAAAACCAAAAGACTTCGCGCGTCCCGGTCATATTTTTCCTTTGATCGCAAAAAAAGGCGGCGTGTTAAAAAGAGCGGGACACACGGAAGCCGTTGTTGATCTGGTAAAGTTAGCCGGATTAAAACCTATTGGAGTCTTATGCGAGATAATGGATACTGACGGTACTATGGCTCGCATTCCTAAATTATTCGACTTTGCAGAAAAGTATAATTTAAAAATTGTTACTATTGCCGATTTAATTGAATACAGAAGAATTAAAGAGAAACTTGTCCGTTGCAAAGTTATTGTTGATCTCCCCTCTAAGTTTGGAGATTTTAAGCTGCATTTGTATGAGAATATTCTCGATCCGCAGGATAATCCTATTGCTTTGGTCAAAGGTGATATCAGTGGTGATGAACCGGTTTTAGTCAGAGTACATTCCGAATGTTTAACAGGTGACGTATTCGGATCAATGAGATGTGATTGCGGAGATCAGCTTTCGGTAGCAATGAAGATGGTGCAGGATGAAGGAAAAGGCGCGATACTATATATGAGGCAGGAAGGCAGAGGCATAGGGCTTGTAAATAAACTGATGGCATATTCTTTACAGGAAAAGGGCAAAGACACTGTTGAAGCAAATGAAGCTTTAGGTTTCAAACCGGACTTAAGGGAATATGGAACCGGTGCACAAATACTTAAGGATCTGGGTTTAAAAAAGATAAGGTTGATGACGAATAACCCAAAGAAAATAATTGGTTTAAAAGGATATGACCTGGAAATTGTTGAGCGGGTACCAATCGAGATACCTCCGAATGAAATAAATGAAAGCTATTTGAAGACAAAGCGCGATCGCTTAGGTCATATATTTAAGTTTAAAGAAAATATTATAAAGCAGCATTGAAAATAAAGGAGCAAGAAGAGTGAAAATTATAGAAGGAAATTTAACTGCTAAAAACAAAAAATTTGGTATTGTTATAAGCAGGTTTAATGAATTGATATCAACACAACTACTCTCAGGTGCCCAGGATTGTTTGTTGCGCCACGAATGTAAAAATGATAATATCACCGTTGCCCGGGTACCGGGTTCTTTTGAAATTCCTCTAATAGCAAAAAAGATGGTTCAATCTTCTAACTATGATGCAATAATATGTCTTGGTGCTGTAATTCGCGGTGGTACTCCGCACTTTGAATATATAGCTTCGGAAGTATCCAAAGGTATTGCCAATGTTGGTTTGGAAACAGGCGTACCGGTAATATTTGGTATTATAACATCCGATACAATTGAACAGGCATTAGAACGAGCCGGAATAAAAGCAGGCAATAAAGGGTGGGATGCTGCTCTATCAGCAATTGAAATGGTGAACCTGTTAACAAAGCTTTAACCCACGATAAAAGTCAGGGAAAATAAAGTTGTGATCAGAAAATTATATTTTGATCCGAATGAGAGAAAGATATATAACCTGCCTACCCAAAGAGATGCCTTCAGCACCTGAACCTGTCTACTAACAGGTAGAGGCCAGTTTAAAAAAGGTATAATGTATTTTAATTAATATGTTTTCGTGTTTTCAGATTATAATTAATATCAGCTAATTGATTCTGAAGATTGTCTCCCACTTCTTCAGCCCAACTTTCTGTGTAACCATAACCATTACGAGTTTCAACAACCTTCCCGTTACTATTAATAAAAATCTCGACCGGAAGACCACTAACATCTTCTATTTGAGGTAATGCATTTGAGAATTCGGATACCTCAACAACATTTAAACCAGGTAGTTAATGTTTTGCTCATCAACAAAACTTTTTGGGTTTATATGATTTATAGTGGGTATCAATGCAAATAATTATTTTTAACCATAAAAATTTATGATTCTTATTAACCAACGGATTTATCCGTTGGAATTAATGAAAAAGAACAAATTCGTCAACCAGTTTACTGGTTTATACACCCTTAACATTATAGGCCCTTAAGAATTCATTATGCTCCTCAGTAAAAGATTTATGTTTATGATGTTCTTCTTGACTCAAAATATATTTTATTACTTTATTTAACTTTGATTCAGAAACAGAAAAAGCTGCATATCCCGTAGCCCAATTAAATTTAAAATCTATATTATTATTTATCCACGAAGATGATTCTCCTTTTAAAAGACGAGCCACATCCTCAATTGTCATATTTGTTGGTAAATCAATTACAGCATGAACATGGTCTGAATTTGCATAATTTACTTTCATATATATTCCTTGATTTTCTGAGTTCACAGAAAGATGTTTTGATATTCTTTTGCGAAATTCTCTATTAGTAAGTGATTTGTCACGATTTTTTGTCCCCCAAATAAAATGAATCCAAACTTTTGTAAATGAACGAACTGACATTATTTTCCTCAAAATTTTATTTATGAATATTAAAGTATTAAGATGAAAAAATTTGTGCAATAATAATAGAAGATAAACCAGTAAACTGGTTAAACGGTTTTGAGTGAGAAGCTTGAACCCAACGGATAAATCCGTTGGTTAATGAAATCTATAGTAAAATGTTTTGCTATCATATTTACGGCAAAAATATTTTTGTTACCCACTATTATTCATATAGAACCAACTTTTAAGGTATTCCCGCCTAATCTTGCCATCGTAAATTTTATCAAAAGCAATTGCGAGAATTACAAGCCCTGCTTCCTCATATTTTTTTGTAGACTGATGAATCAAGTTTCTACCACATTATCGTAGCAGTATCATTTTCTTCAAATCAGAATAATCGCCAGCTTGAATTTTGTATAGATATATTCCGCTGGACAATCCGCCTGCGGCGGATGCAGCATCGAAACTTACTTCGTAATTACCTGCTGACTGCTGCTTATTAACGAGAGTTGTTACAACTTCTCCAAGTAAATTATAAACTTGAAGTGTTATTAAACCACTGTTAGGAATTCCATATTTTATTTTCGTTGTTGGGTTAAATGGATTGGGATAATTTTGGTAAAGCACATAATCTGTAGGAATTAGATCTTCAATCTCATCTTCAACGCCAAGTGGAGATGTTATTGTAATGGAAACATTGTTGTTAGTGTAAGCAACATCAAATCCCAGTCCGCCATGGGAAACAATCTGATCAAATGTACCGGTGACGGTATTGGCTGAAATAATTTCATATACCTGGCCAACTTGCGGTTCAAAATCATTGATGGCAGAAACATCCAGCGTACCACCCAGTTGTGCAGTAGCGGTAACCATCAGTTGGTCGTGCCCTTGCCCGGGATCAAGTCCACCCAGCTCGATCAACAAGACACCGCTCGACAACTGGGTGTAGCCGGCATTCACTGTGAAGGTACCCGCTGCTAAAGGTCCTCCCGGAGTGACAGCGCCCGAATTGGTCACGTCGAAGTCGAAGGTTCCGCTGCCACCGATTGTCCCCCCTTCGCCGAACACCACCGAATCGGCAAGCACCGTCGCCCCATCTTCCAGGATGAGCGTGTTGAGGAACATCGAGCCACCGGTAACAGTCGTCGTCTCCCCGTGGAGTTCGCCGGTCGTATCGTCATCTAAGAATCCAGCTACCCGGTTTTGCACCGGTGGGACCAGGCCAACATATATTGTTCCGCCTGAAATATCTATGGACCCAAGCGGACCTATTATTGTCACGCCGGTCGAATTGTCAAGAACCCCTCCGTTGAGGAGTTGCACGAAACCGACACCCGCTTTGCCGACATGAAAATTCCCGGTGATGGTCCACTTCGAACTGTCGCCATCCACTTGTGTAGATCCAATCCCCGTTGGTGTTTCGCTGATGGTCGCATTACTGCTTAAAACATCTCCGCCGTTTGATACCACTAATCCTCCACTGCCCTCGTAGCCGATGTATAAAGTATCGAAAGTAATCCACTCTGTCCCCGGACCATCAACGAATACTTCACCTTCCGCTTGTTGGTCTAAACCCAGAACAATTTGAGCCTGGCTAACTGCCAAAGCGCCATCAGCAACATTAAAGGTTCCAATACCTACTAAA
>JADFPP010000025.1 GCA_022562275.1 Bacteroidota bacterium
AATCGCAAATAGTAAACAGATATTAATTATAAACTGCAACTGTGCTAATCAATTTGTGATTAGTTTCACACATCTCTTCTTCTAATTGTTTAACAAAATTTTAGTTTGTAAATTTCCCAATCAAATTTGAATTATTGTTATTCTTATCCGGATAAGTTTTTCATAAAAAATTGTTTTCTACTATAAAAAAAGGAGAATGTTATGCCTATAAATGTTGGTGACAAAGCACCTGATTTTGAATTGTTCAATCAGGATGCTGAAAAAGTATCTTTAGGAGATTATAAGGGAAAGAATGTTGTGCTATTATTTTTCCCGCTTGCAAACACTGGTGTTTGCACAACGGAAATGTGTACTTTCAGAGATGAATTAAAAGATTACGAAGGATTAAATGCACAGGTTTTGGGGATAAGCATCGATAGTCCTTTCACACTTAAAATGTGGCAGGAAAAGAACAATTATAATTTTCCGTTATTAAGTGATTTTAATAGGGAAGTTTCAGGTAAATACGAAGCACTTTATGACGTTTTCGCACCGGGTAAATTTGATTTTAAAGGTGTTGCAAAAAGATCAGCATTCGTAATTGATAAAGAGGGAGCAATTAAGTATGCTGAAGTGTTAGAAGATTTTACCAAAGAACCAAATTATGAAGCAATAAAAAAAACCCTTGAAGAAATAAAATAGAAACTTTAGTAGAATAATGAATAACGATTAAACCTGCCTACCGGCAGGCAGGGATTTTTGAACTCACCTTAGATAAAAGTTGTCATTCTGAATCCCGATTCATCGGGATGAAGAATCTTATTATTTGATTTCATTCATTTAAGATCAAGATATTTCGCTGCGCCTGTCTACCTCCAGGCTAGCTCAATGTAACAAAAGTTTGATTACCAGCAATATGAGTTATAAACTATTTCTTCTGTTTTTCTTAAGTCGTTGATCCTTGTGTAGTTTTTAAACTATTTATCAGGAGATTTATTTATGGTAGAAGAAGGGAAAAAAGCACCTGTCATTACATTAAACGATCAGGATGGGAAGAAAGTATCGCTTAATGATTTTAAGGGTAAAAATATAATTCTTTATTTCTATCCGAAGGATAATACTTCCGGCTGCACATTAGAAGCGTGCAATTTCAGAGATGATTTTCCGAAGTTCAGCAATATGAAAGCCGTTATACTTGGTGTAAGTCCCGATTCTGTTGAATCACACAAGAAGTTTGCAGTAAAATATAACCTGCCGTTCCGTTTGTTAAGTGATGAGAAAAAAAGCGTATTAAATAAGTACGGCGTATGGAAAGAAAAAAGCATGTATGGCATAAAATATATGGGTGTAGAAAGGTCAACTATTGTAATTGATAAAGTTGGTAAAATAAGAAAGATATTCAGGAAAGTTAAAGTGGCGGATCATAACAAAGAAGTAATGGAAGTGCTTAAGGAACTAAAGTAAGTGGACGGGATAGTTTACATCACACGCAGGGAAATATTTGCTGCGGCTCACCGTCTATTTAAACCAGAACTATCTGATGAAGAAAATCTTAAGTTGTTTGGGAAATGCAGCAATCCAAACTGGCATGGGCACAATTACACATTGGAAGTTGTTGTTGCGGGTGAAGTTGATCCGGGTACCGGTTTTGTGATGGATTTGAAAGAATTAAAAGAAGTGGTTCGAAAGAATGTAATTTCAAAAGTTGATCATAAAAACTTGAATTTAGACACTGACTTTATGAAAGATAAAATTCCCACTTCGGAAAATATAGTAATTGCAATATGGAATGAGTTGAAGGATAAAATAACAAAGGGCAAATTATATTCTGTTAAATTATATGAAACAGAGAATAATTACTTTGAGTACAAAGGAGAATAAAAATTGAATAAAAATAATGTTGCGAAACTGGTAACAACTTTGATTACTGAAATTGGAGAAGATCCTAAAAGGGAAGGACTATTGAAAACTCCATCACGCGTGGCAAAGGCGTATGAGTTCTTAACAAATGGATATGAACAGGATATTGATAAAACAATGAACGGAGCCATCTTTAATGAAACATATGATGAGATGGTATTGGTAAAAAATATTGATTTTTACAGCCTGTGCGAACATCACCTGCTTCCTTTTTACGGGAAAGTACATCTTGCATACATTCCTGATGGTAAGATTATTGGTTTGAGTAAAATTCCCAGAATTATTGAAGTGTTTTCACGCCGGCTTCAGGTTCAGGAGAGGATGACACAGCAAATAGCAGATACGATTAATAAATTTTTACAGCCGAAAGGTGTTGCAGTTGTTACGGAAGCGTATCATATGTGTATGATGATGAGGGGTGTGCAAAAACAAAATTCATCGGCAACTACAAGTGCAATGTTTGGTGTTTTTAAAGAAGATGCAAGAACCAGGATGGAATTGCTTGATTTGATTTCTCATAAGAATCTTTAATTATTTATGGATAAAAAAGCGGGAATCTGGATTACTGGAGCTAGTTCGGGCATAGGAAAAGCTGCGGTAAAAGAATTTATTGCTATCGGTTGTAATGTTTTTGCATCGGCAAGAAGAGTGCCGGAACTTGAAAGATTGGTAGATGAGAATAATGGATCTCAAACTAAAATCTTTCCTTGCAATGTTGCCTCACAAAAAAATGTTGAACAAACATTTAAAAAAATAATATCGGAGTTTGAAGTTAACTGTTTAATTAATAATGCCGGTATCACATCCTTCAAAACTGTTGAGGAGAATTCAATAAAAGAGACTGATGATATTATCACCACAAATCTTCTTGGATCAATTTATACAATCAAATCTGTTTTACCACATATGAAAAAAATTGGCGGTGGTACCATTATTAATGTCCTTTCTGTTGTAACAGAAAAGACGTTTCTAAACAGCGCTGTCTATACAGCTTCTAAAATGGGATTGCTTGGATATACTAAAGTATTACGGGAAGAAGTTAGAGATTATAATATCCGGGTGATAAATATTATTCCCGGTGCAACTGAAACTCCAATATGGACGAATGAAATGAGGAAGGAAAAGGGAGAAAGGATGATGAAACCAAGCAGTGTTGCCCGATTAATTGTGTCTGCATTTCTTCAAGCTGATAATTTAGTTACCGAAGAAATAATTGTTCGTCCTGTGCAGGGTGATATATAAAAAAAGCCGGCATATGCAGCCGGCATTATAAAAACATCAGATTTTATTGATACTCTTTCATCATCATTTTGTGTTTCATTTTTTTCATATTATGCCTTGAGTGATCGCGCATTTCATTAAAAATCTTTCTTTGGTCATCGGTTAGCAATTCGTACACATCCATTTTATGATTTGCTATTGCTAATGCAATATTCTCCTTGGCATCACTAATTGATTTTACTTTACTGAGGAACTCATCTCTTGTATAATTTCCCCTTCTTTTAAGTTCCTTCATAGCAAGCATTTTCTTTTCGAGATCGGCTTTCAGATCAATCATTTCATATTTGTGATTGAAACGTAAATCCTGAACTGCTTCTTGCTGTGAATCGGTTAGGTTTAACTTTTCCATCATCATTTTTTGCTGAAAGCCTTGATGCATTTCTCGCTTTTCCATCTGACCATAAACAAATTGCGTTGATATCAGTGCAATAAATAATATTACTGCAATGCCGGCCAAATTAAGTTTTTTCATTTTTTTCTCCATTTTTTATGAGTTTAATTCTTAGACAATGTATCAGGTGGAAAGGTTTAAAGATGTATATTTTAAACCCAAAAGATTTTCATCTTGTCTAAGTTATACATATTCTAATTGCGAATGACTGTAATTAAAAATGATCAGGAACTTATTGAAGAATTTATTTCCGGCAGCGAAAGCGCCTTTAATCGGTTGGCAAATCGTTATAAGGAAAAAATCTATTGGCATGCCAGGCGAATGACAGGAAATCACCTTGATGCTGATGAAATAGTACAGCAGGTATTATTAGTGATGTATAAGAAATTGAAAACTTTTAAATTTGGATCATCACTTTATACATGGATTAACAAAATTACTTCAACACGAAGTTTGAACTTGATAAAAAAAAATAAGTTGAGATCGTTCATCCCATTTAGTGAAAATATTGATAAGATTGGTGTAACCGAAGAAGATATAATAACTGATCTGGAAAGTAAGGAAAAATTGGACAAGATTCATAAATTATTAAAGAAAATATCTCCAAAGCAGAGAAGAGTATTTATCTTAAGAAATTTTGATGAACTAACTTATGATGAGATTTCAGAAATTACCGGTAACAGTGTTGGTACATTAAAAGCAAATTATTTTCATGCATTCAAAAAGTTAAAAGATATGGTTAAAGATGAAGAATTATGATGAAATAGTTATCAGATACCTGGACAAACAGCTTTCTGAAAGTGAATTAAAAAAATTTGAAAGTGAACTAAAGAATAATGAGGATTTAAAAAAAGCACTTGATAGTTATCGTGAATTATCACAATTATTTTCAGAAGAAAAAAAACCAAATGTCAGGCAAGGCTATTATAATGAAATAGTGCCTAAATTCAGGCAAAGAATGGAAAAAAAATCAAATACTTTTCCATCGCGGAAAATTGGTTTTGCTTTTGCAATTATTTTATTAGCAATTGCATCATATTTCATACTCAATGTTAATGTGTTTATTCCTAAATCAGAAGAATTAACCTTACAATCAATTACCAAAAATATATCGGAAGACGAGCTGGGTGAATTGGCAGATTATGTTTCCGATGACTCATGGAGATTATTATCTGATAATAGCGATTACGAATTATTAAAAGAAGATGACTTAATTTTAGAGAGAATAGTAGAAAATATTTCCGATGTTGATCGTTTCAATCTTTTAAATGATTATCAGATTAATAATTTCTATTCCTTCATAGATGATGATGAAATAGAAAATGCATACAATGAAATATTAAAAATTAGAATTTTATAAAGGCAAATATATGAAAACAGTTTTATTTATTATTGGAACACTGTTATTGTTTACATCCGCAGTTGCACAAATGCATGATGGGCCGCGGCATCATATGCGTGAAAAATTGGAGCAGCTGGAAAAAATAAAATTAATTGAAACACTAAATATGGATGAAGAAACAACCCTCAGATTTTTCTCCCGCCGTAATAAACTCCGAATGAAGGTAAATGAGATAAAAGAAAAAGGAGAATATAATTTTAAGCAACTGGATAGTATGCTGAAAGCAGGAAAATCATATACCGACGAAGAATTAAGATCTTTAATTGATGAAACTAAATCTATACCGCTGCAAATAGAAAAAACAAGATTGGAATTTATTAGTTCATTAAATGATATCTTAACCCTTGAGCAGATTGCCAGCTTTATTTTATTTGAAAGAAAATTTAAAGAGAAACTCAGAAACGTCCTGGTAAGAGATAGAACTCTAAAAAATTATAGAAAAAAGCAATAAATCCTCTTTTAATATAAAAACCAATACTACAAAGATACTTTATTGTACTATTGATTTTAAAAATTTGGTTAGATATTTTAACTCCTGTTTTTTGCGGGAGTGGTGGAATTTGGTAGACACGCTATCTTGAGGGGGTAGTGCCTTAATTGGTGTACGGGTTCAAGTCCCGTCTTCCGCACAATCCAAAATTCATTAATTTATTTAAGGATAATACAAATGACAAAACTAACTGCCATCTTGCTGAGCTTATTTTTACTGATTCTTGCTGTCCATGCTTACTCACAAGATATGAATCCCGAAGCCGGGAAGCTCTATAATAAAGGCAACAGCTTGCTGAAAGCTGGAAATTATAAAGGAGCAATTGAAAATTATGATAAAGCCCTTGCTATTGAGAAGGATTATAGAACATACTATCAGAAAGGTGTTGCACAAAAAAAGACGAGAGAACTTGAAAATGCAAAAAGTTCTTTTGAAGAATGCATAAAATTAAAGAATGATTTCTCGGGTAGTTACAATGCGCTCGGTGGTGTTTATTTTCAAATGGGAAATTACCTCGAGGCTATTAAGAATTTTGAGAAAGTTTTAACTTTAACAAATAAAGCAAGTATACAAAAGAAAGTAAAGAAAAATCTTTCACTTGCTTTATCAAAATTAGGTAACCAGGAATTAACCAACGGTAATGCTAAAAATGGTGTCGATTACCTGACTAAAGCCGTTGAATTTAGTAATTATGATGCCGCATATCTTTCTTTAGCAAAAATATATTCAGAATTGGGTGAATGGGATCAATCAATAGCTGCTTCTGAGGATGCTCTTAAGTATCGTTCAAAAATAAGTAAAGGCGGTCCGTATTATTATATGGGTATTTCCTATAAGGGAAAAGGCGATAATGATAAAGCTAAAAACATGTTTAAAAAAGCAAAAGGTGATGTAACATACAGGAAAACTGCTGAATATGAACTTAGTTTGTTAAACTAATATTAATAGTACTTTTTATATTTAACCCTCGTAAATCGAGGGTTTTTTTTTGCTTCCATAAAAGAATATCAGATGATTACAAAAACATCTCAACATATAATAAATACTTTTGAAGAAGAGGATATACTCCCGCTTATTTGTGCCGCTGCTGCTCTAAGAGATGGAAAATATCTTAGAGCCTTAATTGAAAGAGCAAAATTGATTGGTGTAAAAGAAAAACGGTTGTATGAATCTCTACTGCAGAATTATCTTTTTACGGGTTATCCATCAGCAATGATTTCATTAAAAATTTTAAAAGAGTATTGCCCAAAATTTGAAAATTATTCATATGAAAGCTGGGATCTAAATAAATACAGGCAAAGGGGTACAAAGAATTGCAAAAAGATTTACGGTAGAAAATTTGAAAATCTTATTTCGAATGTTAAAAGTTTTTCACCGGAATTATCTGACTGGCTGTTGCTTGAGGGTTATGGTAAGGTACTGGGCAGGAAGGGGCTTTCACTAAAGAAGAGGGAATTGAACAACGTTTCGGTACTAACAGTATTAAAGTTTGAGGATCAGTTATTCTCACATATCAACGGGGCATTCAGAACAAAATCAACAATTGATCAAATTAAAAAAGTAATTACTAATCTTAAAATATTTGGGAAAGCAGGCTTAAGCAGATTTGGGATTAGAGTGTTAAACAAGTATTTAAAACAGAAGGGAATAGGATAATCCCGTTCCCTTCTTAAAACCTATTATATGAAATTAAAAATTATAAAAAGATCCAATGTAAAAGCAGTAACAGTGTCTTCCCCATCTTCTTTCCCGGTTAAGTTAAACCAACCATAACCTGCAAAAACATCTAAATTTATAAAAGGAACTATAGTTACTTCAGTTCCAATTCCTAACTGTAAACCAAATCTTGAGAATCCACCACCAATCTTTGTTTCATTTCCATTAATTGTTTCAGTAAGATCTCCAAAATTATTAAAAGTAAGATCTAAGAATAAATAAGGATCAAAGCCGGCAGGAATCGGAACAAAACTATATTGTAATCCTAAGCCCAATGATGAAATAGACTGTGAAAATTCAGTTATATCATCATTGCTGCTAAGATTATGATAGAGGAAAATTCCCCGGGGAGTAAATGGTATTAATGGTATATCAATTTTTGCAATTGCTCCAAAATTGTACTCGGAGGAAAACCCAAATCCATTCTGCGAGATATCATTAGTATAGCTGTCAGGGCCTTGAACACTTGTTAATCCGCCGCCCACACCTACTTTTATTGATTGGGCAGGAACTATTGAATTAAAAAAAAGTATTAAAAAAACTGAAAATAATATGAAAGAAATTTTCTTCATTATATGCTCCTTTTATAAATTATCTGAAAAATGCTGCACAAATTAAGCCTAAAAATAAGCAAATGGCAAATTATGAAATAAATATGCAAATAGTTCTACAATTAGAAGAAAAGAGCCGTGCTTTTAATAAATATCTTTAAGTAATCATTTTAATTCATTATTTCCCTTGATTTTATAGGGATTATAAATTTATATTTAATTTAGTAAATAAAATTATTTCGTTTATTAGGTACGATAGACCGTAAATGTTTTATCTGCTAAAACCGGTAGAAATTAACTTTTTGGTTCTAATGTGCGTCTTATTTAGAGTGTGTTAAATTCGTTGTATAGCATATATACTTCATATGTTAATTATACTTATAAATTTTTAATTCATTAAGTCTGGTGATGCCAAAAAAACTGTTTTATCTCTTATTTCTTAGCTTTTTTTCTCTTTCGTATTCACAGAGTGTTACTCAAAAATTTACTGAAGCAATGGAAGAGTATTACCAGGCTAGATATGCAGATGCCTATTTAATTTTTCAGGATGTTTCTGATGATTATGGTATTGATGATGAGTTATATGCTTCAGCCAAATACTACGCTGCGGATGCCTTAATTAAATTGGGTGAAAAAGAAAAAGCCGCTATCGAATTAGAGTTTATAGTTAATCATATCATCTGGTCGAATTTCAGGGAAAATGCGTTCTACCAACTTGGATTAATTTATTTTAGCACTAAATTGTACTCAACTGCAAGGGAAAGATTCCTATCATTATTAAAGGAATTTCACGGCAGTAAATATACCGGTTCTGCAATGTATTGGATTGGAGAATCTTTTGCTGAAGAAGATAAATTGGATGATGCAATTGATTTTCTTCAAAAAGCAATTGAAGATAAAGAGAGTAATAACTTTAGAGATTATTCAATCTATGCAATCGCATCAGTGTACGAAAGAAAAGGTGATTATGAGGAAGCAGTTAAATATTATGATCAGCTTCTATCATATTATCGCAGCAGTACTTTACTGGTTTCCGCACAGATAAGGATCGGTATTTCTTATTTCTATCTGAAAGATTACCAATCTTCCATTCTTGAACTTAATAATCCTATACTAAATGATCTTCCGAATGATCTTTATGCTGAAAGTCTCTATTTGCTTGCTAATTCGCATTACCGGGTGCAGGAATATTCCGATGCGGAAAAAATTTACACAACGTTGATGGAAAAATTTCCGGAATCTGAAGTTATTAGAGATACTAAATACGGTTTAGCATGGTCTCTCTTCCAGCAAAAAAAATACAATTACGCTTTTATAATATTTGATAATCTAAGCGAGGGGGATGATAGTATTGCAGTCGAATCATATTTTTGGAAAGCTGAAGCTAAACGTTACTCTGGTAAGAATAATGAAGCAATAGTTATTTACAAAGCTCTTCTTTCTGAATTTCCATCAAGCTACATTATTCCAAGGGTAGAGAATCAACTTGGACTTTTATATTTCAAAGAGAACGATTTGAATCTATCAAAACGCTACCTCCTAATTGCAGCAACTTCTGAAGAAATTATTGTTCAAGCCAGGGCTTTTACTTTATTAGGAGAAATTGAATTAAATAAAAAACAATTTGCTTCTGCAAAAAATTATTTTAATTCTGCCGTAACAATTTCAAACGAAAAAAGTGAAGTTCGTCTTCGTGCAATGCTTGGTTTGGGTTCTGCAATGTTTTATTTGGGCAATAACGACGAAGCGATATTATATCTGAATGAAATATTAGCTGCATCGGCTGATTTTGAAAGAGACCGAGTTATTTATTATTTGGCAGAGAATTACTTTGCAAAGAAAAAATATAATGAGGCACTAAACAGATATAAAGTAATTGATACCCGGGATGATGATATAAAAAGATTATCTCTTTACGGTACAGCCTATTCCTATTTCAATCTCGGCGAATATGATAATGCAGCATTAAGGTTTTCAGAATATATAAAACTATATCCCGGTGATGAACGAATAACGGATGCCAGGTTAAGATTAGCCGACAGTTATTTTGGAAGTAAAAATTTTACAGCTTCCAGCAGGGTTTATAATCAATTATTTTCATCCGATAAATTATCATTGGATGATCCGTATGCTTATTATCAATATGCACAGTCGCTTTACAAATCGGGCAAAACAGAATCAGCAATAAATAAATTTTCAACTCTTCAGAAAAAATATCCTTACTCTAAATACGGTGATGTTTCACTTTATACAATTGGCTGGATTCGGTTTCAGAAAAACGATTATGAATCAGCGATAGATGATTACAGAAATGTGATGAGCGTATACTCCAATACATCTCTCGCCCCGGCTATCTACTATTCGATTGGAGATGCCTTCTTTAATATGGGTCGTTATGATTCTGCAATTGTTAATTATAGAAAAGTGCTGACTAATTATCCTTCATCAAGTTATGTATTTGATGCCGTAAACGGAATACAATATAGTTATGTGGTTAAAGGTCATCCGGAAAAAGCCGTTGCATTGATTGACGGTTTTGTTGAACAGAACCCTTCATTAAAATTCTCTGACCAGGTTTATTTTAAAAAGGGAGAACTTTATTACAGTCAGCGTGATTATGAAAATGCAAAAGAAAGCTATAAAGATTTTATAGTGAAGTTTAACAAAAGCAGTTTGGTGCCGGAAGCATATTACTGGGTAGGAAAGAGCGCTGATAATTTAGAACAGTATGATGATGCAATATTTTACTTTAACACTTTATTTCAAAAATTTCCGAAGTTAGAGATATCTTCTTCGGCAGTTCTTGAATTAGGCTCAATTTATAATTCGTTGGAAAACTATGATGCTGAAATTAATATTTATAACGAAGCCCTAACTAAATTAAAAGGTTCTTCGGCTATACCTGAAATTTTATATATGAAAGGAATGACGTTCATTCTAACTGATAGTTTACAGCAGGCATACAATGTATTTAGTGATGTTTCTTTTTATTACCGTGAATCTATATTTGCCGATAAATCAAAATTTGAAATGGGTTTAATAGATTTGGCTGCAAAAAGATTTGAAAATTCAGACAAATTTTTCCTTGAAATTTCCGAGAAACGGAATGATAACTTTGGAGCAAAGGCGCAGTATTATTATGGGCTTTCACTTTACGAGCAGGAAAATATAAATGAAGCAATCTCAGCATTAGTTAGGATTCGCACCGTATTTTATGATTATGATGAATGGCTGTCTAAATCATATTTGCTTCTTGGCGATTGTTACGCTAAACTAAATGATAAAAGAAAGGCTGAAGAAATGTATAGAACTGTTATAAGTAAACACCGAAGCGATGAACTCGGTAATGAAGCAAGAGCAAAGTTGAAGGATCTGAAATGAGATATTTATTAATAATATTATTCTTGCCGCTCTTGCAGATTTATTCCCAGGATGATAATCCATACGTAGAACTTCCTGATTTTGTTATAACCGGACAGGATGTGATCTCCATAAAAAGAACTGAGAAGATCAAACCGGATCTTGTTTCAATAATAACAGAAAAATTTATTAAGCCCATTCATCTACCCGATGAGCTTGGTTTGAGAAAGTTATCCAATCCCGTAACCGAAGATCTGAATATTCTTGATTCTTCTCAATATTCTCATGGAAGCCTGCAAGTAAAAGCTGGAATATATGATCTGCCCGATGCTAAACTTAGCTACTCTTATCCTTTTAAAAACGGGATATTCATGGCAAATATAGAAGGAATTTACCAACGTGCTTATGTCGATAACAGTGATCGTTATTCTTTTAATGGAGGTGTTGGAATAGATTATTCTTTGGGTATAATTGATGAAAGCTTACAAGGTACAAGTTTTTTCCTAGGAGGTGATTACTCTTCACTTTCACATAAATTATTTGCATCGGATGATCCGGGTAAAAAGCGAACCAAAAATATTGGTAATTATTCTTTAGGTATTAAAAATGTTTCGGGAAAGAAATTCATCTTTGATGTTCATTTTGATGATTATTTTACCTCACTTGTTGAAGACAATTTTTCTGAAAATCTGATTAGCACAACCGGCTTTGGATTACTTCAACTTTCCAGTGTTGGTATTGGATTGATAACAAATTATCAAAAGCAATTCCTGAACACTGATTCTCTGGAAAATGCAGGATCTGATTATTTCTTTTTCAGACCAACCGTTTCATTTGAACTTTTTAATTCGGTTAAAGCTAAAGTTGGATATTCATTTACAAATGCAGGCGGAGAAACTTTTAATAATATTTTTGCCTCATTTGGATTAAGATTATCAAAAGACCTGGTATTAACCGGAGAGTTTGCTCCACAAGCTGAATTTGTTACTAGCGGAACACTATTAAGAAAAAACGATTATTTTAATTCAATACAACTTGATAGGGTGTTTTACAAAAAATCGAACTATTTTAATGCTGTTTTAAAATACGAATATGAAAACTATTACCAGATAGATGCCGGGTTGCGTTATTACAAGTCAGGAAATTTTATTTACTATTCTGATTCTAATCTATCCGGACAGTTTGATATTTCCACCACCGATGCAAATGAATATAATGGATACATCAATGTTTTATTTCATACCGGTCCTTATGGTGTGCTTTATTTTAATTTTGATTATTTCAGAATCAGAGATAAAAACGGCAACAGACTTCCATATTATCCATCGCTTAAAAGTAATTTTACGTATGGTTACGAATTTAACGCTGGGCTGATGGGTGAAGTGCTGGTTGATTATTTTTCCAGCCGGTATACTGATATTACAAATACAAGCAAACTGAATTCCTTTTTTGATTTAGGAATTAAATTAACTTATAAACTTCATCAGACATTTATTCTCAAGCTTGAATTGGCAAACTTGTTAGACAGAGATATCTTCTTATGGGAAGGTTATAAAGAAAAGCCATTTGATTTTTATTTGGGTTTCAATTTATTGTTTGATTGATTATAAATATTTTTTTTAATTACTTTGTAAATAACTAACTCAGGTTGACCGGCAAAATTTATAGTTAATAATAAACCGTTGTCCAAAGGACTCCTTTGGAGAAACAGTTGATATTAATGGATATTTATTTGCTAACCCACGACTTAAGAGGCTGTGTGATAATTATATGACAAATTAAAGAACTCATCACCAACCCCCTCTCTAAAAAAGAGAAGGGGTTAAAACAAGTAGCTTTCCAAGCTTTTTAAAAGTCCCTCTCTTAGTAAGAGAGGGATTTAGGGTGAGTTTGTTAATTTTAATACAGTCTCATAAGTCGTAGGTTACTATGAGACATTCTTAGTTTTTCAACTGTTTTAAAAGCTTTTAATAACAAGCGGTCAAGTTGAGTAACTAATAGTGCAGTAGTTAAAGATTCTAAATTATAATTTGATATGAAAACCAAAGCTGAACTTGTAAAAATAATTGTTGAAAAAGCCGCTGTTGCCGAGAGTGATGCAAAAGAATTGTTCGACTTCTTTTTGTCAAAAATTGCCGATACACTTCAAGTTGGAGATTCTGCAAAGTTCAGCGACGTAGGGTACTTTCATTTCAGAAAAGGTAAAATAAAAAAGGCGCAACCAAATGGAGAAAACGAAAAAATTGAATATCTCGATCTGGTTATTTTTTCATCATTGCCAAAGTTAGACATTGGCTCACTCGATAATCTTGTTTTTAGTATTCCTCAATCAACGTCGACAGAACAGAATAAATTGGATTCCCATTTTAGTCTTAGTGTTGGCAAGCCGGTGTTACCTCAGCTGCAGGATAAAGATTCACTATTTTCGACACAGAATTTAACCAACGATGTTAATAGGGTGTTAGAAACAAAAGTTAATCGACTGCTTACAAATCTTAATACTGAAGAAAAGTTAAGTTCCGACAGCGAAATTATTTTAGTAGATATGAAGCAAATTAGTGATGATGAAGTTGATCTTAATTTGGATGAAGAAGTAAAGAAAAGGAGTGCTGTTAAAACATCCGAAACTAATATCCATAGTTCGGATAAATTAAAGAGTAAAGCAAAGGATTTCGGTAAAGATCTTTCCGAACAAATTGAAGAAGAAACAATTCCCGATATAGATGAAGAAAGATATATAGAAATAAAAGAAAATAATGTTACAGCATGGAATTTTGGTAAAAGATATTGGGGAAATAATCAAAATTCAGTGATCAAAAATAAAATTGAGTTGGATGTAGTTAATCATGAGGAAGAACCGGATAAGGAAAGTATTTCAGAAGTTGAAAAAAAGTCCGGATTAACAGGTGAAGATAATACCTTTATTGAACAAACAGTTCAGGATGAAATAAAGAGAGATACCGATAATCAATCGATTCCTTATGATGAGAATATCGGGAATTATAAAAGGGTTAGATCTTTTAGCCAGGATTTAAGTAATGAATCTTCACCTAAAAAGATGAAAAGGATAAAAGGGCTCTTTAAGAAAATGGATTCCAGTGAGGAAAAATTTTCTGAAAAAAATGGAAATGTTAAATTTATAAGAAAAACCGAGCTTATTCAGACTGAAGATGAGACTAAAATAAGTGATGAATTAAATGAACCGGTTATAAAAAATGATCAGGATGAGGAAATAAAGTTTAACAGATCTGAAATAAAAAAAAGAAAAAAAGAGATTAAGAATAAAAATACTGGTAGAGTATTTTTTATTTTTTTTATAGCAACAATAATTATTAGCGCTGTTTTTTATTTTTTATATAAAAACGGCAGCGAACAAATTTCTGATATTGAAATTAACCTGCAGAATGAAAGAACACAGAATGCAACTTTTATAGAAAGGTCTTATAATATACCGGTTACCTATCCATACGAAAAACCGGCAGCAGAAATTCAGATAACCGGAATTGATGAATCTATATTAGTTAAAACTGAAGAGCAATCAATAGAGATACAAAAAGTTGAAAAAAAATCGTCCGAAACCTCAAAACAAGTTGCAACCAATATTTACAACTATGGCAATACATTCATTGTTCAGGTATCCTCCTATCGCTCAAAAAAAGATGCTGAAATTGAAGCTGCACGCTATACTGCTAATGGTTATAATGCATTCACGGAAGACGCTATAGTAAAAGGTAAAACCTGGTTTAGAGTAAGGGTAGGAAATTTTAAAACATTAGAGGAAGCGATAAAATTCAGAAATTCAAATTAATAAACAGGAAACAATATGGATCTTTTTGAAATATTCTTAAAAGGCGGACTGATAATATGGTTTATACTCGCTACTTCTATACTTGGGATGGCTGTTGTTATCGATCGGTTTATTGTTATTAGAAGAGCTAAAATAAATGTTCCTGCCTTCATGATAAGACTGCGGGGTTTAATAAAGAAGAATGATATTAGCGGAGCGGTATCGGTATGTATGCAAGAGAAATCGCCGATTGCAAATATTATCAGGAAAGGTTTGAAGAAATATAAATTTGGACATAACAGGGTAAAAGAATCCATCGAAAATGCTGGTAAGCAAGAAGTAAACAAGCTGGAAAAAGGATTATCTATATTAGCAACTATAGCGGGAGTTGCACCATTATTAGGTTTCCTGGGTACTGTGACAGGTATGATAAGTGCTTTTATGACGATTGAAGATCTTGCAGGCTCTGCAAATCCGAGCGATCTTGCAGGCGGAATATGGGAAGCTTTGCTAACAACCGCATTTGGTTTGATAGTTGGTATTCCGGCGTTTGCATTCTACAATTATTTTGTTAATGGAGTTAAGAAATTAGTTGGTGATATGGAAACTGTTGCAAATGATGTAGTGGATACGTTACAAGATGCTTCGGGTGAAGTTGAATTAATTGAAGAAGAATTAGAAATAGATATTTAGGAAAGAAATGAATTTTAATGTATCAAATAAACCATTAAGTGTTTTTAGTTTTTCTTCGTTAACGGATATTGTAATGCTGCTGGTAATCTTTTTTCTGCTTACAAGTCAATTTGTTATTCATACCGGAGTGAAGGTAAAACTTCCGGGCTCCCGTATCAATGAAAAATCTGAAACAACCCGGTTGATTGTTACCGCTACATCTGAAGGTGCAATTTATATTGGTTCCGAACAAATCGGAATAGACCGACTTTCTGAGAAACTTAGGGAATTAAATGAAGAAAGTAAGGAGAATAATTTGATTATTCGTGCAGATAAAACAGTTCAGATTGACCTGGTAATAAAAATAATAGATGCAGGAAAATCTATTGGTATAGCTAAGTTTACTATTGAAACTGAAAGGGAAAAATAATAGGAATAAACTAATGAAAGTGAATAAAATTTCAAGTGCTTCATTCCTTTTATCTGTAGTGCTTCATACTGTCATCATCTTTGTTCTCATGATTCTAAATTTATCCTTCGATTATAAAACCTCTGAATATGTAGAAGTATCATTTGGTGTTTCTACAGAAATGGGTTCATCGGGTTCGAAGGATAGTGAAATTGAAAAAATAGAGGAGGTTGCAAAACCTGAGGAGAAAAGTGTAACAGAAAGTAAAAATAAAGAAGTAAAGGTAGTTGAACTTCCTGTTACTCAAAATACATCGGAAGAAAATATAATTAAACCTGCCGAAAAGGATGAAGAAGTTTCCATTGAAAATAAAACGAAAAATGATGAAGAAGATATTTCTAATCTATCTTCAACGGGGCAGGGAAATGAAGCCGAAGGAGAAGGCAGTTTTGGATTTGATATTGACTGGGGAGGCAAAGGAATCAGAAAAATATATAGTTTTACACTACCTGGGTATCCAAAAGGTGTAAAGAAAGAAATTGATATAAAACTTCAATTCACAATATTACCGGATGGTACTATCGGTACCATTATACCTAAAATTAAAGCAGATACAAGATTAGAAAATGCTGCTATTAACTCATTAAGGCAATGGAGATTTGAGGCGCTTTCTGCATCTCAAAAACAAGTAGAACAAAAAGCTGTTATTGTGTTTCCTTATCGTCTTCAGTAGGCGGGGATTTGTAATAAAATCTATAGAAAAAAAATTCAATTGTTGTAAGTAGAGTTAGCGAAAAAGTATCTCTGTCAAAATAAATTCCGAATCCTTCCTTTTCCATTATAAGTTTGGCTATCATTCCGGTAATTGTCCAGCCAACCACAAATAAAGTTACAATTAAACCCACATTCATCCATGCCTGAGAGATTCCTTCCTTCTGCCATTTATTTGTAAATATGATGAGAATAAATATAAAATGTGATGTGAAAATAGCTGCAGTTATCATCTTAAAGCTGGGGGCGATTTCGTTTATTTAGGATCGCCATACCGATTAAACCGCCGATCATTCCAAATATGCTTAAAATAAAAAAGTTGCTGAGTGAAATCATAACTGCGTACAATGCTGAAAAACCATTTTGTTCAATATCCTTAACCATTTCCTCCATTAAGTTCATAGATGCATCCATCAATGTGCCCAGGTTGAATTGTCTCATCATTTCTTCGGTTTGAGAGAGTCCTTGAACAAGATCATTTGAGTGAGTAATATATGTAGTTAATAAGTCGAACATAATTGTAAATAGTGCCGCTACTAAGCCTGTCATTAATCCATAACTTAGTGCCCGGTTTAATTTAATTGGCGATTGGTCTCCCATGGATTTGTCATAAAGATAAATAGCTAAAAACGCTGCGGCGGGTACTATTAAGCAGCAGCTTAAATCTTTTAATCCGGGAATAGTTGATAAAACAGCTGCCCCAAATCCAGTTACAATTGATGGGAAGTATTTTTTATAGTCCATATTTTTTATCTTCCGCTAATAGAAACGAATTTTTTAATGTGTTTATTATATAGATTATTGTAATTGCACCGCACATAAGACCGGTTACAAATGTAAATGCTGCAGAATAATTATAAATGCCCAGGCGAATTGCTATTGCATCTACAATTAACGGTGCAGAAAAAAAGAAGAATGGTTTCAATCCCCACTTAACCTTGAATGGTTTAACTATCAATAGTATAATAAATATTAATGCGCCAAAGTAAAGTCCTGTACATCGTGTACAAACTAAAAGATGATTACTATCAATGAGTAATAAATCTGAACCGGTTTGATGGCAAACTAATGAATATGCATAGTTAAGTATTTCAGTAATTACCAACTTACCGGCAAAATTTGGACTAAGCAGTGGGAATATGATTCCTGCACACCAAATAAGTAAAAGGAAAAAAAGTAATAGTTTAACTGCAGTAAGTTTGAATGATACTTGCCGCAGTCTCCTTTCAACTATGGTGTATGTTATTGAAGTGCTATTCACAAAAACTACGAGGGAAAGAAAATAAGAATGGCATTAGTAGTGAGTACATATAGTTTGCTATTAAAAATAAGTGATGAAACGATCTTAATATCTTCATCAAACCCGGTAAGATTTATTTTAATTAGCTTTTGTTCTTTTGAATTTAAATTAGATAAGTATATACTATCTTCAGAATTTACTGTAAGCCATTGGAATATAATCCTGATGCTTAACATTTCTTCGGGTGTCTCAATTTCATTTAATCCGGTACCGTAATTATCATATATATAAATATAATTTCCATCTATTACATAAATTTCGTTTTGCATAGAAACAGCCAATTGTTTAGGATTGGAAAGAGAAAAACTTCCGTAATCGTACCCACCAATTTTCTGAATAAAATTTCCAAACAGGTCGAACTTTAATATTCTAGTATTTTCAGAATCAAGTATATAAACATCACCCAAATTTGATAAAATTGCGCCAAGCGGATAGCCAAATCTCTCCTCTTCAATTTCACTCTCCCTTGAGTAAAACTGGAATATGAAATTCAAATTTTTATCAAATCTCTGTATTCTGTGATTGTTTTTATCAGTTACAAATACTCTTAGAGGATCTGCAAATATATCAACCGGATCATCAAACGCATTTATTTCCCATCCGTAACCTCCTATAAAATTCAATAAGTTTCCTAACGTATCAAGCTGATATACTTCATCGGTAATGTTATCCGTTATAAAAACAACTCCGGTGGAATTTATATAAAAAGAGGTTGCGTTTTTAAATATGCCAATTGAACGCTCATACTGAAATTGCTGCGGATAAATTTTAGAACTAAGAATCAGTAAAAGAAATAATACAATTTTCAGGCACATAATTAAATAATTTTATTTTGCATTTAATATTAAATAATATTGAATATAAAAGAAACAGAGTTAGTTCTTTATCATCTGTTTGGAGAAGATCCATTATACGAGCATTAAAAATTTAAGTGGTATAATTTATGATAATAGGATAAAATTGTGTTTAAAAGAAGCAAATAACTACAATTACACTTTTAATATTAGAAAATTGTTGCAAGATTCAGTAGCGTTTATTACATTACTAATGAGAAGATGAGAATCCTATAATCGTATGGCACAAATAGCCAATGAATTTAGGAGGACATACCTGCCAAATGAGGGATATGAATCTATAGATCGATCTTTCAAAAAGCTGCAAAATTATATTAATTTACTTGGGAGCCCTGTGTGGAAAAACTTTCTTTAAGATTTATTATATTGTGTTTATCCATTTCATTCTTATTTCTATTTATGGTACCGACTTTGGCACAAGAAGAAGAGGAAGACGAAGAAGAAGTTTCTTTGGGCGAAACTCCAGAACTGAGAGTAAATAAACTTTCCGGTGATTTTATATTTGACGGTTCGAGTGGACCTGCATGGTGGAGTGCCACAGACTCAATTGCTAATCTCATTACAATTGAACCGGAGGAAGGAGGTGTGCCTGAAGGAGCAACAATCGTTAAAGTTTTTGCAAATGAGAATGACATTATTGTTGCCGTATGGTGCAAGGATAATGATACGGAGGGAATTGTATCTTTTTCCAAAGCACGAGATTCAGATCTAACGGAAGAAGATCATATATTACTTGTATTTGATACATTCCGGGATGGTCGTTCCGGTTATGTGTTTGCCGTAAATCCAGATGGAGCTCGGTTCGATGGACTTGTAATCGAGCAGGGTGAGGATGTAAACGGCGATTGGGATGCGATTTGGGAAGCTAAAACATCACGTGATAATACAGGTTGGTATGCTGAGATCCGGATTCCAATCAAGAGCCTTGGTTACAAAGAGGGGCTTACCGATTGGGGATTTAATATACAACGACGAGTTCAGCGATTACAAGAAACCAGTAGATGGGCTGGTGCTAAACGCGACTTTGAAATTTACAAAACCAGCCGTGCAGGACTTCTTACGGATTTACCGGACTTTGATTTTGGGGCCGGATTAAGTATCCGTCCTTCTTTCACAGGAGATGTGACTGAGCCGGTACCGGGAGGTGCTTTCACAGGAGAGTTCAGTCTTGATGTAACTCAAAGAGTGGGTCCGAATCTTTTATCGGCATTAACAATTAATACTGATTTTGCTGAGACTGAAGTGGATGTTAGACAGATCAATTTAACACGATTCCCTCTATTCTTTCCGGAAAAAAGAACCTTCTTTTTGGAAGGATCGGATATTTTCGAATTTGGTTTGGGGTTGGATGAGGATAATCTGATTCCTTTTTTTAGCAGACGTATTGGTCTTGTAGGTCTCGGCGAAGACGATCAATCGGAAATACCAATTAATGTTGGTGGCAAAATTAACGGTCGTGTTGGCAATACAAACATAACCGCACTGATTGTAAACACCCGGAAGGTAGATAGTCTTCAAATTGGTGATGCGGATGAGGATATTAAGATTCATGTACCGGAAACAACAATGGGTTCTTTCAGAGCAAGTCAAAATATTTTTGAAGAGTCATCGGTGGGGCTTCTCGGCACTTTTGGTGATCAACTTGGGCGATCCGATTCCTGGTCGGCTGGTTTAGATTTTACATACCGAACCTCTAATTTTATGGATGAAAAGAATTTTCTTATTGGCATTTGGGGATTGCTGAATGATCGGGAAGATTTACACGGTGAAAAATCTGCATTCGGGGTTAGGATTGATTATCCCAATGATTTATTCGACATCAATTTTACTACGATACGAATTGGTGATGGTTTCGATCCTTCTTTGGGTTTTGTACCACGAAATAGTATTCATCTTTGGACCTTTACCGGAGAATATAATCCCCGCCCTTCAGAACCATTAGGCATATTTGCAGAATTGTTACCACCACAATTAGTTCGACAGATGTTTTATGAATTATCCTTTACGTTATACAACAAACTTAATAATTCCGAATGGGAAAGTTACGAGGTATTGATAAAACCACTCGACTGGCTGTTCGAGAGTGGTGATCAGATTCAGGCCGGTATTCAGCCATTGGGTGACAGACCACCGGAAATATTTGAGATATCAGGTGATTTAGACATTCCTGCTTCCTCATATGAGTGGACGCGATACTTTTTAGGATTAACCACAGCGCAAAAACGCAGTATAAGCGGTGGAATTTTATGGGAGTTTGGCAATTACTATAATGGTACTCTGAACACCATCGAGGCAAATCTGGCATTTAAACCTTCAGCATTATTTACCGTAGAATTAACTGCAGAACTAAATAGTGGTACAGTGAAAGCACTGCCTGATGACTATGATGAAGAAGCAGAATTTGTATTAACAGAAAAATCATTCACTGAGGATTTATGGGGTATCAGGCTGCTTCTCAATTTCTCACCTGATTTGCAATTGAGCAGTTTTACTCAGTATGATACTGAAAGCCGGGAGTTCGGTTCCAACAACAGGCTGCGTTGGACGTTCGATCCTCTGGGAGAGATATTTATTGTATATAATTATAATGCAATTCGGAAGAGAGAGCTTAATCGGTGGGAATTTGTTTCTCAGGAATTACCAATAAAAATCCAGTATACATGGCGTTTTTAGTCAGGGAAAAAAGTATAAAAAGAGGAATATTGTAATATTTTATTAGCTATTCTGTTTTTTACTGACTCATTCTCAGAACGGGGTATTGAGGATCATAATTAATGTTATTTATTGCTTGTATGATAAAATAAATTATTTATCTTCTATATCATTGTATTTTTGAAAACTATACAATCATAATTTATTCATTGAGGGTTAATATAAATCTTGATACAACACCCGGTTGAATCGGAGTGTCACCGTATTTTTCCTTTACTATATTTTGGGTAGAGAAATACATTTCTTTTTGCTGTAACCCGTTTAAATGAATAATGGTATAATTAATTTACTACTGGGATGAATAATGTGATCTCAGTATATTTTACCAGGTTTGTGTAAATTATAATGAGGAGGCTTCCGGATGATTCGTTGGCTAATTTGCTTAAGTCTGCGGTTGGGATGGCTTGGAAGTCAATTTGGGTGGAGATGTGAATAATAAATGGCTTACTAGTATGAAAGTAAAAATTTCACAGTAAAGAATCAGTGGGAATTCTAAATTGTTGATTCCAATTAAAAACCTCACTATAAAACAAGATCCGATGACTTAAGTGAATAATTTAAAGAGCCTGGTACGTGGTGATAAGTAAAATTTAATCTTTAAGAGTGGTTGGTAACAAAATGTTTCTTATAATACATGTAGTGGTATAACAATTGATAAGCTTTCAATAAAATATTATAGATATAATTTTATCTAAATAAAGGAAATTCAAATATGATATCAAGCGGTGTACATTATTCACCCAAAGTAAGCGCTATTAATTTAACACTAGTAATACTATTTGCCGGATGCAGCTACATAATTATTTCTAACGATCTGGTAAGAGCACAGAGTACTGAGAATACTGTGAAAGAGTTCGAAGAATTCGACTATAAAAACTTCGATCATCCTACTAAAATCAATAATGAATGGATGCCATTGACACCCGGAATGCAATATATCTATTTAGGGACGACAGTAGATGATGATGGTGTGACTCGTCCGCATCGGGTTGTAATAACTATTACCGATTTAACCAAGGAGATTGATGGTATACCTACGGTTGTTTCGTGGGATCTGGATTTCAGTGCGGATGAACTGGTTGAAGCTGAACTTGCATTCTTCGCACAAGATAATGATGGAAACGTTTGGCGTATGGGTGAATACCCGGAAGAATACGAAGAAGGAGAGTTCGTTGCAGCTCCGTGCTGGATTGCGGGCATAAAAGATTCTAAAGCGGGAATTTCTATGAAAGGTGATCCACGGATTGGAACACGAAGCTATTCTCAGGGCTGGTCTCCATCAACGGGCTTTACAGATCGTGGTCAGGTAGACCAAATGGTAGAGAAGGTTTGTGTGCCTGTGGACTGCTATGATGATGTTTTGGTAATATTAGAGAACAGTCTCGCAGAACCTGATGCTCATCAACTAAAGTATTGGGCGCGCGGTGTAGGAAACATTCGTGTTGGATGGAAAGGCGAAGGAGAAAAAACACAGGAAATTCTTGAACTGACTGAAATTAAAAAACTCGGTTCAGATTTACTTGCAGAAGTTCGCGCAAAGGCTTTGGAACTTGAAAAGCATGCTTATGAACGAAGTAAAGACGTATATGGTCTTACGAAACCATTGATTGCAAAGAAAGGAAACCAGTAATAATAAATTTATGATAGAGAAAAATTTTAATTTAAATATAATTATGGAGGTCAGATTATGATGAAAAGGATTATTATAGCGAGTATGAAGGTTCGACTCCTTGTTGCTACTGTTGCTGTGTTACTGATAATATTTGGTATTACACAGCTTACTAAGATTCCAATGGATGTGTTACCTGAATTCTCCCGTCCTTATGTGGAAATTCAAACGGAAGCACTGGGACTTTCCGCAGCAGAAATCGAAGCTCTGATTACCACTCCAATGGAAGCGGATATGCTTAATGGTGTTTCGTGGGTTGAAGAAATCCGCTCTGAATCAATTCCGGGACTTTCATCTATCGTTCTTATTTTTGAGCAAGGCACAGACATTATGAAAGCACGGCAAATGGTACAGGAACGACTTGTATCAATATTTGCGTTGCCCGGAGTCTCGAAACCACCGGTAATGCTTAATCCCTTGTCGTCGACAAGCCGTGTCTTAAAAATCGGATTATCCTCAGACGAACTTTCCCTGATCGAAATATCCGTTCTTGCCCGCTGGACTATAGTTCCCCATTTGATGGGTGTAACCGGTGTTGCAAATGTTTCCATTTGGGGACAACGCAAACGTCAATTACAGGTTTTGGTTGATCCCGAAATATTAGAGAAAAAAGGGGTTACTTTAAATCAGATCATCAGTACAACTGGTAATGCTCTTTGGGTATCTCCATTAAGTTATTTAAAAGCATCAACACCCGGCACCGGTGGTTTTTTCGATACTCCCAACCAACGACTTGGTATCCGACATGTTTTGCCGATTTCAACTCCAGAGCAACTTTCTCAGGTAGTTGTCGATGGCACGTCGCTGCGTCTTGGTGATGTAAGCGAGGTAGTGGAAGAGCATCAGCCACTCATTGGAGATGCTATAGTCGATGAATCACCAAACCTTATGCTTATTGTTGAAAAATTTCCGTGGGCTAATACCATAGATGTAACAGCAAAAGTAGAAGCAGCGTTGGTAAATCTACAACCAGGTCTCTCCGGTTTGAAGATGAATTCTACTCTTTTTAGACCGGCAACATTCCTGGAGGTAGCTACCGGTAACCTGACAACAACATTACTAATTGGCGGTATTCTTCTAATACTTGCACTTTTTGCCTTTTCCCTAAATTGGCGATCTGCTTTGATCAGCATCGTGACAATTTTACTTTCAATTATCGTGGCTGTTACAGTACTGTATCTTCAGGATATAACCCCAAATATGATGATCATTGCAGGATTAATAATTGCTGTCGGTTTGATAATTGATGATTCAATAATCGACATTGAAAACATTAAACGACGGATTCAAGAGCATCGAGAGGAAGGCAGTAACAAAAACCTTGCTACTATTATATACGAAGCTTCCATCGAAATGCGCAGCCCGATTATATATGCCTCACTGATCATAGTGCTTGCCATGGTGCCTGTTTTCTTCTTAGAGGGTTTGTCAGGTGCATTTTATCAGCCAATTGCATTGGCTTACATTTTGGCATTAGCCGCTTCATTTGTAACGGCACTCATAGTTACTCCGGCTTTAAGTTTATTATTATTAAAAAATGCATCATCTCTAAGCGTAAACTCCCCAATTACAAAAACTTTAAAAAAGGTTTACGACATTTTATTTATGTGGGCAACGCGAATTCCACGCACAGCTTTTGCAACAGTGTGTGTAATCATAGTTGTTGGCATTATTGCGGCAATGTTCCTCAGACAAGATTCAGTGATACCTGAATTTAAGGAGACGGATTTACTGGTTCGATGGGATGGTCCTTCGGGCACGTCACATCCCGAAATGAACAGGATTGCCACTCTTGTAAGCAGCGAACTGCGCTCAATTCCCGGTGTGCGTAATGTAAGTGCACTTATTGGAAGGGCAGTTTTATCAGACAAAGTTACAAATATCAATTCCGGTCAGATTTGGGTCAGTATTGATCCTTCAGCTGATTATGAATCAACTGTTTCTTCTGTTAAGGAAGTTGTAAGGGGTTATCCGGGTTTGTCAAATGAGGTTCTTACGTATCTGCAATCAAAAGTTAGAGAAGAGCTCTCCGGAACGAATGAATCACTAATAGTACGAGTTTATGGTGAGGATTTTAACATGATAAGAAGCGAGGCAGAAGAAATAAAAAATCTTCTTACCCAGGTTGATGGCATCGTTGAATCCAAAGTTCTTTATTATACCGAAGAACCCACTATAGAAATTGAAGTCGATCTTGAAGCGGCTAAACTTTATGGGCTTAAACCCGGAGATGTCCGCCGTGAATCAACAACTTTGGTATCCGGAATTTTGGTAGGCAACTTATTTGAAGAACAGAAAGTTTTTGATGTAGTGGTTTGGGGTGTACCTGAAACACGACACAGTGTTACAAGCTTACGCGAACTTTTAATCAGTACACCAACAATGGGTTCTATACCTCTAAAAAATGTAGCTGATATCCGTATCGTTCCTGGCGTTGCCAATATTAAACGTGAATCAGTAATCCGTTACGTAGACGTTAGCGCTACCATTAACGGCGGTAATTATACAAGTATATCAGCCGACATTAATCGTATTATTAGTGAATTTGACTTTCCCCTGGAGTACAGGGCAGAATTATTAGGAGAATACGCTGAAAACTTAGCTGCACAGGAACGTATTCTAGGTTTTGCAATTGCGGCAGCAATCTTGATTTTCCTTCTGCTTCAGGTGTTCTTCAGAAGCTGGAAATTAGCAACTGCTATCTTCCTGACTTTACCTATGGCACTTGTAGGTGGTATTATAATCGCATTATTAAGTTCAGGCGGTCTTCTTTCACTTGGTTACTTTCTTGGATTTGTAACTGTATTTAGTATTGCTGTTAGAAACACCGTTATGCTAATTCATCGCTACCGAACTTTTGAAAATGATGGTAAGCAATCTTTTGGACCCGAGCTTATTCAGCAGGTAACTCGTGAAAGGGTTGCACCAGTGCTAACAACGGCAATTCTTACATTTCTTGCTGTTTTGCCCATGGCTCTGTATGGAAATATAGCAGGACTCGAGATCGTACACTCGGCAGCATTAGTAATTTTGGGAGGTTTAATAACATCTACATTTTATACTCTGCTTGGTGTTCCGGCTATGTACCTGATGTTTGGATCCAGCCCGGAGCCGGAATTGAATTTTTTACCGGATTCTTTACCAGATTCTTTAGCAGCTGAAGGCAGAGGGTTGTAGAAATTGACTAATTTATTTTGAAAAAAATTAACAAGCTATAAATTGATAAAATAAATAGGAGTTATAAATGAAACGAAATAATCGATGGATAATTGGCTTTCTGGTTCTTGCCGTTCTGCAATTTTGGTCATGCCAAAAAGAGGACAGATCCCCACAATTCATACCGCCATCCGAAGTGGAGGAGATCGAAGGATCGGATTTTAGTATTGTGACTTTAACCGAGAGAGCTATAGAACGCACAGGCATTCAAACCGCAACAGTTGGTGAAATGAGTCAATCGCCTCGGAGAAAGGTCATACCTTACTCAGCATTGCTATACGGACCAGAGGGACAAACCTGGGTATATACAAGCCCGCAGCCTCGTGTTTTTGTTCGGTATGTTGTTGATGTTGATTACATAAAGGGTGACATAGTAGTGCTCAATGATGGGCCGCCTGTTGGTACTGTTATAGCATCAGTGGGTGTAGCTATATTGTACGGCGCCGAATTCGAAATGGGACATTAAATTGACAATGGAGGATTTTTATGAATTGTTGGATTTTTAATTACAAAGGAGGAGGTCTGCTATGATGCGATGGATTGTTGGCAAGAGCCTCAAGTTTCGTTACCTGGTAATAGCTATTGCTGCGGTGATGATATTTTTCGGCATTGGTCAGCTTAAAAATGTACCTGTGGATGTGTTCCCCGAGTTTGCGCCGCCGTTAGTGGAGATTCAAACTCCCTGCCTCGGACTTTCCCCCGAGGAAGTTGAAGCACTGGTTACAATACCCCTTGAGCAGTCGCTGCAGGGAATACCGGGGTTAGATGTTATGCGCTCAAAATCTGTTCCCCAGTTATCTGCTATTAAAATGATCTTCAAAGCTGATACTGACTTAATGCTTGCACGGCAAATGGTACAGGAACGTGTTTCACTAATAACTCCCAGCTTACCAACCTGGGCCAGTCCACCGATAATGTTACCACCGCTATCGGCAACCAGCCGATGTATGAAGATAGGGATTTCATCAGATTCACTTTCAGTAATCGACCTTTCAATGATCACCTACTGGACAATAAGGCAAAGAATATTGACTGTTCCCGGTGTTGCTAACGTTGCAATATGGGGTGAACGATTGGAAATGCTGCAGGTAATGGTGGTTCCGGAACTGCTTCAAAAGCACCAGGTTACACTTGATGAGGTTAAGAAAGCAACCGCAGACGCCCTTGATGTGGGCATGTTACAGTATTCGGATGGACATCATATTGGTACTGGTGGCTGGATCGATACACCAAATCAAAGACTTCCCATACGCCATGTTTTACCACTCATCTATAAGTCAGATAAGGTAAACCCTGAACATCTTGCCAATGTGGTTCTAAGGGTAAAGGATGGTAAGACACTCCTGTTAAAGGATGTAGCCGAAGTTGTTATAGATCATCAACCGATGATAGGAGATGCTATAATTAACGATGATATTGGTTTACTGCTTATAGTAGAAAAATTTCCATGGGGCAACACTTTGCAAGTAACTCAGGGAGTGGAAGAAGCACTGGATGCCTTACGGCCGGGATTAGCAGGTATTGACATAGATTCTGAAATTTTTCGCCCGGCAACTTTTATAGAAATGTCAATCGACAATCTGACAGAAGCACTACTTATTGCAAGCTTTCTGGTTATAATGATTCTTTTTCTGTTTCTTTATGAGTGGCGGACAGCGCTAATAAGTAGTGTGGCAATACCGTTGTCTTTGATGGCTGGCGGTCTTGTACTTTTTCTCCAAGGCACAACAATTAATACAATGGTATTAGCGGGTTTTGTGATCGCTCTTGGTGCAGTAGTTGATGATGCGATAGTTGATGTCGAAAACATCATGCGTCGATTGCGCCAGCATCGCAAAGAAGGCGGGAAGATGTCATTTGCCAGGATAATTCTTGAAGCCTCTTATGAAGTCAGGCATGCTATCATTTTTTCTACTATGATTGAAGTGATAGCTTTATTACCAGTGTTTGTGATGGAAGGATTATCCGGTGCATTTTTTCAGCCCCTCGCTCTTTCGTATGCTATGGCTGTTGTAGCATCTACAGTTGTTGCACTAACCGTAACTCCGGCTATGAGCTATATCTTACTACGTAATGCACCTCTCGACAGGCGTGAATCACCACTTTTAACTGTGCTACACCGCGGGTACGATTGGATTATTACCAGGGTTGTTAGAACACCACGATCATCATATATAACCCTTGGCGTTATAGTGCTTGCAGGTATGATTGTTCTACCGAGGCTTGGCCAATCTCTTCTTCCTTCATTTAAGGAAAGAGACTTTTTAATGCACTGGCTTACAAAACCGGGCACTTCCTGGCCAGAAATGAACCGGATTACAATCCAGGGCAGTAAGGAATTACGCGAAATTCCCGGAGTACAAAATTTTGGTGCTCATATCGGACAGGCATTGATAATGGACGAAGTTGTCGGTATGTACTTCGGTGAAAATTGGATAAGTGTTGATCCTGCAGTTGATTATGATGAGACTTTAAATAAAATACAGACAGTGGTTGACGGGTATCCCGGACTTTATCGTGATGTACTAACATATTTAAAGGAAAGAATCAGGGAGGTGCTTACCGGCTCACACGAAGCAATTACTATCCGCATTTACGGCAATGAGTTGGATATCATGCGGAAAAAGGCAGATGAAGTAAAGGAAGCTTTTGAGGATATTCCCGGACTTATTGATTTACATGTGGAACTCCAGGAGGAGATTCCGCAAATTGAAATAACCGTAGATTTGGAAAAAGCGGCATTTTATGGCATTAAACCGGGAGATGTTCGAAGGGCAGCTACAACATTGGTAGCTAGTGAAGAGATGGGAGACATTCATATTGCTCACAGAACGTATGATGTGAATGTCTGGAGTATTCCGGAAGCACGGAGTAGCCTGACTGATATTCGTAATCTGCTGATCGATATTCCCGGTGGAAAGTATATACATTTAAGTGATGTTGCTGATATAAGTATCAAGCCGACTCCTAATGTAATAAAACGTGAGAATCTGGCTCGTAGAATTGATGTTGGCGCTAACGTTAAAGGACGTGATCTTGGTTCTGTTGTAAAAGATGTTGAATACGCTTTGGCTGGGATTGATTTCCCCCACGGGTATTACCCGGTGCTGCTTGGAGAATATACAGAACGACAAGCTGTTGCAGACCGTATGTTGATCTACGCCCTTATCGCTATGCTCGGGATTTTCTTTCTTCTCCATACATCCTTCAAAAGTGCACGGCTGGCAACTCTGGCATTCTTACTTCTACCCACTGCTTTAGTAGGTGGGATTCTAGCAGCATACATGGGTGATGGAGTTATTTCACTAGGATCGCTTGTTGGATTTCTAACCATTTTAGGAATAGCTGCACGAAACGGAATTTTGATGATCAATCATTTTCAGCATCTGGAAAAGTATGAAGGTGAAACTTTTGGACCTGCGCTTGTTATGCGTGGAGCGAAGGAACGGCTTGCACCTATATTGATGACTGCAACCACAACCGGACTGGCTCTTTTGCCCCTGGTTCTTGCCGGAAGTATTCCCGGTAATGAGATACAACTTCCTATGGCTGTCGTTATCATGGGTGGTCTTGTTACATCTACATTACTCAACCTGTTCATTATTCCTCCTCTTTACCTGCGTTTTGGTGCCAAGCAGGCACAAGATATTGTTACTAATGGATAAAGCAGGTTTCAAATATTAGAAACTATGGTGGATGGCGAATCTATTTTCGTCATCCCCATATATTTTTCAATTTACCTTTAACTTAACATAGGGAAAATTCAATATGCAAAAATTTTACTTTTTAAATAAACGGTGCAGGCAGCAAATGATTTATCACAGGCTTTTTAGTTTTTGTATTACCGGTTTAATCTTTCTTTTTATTTTATCGCCGTCTTTGTTTGATGCACATGCTCAGACCGGTTTACTATCTGATATTAAATTCTACGGTGATGCTCGTTTTCGCTATGAAAATACGTCTAACGTAGAACCAAATTCAATTTTACTTGAAGGTCGAAATCGCGCAGTTGTTCGTTTCAGAGGAGGGTTTCAAAAGAAAATTAGCGAAATTTTTAATTTTGGTGTGCGTTTAGTAACCGGTTCGAGTGACGACCCGAATACTGCAGATGTTACGTTAGGTAGTTTTGTCAACGATCTCGAAATCAGTTTTGATCGTCTTTATCTTAAAATGTCCAACAATAACTTTGCACTGTCCGGCGGTAAATTTGCGAATCCTTTTCAAAGAACCGATCTTGTCTGGGATGGTGATGTTAATCCTCAGGGCGTAACCGGTAGCTATACATTTAAAGGTTCAAAAAAATTTATTCCAAAAATCACCGGTATATTTTTTACAATTGATGAACATTCTGGAACCGACATTCCCGATAGTGATATGCTGGGTGGGCAGATACAGTTTTCTACTTATCCTTCAGAAGATCTGAGTATTTCCCTGTCAGGCGGTTATTATGATTATGATATAACAAATTTGAGTAAAAGCACTGCTGATGCCGGTGATACCCGGAGCAATAATGTAATATTCGACAGCACAGGGGCAGCAGTTGCATATCTTTCAGACTTCGATTTAGTTGATGTAATTGCGGTTCTGGAATATCGCGGATTTGGAGAACGTTTTCCAATTAAAGTTGTTGGAGATTATGTAAAGAACCTTGGAGCAGAAGTAGACGAAGACCAGGGCTATGCAGTCGATCTGTTTGTCGGACGTGCATCAAAGAAAAATGATATAAGATTTCGATACGGATATTCGCAAACAGAAACTGATGCAGTATTAGCTGCTTTCTCTAACGATAATACAACAATTGCGACAAATTATATACAGCATACTATAACATTCGACTATGTTGCTCTTGATAATATGACACTTAATCTAACATGGTATATTTATAAAAATAATATAGTAACCGGTCAGGAAACTAATGAATTTATTTCGCGCCTGCGTCTGAATGCTGTTGTAAAATTATAATTATTTAGGGATAGACAACTATGTGATCAGGGTTCAATTACAACTTGATTTCTAACAATTTCTGTTGTAGATATACTATGCAAGGACGGTAGTTATTGGTGAAACCAAAAAAAGTAAAGGAAGTAACAGCTCTCAATCGTTTTATTAGAGAATTTAAAACCTATGCTATCGGAATCGAGCCAATTCAAGATCAGAGATTACTGATAACAGAGTGAGAATCTATGGGGAAAAATTAAACAGATACTGTTGAAAAAGAAATGTGCAGACTACGTTTTAATTCATACGTAATCTGCATTATTTTTTTAAGTAATTAAGGAAGAAATATGCAAAAGTTTTTTGCTGAAAATTTGATGCCGGTAAAGTATGGATTATTATTCTCATTGATTACCTTAGTTTACGGTTTTGGTTTAGGAGGAACATTCGGAGTATTCGAGGAGAATATTAAGAATCATTTGAAAAATAATGCAAGAGAGGTTTTAGCTACTGCTTACAATGGGGATGAAGCTAAGATGAAAAAAATAACAGATAAATCCTGGGTTTATTTCAAACGTGCACACCTGCATGCAAATGGACTCGGAACAGCATCTGTAGTACTCATTATACTCGTCTCGTTTTTACCAATCAGCAACAAAATTAAAAGCATCAATGCTATATTTCTCGGTGTCGGTTCACTTGGTTACTCTCTGTTTTGGATGCTTGCAGGGCTTAAAGCACCCGCCATGGGAAGTACAGGTCTGGCAAAAGAATCTCTGGCATGGTTAGCATTACCTTCATTAGGACTTTGTATTATAGGCTTAATAATGATTGTTGCCTTGGTGATTATGTCTTTATTTGTTAAAGGTGAAAAACAAACTTGATAGCAATGATAAAAAAGTGTTCAACAAGCCCTTGGGCTTCTTCGTACTTTTAAAAGATGAATTACTATCTTAGTTATAAAGTTGCTCAATATCTAATTGTCTATTGTTCATGCACTTTAACTTTCTTAGCTTTTCGTACGTGATTATACAATACGATTTTTTCAGGTACACTCTGAAGTCAAATTCAGTTGCAGCCTGATTTCTAACTAATAAAGGAAGGAAATAATAATGACAAAACGAATAAAGATTATTGGAGTATTGATTCTGCTTTTGAGCTCTCAATACCTTTTAACAGGATTTGCTCAGGAACCCGGTTCGTCTCAATTGTTTGCAGTTGCAAAAGTTCACTTTGAACAGAATGCAACGGATGGTGATGTCGAAGTCGTGTTCGAAATTAAAGGCGGTGATGAGGGTTTAGCGAATCTCAGAGTGGTATCACCGGATGGTAGGATAGTTATCGACTTCACAGCACCAGATGCCTCTACATTAGGAATAAGACAGTTTCGTTTTGAATCTCCCGAACCGAAAGATATAGAAGGCTTAAAGACAGCATACCCGGAAGGAGTCTATACATTTACCGGAGCTACATCAGACGGGAATAAATTCAAAAGTGTATGTACATTAAAACATAAGCTCCCCCCCACAGTTTCATTTCTTATACCTATGGCTGAGGAAGAAGACGTGAACATAGATAATTTAGTGATCACATGGACCCCTGTTGACAATGCAGCGGCATATAAATTAGAACTGGATCAAGAAGAGTTGGGTGTAAACATCCTGGTAAAACTTCCCGGAACAGTAGACAAGTTTGCTGTACCTGAAGACTTTCTCGTATCCAATACTGAATATACATTATCAATTGGTACCGTAACTGAAGATGGTAACATCTCTGTTGTAGAAACAATGTTTACCACTGCCGGAGGTGAATGAGGTTAGAGTTCAGGAGATGTTCTGCCTTTTGATTCAGTTTGATTCTGGTTCGGAAGAAGAAATATTTTTATTGTCAGTGCTGCAGCGGCGTATCAATCGGGATACATTTTTCAAATCAATCTGTACTTTAGCTAAATTTATAAAACAGTTGAATTTGCTCCTGAGATAGGCAGAGTGTTTTTCGATATTACCATAGATATTATAACTGAACACATTAATTTTATCTACAGTCCTGTATTGAATATTAAAAACTAAAATTATTTTTTTGTTATTTAAGGAGGTTAATCTGATTAAATCATTTCAGCCGGTATTAATAATTGTTATGATAGTTTCTATTTGGACTCTTGGTTGTGGAGACCCATGGAATTCTAATGCTCATAATGATCCATCGTGGCAGAAAGAGTTTAATCTCTCCGAACGCACTCTGGTTCCAACAGGACGAAGCGATTATTTCATACTGGAACCCGGTTTTCAACTTGTTCTTGAAGGAACAGGCGGCTTCTTAGGCATGATCGATGAGAAACTGGTAATAACAGTACTGGATGAAACAAAAGAAATAAATGGTATCACTACTCGAGTTATGGAGGAGAGGGAATGGAAAAACGATGAGTTGTATGAAGTTTCACGAAACTTCATTGTGATGGATAAGGAAACAGGTGATGTATTTTATTTTGGTGAAGAAGTTGATTTTTATAAAGATGGGAAAGTAGTTAATCATAAAGGCGCCTGGCTGGTTGGCGAGAACGATGCGACTGCCGGTCTTTTGATGCCCGGTAAACCAAAAGTGGGAATGAAGTACTATCAAGAGATCTCCCCCGGTAAGGCAATGGATCGAGCTGAGGTAATTGATATTGATCATACTCTTGAAACTCCTGCGGGCACGTTTTCAAAGTGTCTGAAAACAAAGGAGGGTTCGGCTCTTAAACTATACGAAAAGGAATACAAGAGTTACGCTCCCGGAATCGGGATAATTCAAGATCAAAATTTGTATTTAACAAAATATGGATTCGTAGAAAATAACTGACAAAATGATTAAAAAATTACGCAGGTAATTGATATTACAATCTATTTAAACCTTGCAGGGCGGCGATTTAGAATTCTGTAATGTTTATATGGGTTGAATATTTAATTTTATTTTTCCATTAAATAAATTATAATTCATAATAAAATGGGCGGATTAACTTGATGGTCAATAAAATACTTTTAATTGTTCTTTCTTTAATATTTTTCTATCCGGGCTTTAAGACAATAGCCCAAAAAAAATCCTTGCAGGATTTTGATTTTGAAGAAAGCAAAGAAAATAGTCTCCCCGATTACTTCCAGGAAGGGATAACAGGCGTATGGAAAAAAACTCAGTGGCTTGTCAAGAACATAAATGGAAACAAGGTACTTGCTCACATTGGTTTTTGGGAAGATGATCCTGATGGAGTCTTTCCTGTTTGCTGGATCAAGGATGGAAAAGCCAGAGATTTTACTCTGTCTGTTAAGCTTTATCCTGTACATCCTCCCGTCGAAATAAAACATGCTGTTCATGATGGGGCAGGAATTATTTTTCGTTTTAAGAATACGAACAACTACTATCTTCTACGGTCTGTTCCACTTGAAACGCGAGTGCGTCTGTACAAGGTGGTAAATGGAAAGAGAAAATTGCTTTCGGGAAAAAATTTGGAAATTGAATTGGATAAATGGCATGAGCTAAAGATCAAAATAATCGGGCAGTATTTTACAGCATACTTTAACGGTGAGGAACTATTCAAGTTTGCAGATTCAACATTCAGTGAAGCAGGGGCATTTGGTCTTTGGTGTAAACCAAACAATGTTACTTATTTTGATGACCTTTCTGCAGAGATTATAAATTAATAATTTCTCATCTTTTATTTGAAAAGGTAAAGAGTTACACTTATTTATTATCCAAAGAAATTTTCCATATAAGATCTTGGTGTCTCGGTTATTAAATTGTTCGTATTCGCAACAAAATTCTTAACCCCGTTCATTTATTATCAAACTTTTAAAAGGTTATTCCGAAATCAGGATTGAATAGTACAATTAGGAATTATACAGTTTCAGTCATTAATTTAATTAAGCTTTGTAGGGTTCTGTCCTCTTCTGTTAAACAACAGCCGTCTTTACAGAGAAGTGGGAGTAAGACTATTTATTCTTTCCGATTATCGGGTAAATACGTAAAGAACGAAATAAAAAAATGCTAAAAACCAAATAAAACCCATCGATAACATAAAAAGCAGCTCTTTCTCCTTAAGTATATTATATTTTTCGAGTATATTTGATTTACTGCTGTCATGTACTCTTTCATATTTCTTAGATTTGACAACATCTCCGGCTATAATATCAAATGGTTCTAACACTGTTCCATTAATTGATTTTTCCATTTATTTTCTCCTTTCCGCAATTATTACCGAACTTTAAAATAATAATTGAGCTATGATTAGTTTTCTCATTATTTATTTAATTATTATCAATATTACACAATTGTTATGCCAATATACTTGATAAAATTTTGAGACAATGTGATTGTCATCAAGTAATGTAAACTGTAAAAAATACTATTTCTTTGTACAATTGAGTAGATTCTAAAATATAACAAATACCGTGAATCAAGGATGTAATAAAGTCTGATTAGTTTTTATGCAAACGTTGTCGTCTTCTGAAGTAAAAAATGGCGGTAAAATAGTGAATGATTGAACTGAAACACACCATTCAAAAATCATTTTATATCAATTTGTATAAAGAGATAAATTAAATTTCTTTCTCATCCAATAACTTTCCCCCTTTCATCTGTTAATGTACTTTTCTTAGTTCTACTATGGCAGGGAATGAATGGCAACTACCATTATTATTTTCAACTACTGATGCTATTACTACTGAATTAATTTGGCTTGTAAATTCTAATCAAGTGTTCATTAATATTAAATTTATCTCTTCATTATTTGAGTAATACCATTTTTCTTGTCTCGATAAAATCCCCTGCTTCCAGATGATAAAAGTAAATTCCACTCGGTAATTCTTTTGCTCTGAATTCTATCTGGTAACTTCCTGCGGGAGATACTTCACTTAATAAAGTTCTTACCTCTTTACCCGAAATATCAAAAACTTTTATTGTTATAAAACTTAGTTCCGGAATTTGGTATTTGATGAATGTAATTGGGTTGAATGGATTGGGGTAATTCTGCATTAAAGCATAACGGGTGATTATATCTTTCTTCGATTCTACTCTTATTGTTGGGGCAATGGGAGAGAACTTAAAGTCTGTGATAACAATTTCAACTTCATCTTCATGTGCAGGGGGCTGACTATTAAAGAGCCAGAGATTTATTCTGATTGTTTCCTTTGCTCGATTTGGAATATTCGGTCCAACATAAGTCCAGGAATTAATAGTGGATCTATACGGTTCTATCTCTCGATGATTATTAAAGCTAAGAAAATTAATCGATTCACTTGCCCAATTTATTCTATGCGTAGATGAACTTCCGGTGTTGGATACCCTCCATCTCTTAATATTACCGGGAATGTTTGACGGCTGTACAACATACTGTGCATTCATGCTATCCTTTACATTTCCCCATCGTGAAAATTCAATATCAATTTCATTATGATTTTTATTATTAGCATCGTCATCCCAAGTAAATAAACCCAGAACAGCATTTTCGTTTATCTCATTAAGATTAGTAGAAATTTCAAAAGAGTATCTGCCATAGCCTAAAGATTCCTTTAGTATTACTTCAGAACAATACCAATTCTCATTTCTTTTAATGATTTTAAGATGCAGGTTATCCTCCGCATCTACCCATACATTTTCATTGTGATCAGAAAAAAAATTGTTTCCGGGATTAGTTAATTTTATATCGTTTTTAACCCACCATTGGTAACCGGAAAATTTTATAAAGCGTGGATTACGTTTTGTATCTACAATAGCAGCAGCAATTTTGTTAAGTGAGTCGGGTAATAAATCTAAACCATCTGCCAATGGGGGCTTAAATCCATCGTGTACCAGAAAAGCCCGAATCCTTGTTGTAAATCTATCATTACCCCCGGTAGTAATATCTACCGACCATGTTGAGTCAGGTTGTATGGTAGTTAATGCCTGAGTAAATCTGGGTTTTATCCACCATCCTGTATCTTCTACAAAAATATAAACTGCAACTTTAAAATTCTTGGTATTAATATTCCTAACCCTGCCTGTTAAATTTTTGCTGCTGCCGTATGGCGGTACAAAGGTAAATTCTATAACCGGATTATTGCTAGAGGATGGTGATACTTCTCGTAAGTTCTGACCGGCATAATTGTGAAAGTCTCCCGGATATAAGAGAAAAAACAACGATAATATAAACCAATTAACCCGTAGCGGAAAGCCGTGATTTATAAGGAATCTGCAAAAATTATTTCTCAAGAACGAACTCGTAATTTCTTATATCAGAGAGCATAAAGATTTAAAGTAAAACTTAACTATAAATAAATCTAGAATTGTTATACAAATATAAAATAAATTAGTAATAATAGTAAAATGAAATATACCGGTTGAGAATTATCTTTCGCTTCTAAGTTTCTTAACAGCACAAGATCAATGATGCACAAGAATTGCATAAAATCTATATTCAAAAGTGAAATGATTATGTGAATAGTCTTTCGTATTTTTTACTTTATTTTGCAGTCCTTAAACCAGTTTATCATCCAGTTTTATTCTTAAGTAAATTGTTTTTACAATGACTCATCTATATATTTAAAACTTAAAAGCTCTTTGGTTCTGTAATTAGTTATGTGTCTAACTCAGCATCATTTCCATAATGCTGCGCACAGGCTTGGACAAAATATTTTGCACAGGCGCGTTCGTCTAGTGGCTTAGGACGCCGCCCTCTCAAGGCGGAGATCACGGGTTCAAATCCCGTACGCGCTACATAGGTAAAAAAAAATTTTACAGGAGATCACGAATTCTCCCGAAGGGACTCCTTCGGAGGAATCCCATACGCGCTACAGATCTATAAGTTATTGATTAATTGTCCCGTGGTGTAATTGGCAACACGTCTGACTCTGGATCAGAAGAGTCCAGGTTCGAACCCTGGCGGGACAACATTAAAAATAAAGGGATTTTGATGTGGGGGAGATTTCCTAAAACTAATTAAAAATTATCGCGTGGTGCAATTGGCAACACGTCTAACTCTGGATCATCCCGATTTTATCGGGACAGGTTCTTCCATTGGAACTCCTTCGGAGGAACCCTGGCGGGACAACATTAAAAATAAAAGGATTTTGATGTGGGGGAGATTTCCTAAAACTAATTAAAAATTATCGCGTGGTGTAATTGGCAACACGTTTAACTCTGGATCATCCCGATTTTATCGGGACAGGTTCTTCCATTGGAACTCCTTCGGAGGATCCCTTGTGGGACAACTAAAACTGGCTAATAACTCAACTTCGCATTCGATATTCTAAAAAGAATGCATTTAATTTCTCTCTGAATTTCGTTCGAATTTGAAATCAAGATCTTTAGTGAAATATATTTCTATCAAAAAATTTCAAAGAGGAAATTATTTCATTCATTAGTAATACCATTTCACAAAATTATCTTAGTTCAATTAACCTTTCATTTATCCAATTACTATACTTTATGCGAGATATTCCTTTAAAACAAATAACACCTAAAGTCACACAAAGATTCTTGAGACAACTTATATGAGAAAAAAAAAGGAGCTGCTCTCTATTATCGTATATTGAAAGCTAGCTTTACAAAAACGATTGAATTGGGATATATAGGGGAGAATCCAGTCGAAAAAAATTAAACTACGCAGGATTGAGAAGTCCTTTCCTATCTTAATTACTGAGTGTAAGTCGGAAATCATTATAGAATGTATACCCAATACGATTTAAAAAACTTTTTTTTTATCAGCTGTTGATACTAGAATGCGATTAGGTGAAGTGCTTTGAGAATCCGATAAATAAATATAAATTTTATTCCATTGAACTTTTCGCTGCAATAGTGGTTAAACGTTTAAACAAATTATTGATTTCGCTTCTTAAAAATTTCTTATAATTGTTGTAAAAAAGAACTTAAACAAACCTGTTTAATTTTTTTTATAAAAATACCTAAAAAATACTTGACTTGAAATAAATATTATAGTATTATCGGTTAAACGTTTAACTAGAATTATGAATTCAACTATAAAAGACGTCGCCTATAAAGCTAATGTATCTATTGCTACAGTATCATTAGTAACAAATAATGGCGGACGTATATCGCAGGAAACTCGTAGAAGAGTTTTAAAAACGATAAAAAAATTGGATTATCACCCTTCCAGATCAGCACGCGGATTAGCATCACGTAAAACGGGTAAAATTGGATTTATTTTAACAGAGGAGCATTTTTTACGTACTGAACCTTTTTATTCCAGAGTTTTTCTCGGTGCAGAATTCGAGGCTAGTAAGAAGGATAATTATGTATTACTTGCAACAGTAAACTCTTCATTCAAGAAGAATGATCCTTTACCAAGATTTGTTTTAGAGAGAAACTATGATGGAGTTGTAATTGCTGGTAGGGTTCCGGATGAATTGCTGAACGCCCTCTTAAAATACAAAATGCCTATTGTTATCATTGATTACATTCCTCACATGCAGGATTTTCCAAGCATCCTCATTGACAACTTAAGAGGAGGAATGTTGGCTACTGAATACCTTATAAACAATGGTCATAAGAACATTGCCTTCGTAGGGGGTGAAATATCACACCCAAGTATAATGGAAAGATTACAGGGTTATAAACTAGCACTAGATAGAGCTAATATTAATAATGGCAATGGACTTGTGGTTACTAATGATGAATATCTATCAAGGCAGAATGGATATAAATCAGCTGAAATATTATTTAACCGGAAAAAAAATGTAACTGCCATATTTGCATCCAACAATGCTACTTCTATCGGAGTTATGCAATACCTAAAAGACAATAACCTTAATATTCCTGATGACATTTCACTAATTGGTTTTGATGATGTTGAAGCGGATATGTTGATAGATCCTCCTCTAACCACCATAAGAGTACCTAAGTTGGAAATGGGCACAGAAGCTGTTCAATTACTTAGGAATATTATTAAAACAGAAAGTACTACTTCAAAGAAAATAATAGTTCCGATTGAATTGATAGTAAGAAAATCTGTAAAAAAATTAAATATTTAACATAATATATTTATTCATAGATATAGTGGATTTAATAAAAAAAGATTGTTTGGATTAATTGAATATCAGATGTGGAGCCTGGCACCTCTAATAATATTAGCAAGCCTTAACAAAAGTGAGAAATGTAAAGGAGATTTCCACATCTTTATCGGAGACTCTGAGTTTGAGTCTCCGGTTTTTGGGAGTATAAAAATTGGAAGAATTATAATACGTACTGAGGTTTGAAAAATTATTTAATATTATTTAATTTAATAAGGATGTTAACTATACATACAATTCACTATGGTAATTACTTAATTATCTATTTTATCAACCAACAAAGGAGTAAATATGATTAATTGGTCATCAAAAAATTTCGTGTGGGGAATAATGCCAATCCTTCTATTTATAGTAGTTTCTGCCGGTAACATTACGGCACAAATCAGTTCAATCGGAGGATTTGAAGGAGATTTACCAAGTTATTGGACGAAGGGAACAGAGCCATCGGGTTCAACACTTGAATGGGCTACTGATCAGTCAAGATCAATGGGTAAATAACTAAAGATCACTAAGGGAGT
>JADFPP010000026.1 GCA_022562275.1 Bacteroidota bacterium
TGCTTTTGGTTTTAGTACCGTTTAATAATCTTTTTTCTCAAATATTTGTTGAACAGGATAAGATTGATGAACTCAAGAATTCTAATGCTAATTCTTATTATTTACCTTCTGAGGAAACTGGAGATAAACTCCTTTACCTTAAAAAGATAACGTCTTATAAAGGTTATTATTCCGATATAAAAGTTGGCTTTGACAAAGAAGAATATAAAAGTGGTGATATGATAATAGTGACTTTAAAAAGAGGGTATGAAAATGAAATTGAAAGTGAAGAAGTTTGGTTATCAAGTGCTTGTGATCGAATATTTTCTGACCAGGTAGAAATCCAAAAAAATGAGAATGGTCCTTATCAATTTTATCTTAAAAAAGGACAAGAAGTAAAGATAAATTTAAGTTGTTTAGGCAGAAAGGGTGTTAGATTAAGGTTCCATTTTGGCCCCCCGATTATTGGCATGGGTTTTCAAATGGAGAATAGAGAATATATTATTCGTTTTTCAGACGGTTTAGAGGAAGAAGTACAAAGAGATTCAGGTTCAAATAATAAACTTCAAATCAATTTTATGATTGGTCCTTCCGAAAGTAAAACTGTGCCCCCTGATACGGAAGTGAAAGTCCAATCACCTTCAATTAACTATTGAAACTTAGCAATAAATATTTTTTTATTAACATTAATTTAGGAGCCCTAAAATGAAAACCTTAAAAATCCTTTTACTGCTTTTAGCCCTAATTCCGTTCAGCAATATTTATTCTCAATATTTTGTTGACCAGGATAAGATTGATGAACTCAAGAATTCTAATGCTAATTCTTATTATTTACCTTCTGAGGAAACAGGAGAGAAACTTCTTTACCTTGCAAATATAACGTCTTTTAAAGGTTATTATTCCGATGTAAAATTGGGTTTTGACAAAGAGGAATATAATAGTAATGATATGATAATAGTGACTTTAAAAAGAGGATACGAAAATGAAACTGATAGTGAAAATGTAATCATTTATGGCTGTGTAGAAGTGTTTTCTGACCAAATAGAAATCAATAAAATTGAGAATGGTCCTTATCAATTATATCTTAAAAAAGGACAGGAAGTAAAGATAAAATTAAGCTGTAGACGCGGAAAGAGTGTTAGATTAAATTTTAATTTCGGCCCGATTATTAGTTATGGTTGGCCAGGAGAGAGTAGAGAGTATATTATTCGTTTTTCAGACGGTTTAGAGGAAGAAGTACAAAGAGATTCAGTTTCAAATAATAAACTTATAATCAATAATTTTATGATTGGTCCTACAGAAAGTAAAACAGTACCCCCTGATACAGGAGAAAAAGTCCATTCACCTTCAATTAACTATTGAAACTTAGCAATAAATATTTTTTTATTAACATTAATTTAGGAGACATAAAATGAAAACCTTAAAAATTCTTTTACTGCTTTTAGTTCTATTTCCCTTCAGCAATATTTTTTCTCAATATTTTATTGATCATGACACCGTTGAGCGGGTATGGCGGCAAAATAATCTTGAACGCTATTGGGCAAAACCTGAAGAAATAAAAGACAGGACTGTCTATCTTAAGTACATACGTAAAGGCTGGACTAACTCAGATGTAAAAATCGGATTTGACAAACTTGATTATAAGAGCGGCGACATAATAAAAGTAACGCTAATAAGGGGATACGCGAATGAAGCCGATAGTGTAATGGTAATACCACCTGGTTATGTAGACGCGCTTGATAACCAGGTAGAAGTAAAACAATCTGAGCTGGATCAATATTATTTGTATCTCAAAAAAGGAGAAGAAGTAGAAATAAATTTGAGCCTTAATGATGGAAAGGGTCAAAGTTTGACTTTTTCTTTCGGAGGAGTTCATTTTGAAGCGAGGAGTTATGTTATTCTCTATTCAGATAAACTACAAGAGGGAGAATTTGGGGATTCAGTTAAACCAACTGGAAATACGCTGATTATCCAGGGAGTACAGGAATTTAGGCAAATTGCAATACCTGATACTTCCGGACTTGCAAGATCACCTGGAATGATAGACTCAAAACAATCATTTTCATATTTGGAAGGGAACGCAACAGAAATAGCTGAGATCAATGCTGCAAGCAGCCATCAAATTTCGCTCATCAGCCCAAATGATTTTAGTCCTGTACAGAATGTTACAATTCATGGTACAATGGATTACGACAGCCCTATATTTCCAAATAATAATTATCCGGTAAATTACTGGGTGCTAAGATTATATGAATCAGACAATTCATCTGATTTAGATGTTATTGATGAATTTGATCCGTACACGGAGCACTCAGTATCAAGCGGCCCTGGTGATGGAACATATAGTGTTGACATTAACATTACAAAAGGCTATTTCCGATTGGGGCTTATTCTGACTAGAAAGTCAGGAGCTCACAACGTGTACGAGTTAGGAAGATGGGAGCTTAGGCAAGGGGTACCTACCCTTGTCGGATATCAGCTACTGGCCCAGACTCTTCCTAATGTATATACACAAGTGAATTTTGATTATACATATGCAGGCTCTCCAACAAATGGTGTAATTGAAACATTGAGACGATGCGCTCATATTGGAAATAGAATAGATTATTCAATTTTAACAAATGTGGGCGGTGATGATTTGGCAGCTATTCAAAGTATTTTAATTGCCACAAGAGATAATGACGCTGTAATGCCTGCTGGATCAGGTTCACTTATTATAGACGAAGTAAATAAAATAACTGCTATTCTAATAGCACCAGACGAGGATATTGATTATTATGATGCAGTTATAATTCATGAACACGGTCACACACTTATGTTTACGTTAACAAATTATGAATGGAGAGAAGCCGGTAACCATTATCTGGATCAAAAAAACAGACCGGGTATGGCATTTTCTGAGGGCTGGGCTTCTTACTGGGCGTGTACTGTAGCTAACAACAGCACCTTATATTCCCAAACCCCTTACGCATTTTATCAATTGGATGTTAACACAGTTACAAGAAATTATATTTATTCAAGAACTGCACTACATGCCATTATATACCTGCCGGATGGAATAACAATATACGATGGAGTTGAATGCGAAGCCACCGTAGCCGGAGCATTATGGAAATTAACATCTTCAAATAGCTTATCTTCAGTGTGGAATGGATTGAAATCACAAATATCAGATGGGACACAAAATAGAGCAGTAAAAAATATGATGGGATATTTTGCAGCCAATACTTCCTTAAAAAATTCTTTTTACAGCAACCCCTCAGGAGCTGAAGACATGGGATTTGGGAGAAATTTATCTTTCCTTACCAACACAACAAACTTACAAATTACAATTCCGGGTCTGTCAGATAAAACTTTAATTTACCTGCAGGGTGGTACCTATATTGTTAATCCCCAAATTCAGGTGGATGCAAAATCTTTTGGAATATTTGGAATGAGTCCGAAAAATACAATTCTTATTGGACAAGCAAATCAAAATACAATAAATGTGATTAATGCAAATCCTTCGGACAATTGGTTTAAAATTTCCGACATTCAATTTCAGAATGGTGGTTTTGCTGTTGACGCCGGGGCAACAGGGACTGATCAACCAAAATTATATATGTCCCGTTGTATTTCAATCTCGAATCTGAGGGGCGTTTGTTTTGCCGGGGATGCGATAATTGTAAACAATTTTATTATAGATAATCAAGACTTTGGCATATTTCTAATTTCAGCAGGTGCACCAAGAACATTATACATTTATAATAATATTATTCGTAATAGCGGAACCGGCTTAAGGTTTTATAATCAAGTTACTGTTTCCGGTTATGTTGTGAATAATATGTTTGTTGACAATGATAATGGCATTGCAACCGTACATCCGAATGCGTTGCCAAATTCCCGCTCGGGAATATATTTTCAATATAACGGTCAACATCCTGATGCAATAACAACTGAGGCAGGATTAACAGTTTCAAATAATTATACTGAGATACCAGCATTTCTTGTAGATAATTATCAGTGTACAGTTAATTATTGGGATTCAGGAATTCTTGTTGGAACTTTGAATGATTTTGATCCGATATTCTATGATATAACTACCGAAGGGTTTTACGGTACCGAAAGAAATTGGATTGGTGCTTATGGAGGAAGGCAAGCACATTTTCTTAGGAGTCCTTTATTGCCTACAAGTTCTACATTAATAACGAACCCGCCAGCCTCGATTTCGGGTCAAAATGTTTGGGCAGGGCAGGTTAATATTACTTCCACTACTACTATTTTGCAAGGCGCATCAGTTACAATAATCCCCGGGACAAATATTACTTTTGCAAATAATTCTTCTCTTATTGTAAACGGAACCCTCAATGCCTAAGGAAGCCCCACTAATAAAATTACATTTACCCGAAGTGGCACTTCAGGCACTTGGGGTGGAATAAGATTTAATTCTGGTAGCGGCGGTAGTATCAAGTATTGTAATATAACTAACGCAACCACTGGTGTTTATTTTAACGGTTCATCATCACCTGAAATATCGTACAGTAATATTTCTAATGGTAGTGGCTATGGAATTCGTTTGTATAATTCTTCACCACGAATTCACCACAATACTATCACTAACAATGGAAGTATTGGAATTACTTGTGATAATTATTCAAACCCGGTTCTTTATAACAATACAATTACCGGTCATACTTCATTTGGGTTACGCTGCTATTACTACAGTTCACCCTGGCTGGCTAATAAACCTCCGGTAGGTTGTTGTCCTGGCAGGGGTTATAATGTGATAAGACAGAATGCAAAAGGTATTTCAGTATCTTACGGAAGCGAACCATTTCTGGGCTGGAATGGATATGGCGGATATAATTGTGTACACGATAATACGGGTTATGAAATTGAAGTCTGGTATAATTGTAATTACACAGTAAAGGCAGAAAAAACCTATTGGAATAATCCTGATCCTCCATCAGATTTCTTTATACACTGCGGTACAATAAACTCTTCATTTCCATTATCAAGTGATCCTAATGGATGTTCATTATCGAAAATTTCTTCCGGGAGCGAGATTACCGGATCTCAGGGATCTGATCCTGACAGAGTTGGGATAGACCCTCTCTCCGATAGTGAATTATCAGAATTATTCCAGTTAGAGTTGGAAGGAAGATATGAAGAAGCAAGAGTTAAATATGCTAAAAAATTCAACGAAGAAAAGATGAAAGAAAAAAAGAATTATATTCTAACCCGGCTTGTAGTATGTTATAAAGAAACACGGAACAATAATTTTATAAACTTCCTTAATGAGGAAGTTCGGCAAGATTTAGTTTTTAACGATGACCTTTATGCCACTACTTTGGAATTGGAGAACATTTTCTTAATTGACAACGAGCAATATTACAAAGCAATAGATAATCTTAATACAATTAAAGCGAATTTTGCAGACAATGAAATTATCTACAAGTCAACGATATTTAATCTTGGTTATATTTATTTATTTCAGCTCAATGATATAGTAAAAGGAAAAGAATATTTTAATGAGTTGAAAAATAAATATCCAGATGACCCCCTGGTGGCTGAGGCTCAAAGACTTTTAGGTCAATCCATTCAGCAATACAAACCCCAAAAACAGTGGGAACCCAGCGACACCAAAGATTTTGCCTTACTTGCAAATTATCCAAATCCTTTCAACCCAACAACAACAATTGAGTACAGCATACCAGAGGCATCATTTGTAGAGCTTAAGATTTATGATATTTTAGGCGGGGAAGTTGCATCTTTGGTAAAAGAGAATAAACCTTCAGGAAAACATTCGGTTGAATTCAACGCATCAAATCTGCCAAGCGGGATCTATTTTTATAGAATTGTTTCAGGAAACTTCACTGCAACTAAAAAACTTATTATACTCAAATAATCTTCTTTAACGGAGCCGGGATATATCATTCCGGCTCTTCAATAATATCTAAACTTTTCTCAATCTCACCTTTTTTGATTAATTTGTACAGCAGAGGAAACAAATTTTACATTTAATAGTATAAATTTAGTTAATGGATATTAACCGCGAAGCGGGATCCCGAAACGGGAAAAATCTTAACGCTCTTTCGGATGAAGAACTAATTGCCGATCTTCAGCAAACCAATAATGAAAGAGCATTTGAAATTTTAGTGCAGCGTTATAAAAATCCGTTAACCAATTATGTGTTCCGTTTCCTCGGTGATTTTGATGCTTGTACGGATGTTGTGCAGGAAACAATGATCAAGTTTTACAGGTATAAAAATAATTACAGCAATGTCGCAAAGTTTTCCACCTGGATTTACACAATTGCCGGCAACTTAGCTCGTACGGAATACAGAAGACGGAAACGCAGAAGTTTTATATCAATAAACGATTACGGAGAAGATCACAAAGTATTCGATATTCCAGATGAAAGCTACCGCCCCGATGTGATGACCGACAGCGGAATTAAGGATGAAATAATTCAAAAGGCATTGTTAAAAGTGAAAGAAGTTTTTAGAGAGGTTGTTATTTTAAGAGATATACAGGGAATGAGTTATGAGGAAATTGCAAAAATAACCGGTTTGAATGAAGGCACCGTAAAATCGAGAATAAATCGCGGAAGAGCTAAATTACAGGAATTATTAAAAGATATTTACAACGAATAGTTATAAAAATGATTGACGATGAAAAAAAATATAATGAAGTGATCAAAACACTCAAAGGTCTTCAGCAGTTAAAAGCATCCCCAAATTTTGAAGCCGACCTAAAAAGAAGACTGAATGCGGAGAAGTACGTGAAGGAAGAAAAAAGAAAAATCAAAAGATTTTTTACCCCATCACGGTTAGTTCCTTCTTTTGGATTAGCTGCCGCAGCAATTGTTATACTCTTAATGGTCAATACTAATTCAGAAGAAGCAGATAACCCGTTTTTAATGGAACCGAAAATACGTGAGGATATAATGTTGGTCTCTGATAAGAATGAAGCAGTGATTCCAGAGGATAATTTAAATGAAAAAAGTGATGTGGCAGAAAAAGATGTTTTTACCGATAAAATAAATAGTGGGGTAAGAAGTGAAAAATTATTAAAGGAAAGATCTTCTGATAATGACTTATTTGCCGGAAGAGAATTTTCCCCGTCGGAATCAACATTAACAGCAGAAACAGAAATTACAATCACCGATGAAGTTTCGGCACCATTAGCCACCGGTATTGCTATCAGGAAATCCGGGCTGAATTTCAGGCAGGTATATCCTACTAAAGAAGAGAAGAAAGAGATTTTAGAACTTAAGAAAAAAATTCGATTTCCAAAGAAAATTGAAAAGTTGGAGTGAGATTTATTAGAAAATCAGCCGTTTTCTTTGTTTTTAATAAGTAGGATTTTTATATTTACTGCTTGAAAAATTGATAAAAAGTTAGGGTTTTTATTATGAAAAAAGGTATTCATCCCGAATACAGACCGGTGGTTTTTAAGGATCCGTCTTGTGATTTTGCTATACTTTCCAAATCAACAATTAAGACGCATGATACGGTTAAATGGACTGATGGGAATACTTATCCTTTGGTAAAGTTGGAAATTTCCAGCGGCTCGCATCCGTTCTTTACAGGTAAGCAAAAACTTCTTGATACTGCAGGAAGGGTCGAGAAGTTTAAGAAAAAATATCAAAAGAAAAAAGCAGCGGAAAAATAAATTTTGTTTTGAACAGCTTGATTTTAAAGCCAGTTTACCTGGCTTTTTTTGTTTTAAAGCAAGATTTATCAAAAGTCCTTTGTGAAACCTTTACCACTTTGAATCATAAGGGCAAAAAAAAGATTCTTAAAGGGAATAAAGATATTCAAAACCACAAAGTCACCAGGGATCGTAAAGAAATTATTCCTCAAGAAGAAACTCTCTTTCCTAAAAAAATGGTTTTATCAAAGGCAGGTTTGCATTATTTTATTAAACCTTAAATTAAAAGCACAGTAAAAATTACACCAAATAATATTAAAGATTCTTAGAGTAAAAAACATTAAATTTAATTTTATAATTTAATTTAGATTGATTAATGCAAATCTGCATTTTTGAAGACGAAAAATATTCAAACTTTTATCCGCTTACCTATTCAAGACCGGTTTACGAGCTTGTGTGCGGGATCAATACATTAAGGGAAAAAATCGTAAGAGAATTTCCCGGATATCGATTCTCTCTCCACTGCAGGAAATATCTGGAAGAGACATTGAAAATTCGATATCCTGATTTAGATGTGAACAAAATTAACGATGATTCCTGTTTATTTATAAACGGCAGAATAATTTCACCCGGAAAACTTCTCGAAATGTTTTCTGCAGAGGAGTCCGAAGATTGTATTTATAAATGCGGTGATGAAATCATTGCATTAAAATTATCTAAAGGTAATCTTATTGAGTTTAAAAAAGAATTTACTGATGTTATTAATCTTAATTCTTTTTTTGAATTAACTACTAAAAATATTGATGTAAAAGTTTACAATTATTTGTGGGAAATGATTACAGACAACGGTGCGGAAATACTGCGCGATGTTAAGGTTTTAACAAAAGCAAATTCTGATTTTACAGACCCGGGAAAATTTGAGAATGTAAATTTCATTAACTTAAAAAATATATTCATTAAAAATAATGTAACTATTAAACCGGGTGTTGTTATTGATGCATCCAATGGTCCGGTTTATATTGATGAGAGCGTTTTTATTTATCCCAATGCTGTTATTGAAGGTCCGGTTTATATCGGAAATAATTCAAAAATAAAAAGCGGGGCAGCCATTTATGAGAATGTAAGTATTGGCAGCGTTTGCAAGATTGGTGGTGAAGTTGAAGATTCAATCATCATGCCTTATTCCAACAAACAACATTCGGGTTTTATAGGGCACTCCTATTTGGGAAGTTGGGTAAACCTTGGTGCCGATACTAATTGCAGTGATCTAAAAAATAATTACAGCACGATAAAAGTAAACTTAAACGGAAAAACTATAGATACTGGCTCCCGGTTTTTAGGTGTACTAATTGGAGATCATGCTAAAACTGCGATTGGTACAATGTTTAACACAGGAACTATAGTTGGCTTTTCATCAAATATTTTTGGTTCCGGATTTCCTCCAAAATATATTCCTTCTTTCTCCTGGGGAGGATCTGAGAATATATCCACTTATAAGATTAATAAAAGTATTGAAACAGCCAAAGTTGTGATGGAACGAAGGAGTCTGGATCTACTTACGGAGGATGAGAAACTTTTTGAAGAGATTTACAATTTTACTTCTGTAGAAAGAAAGGAAAAAAGTGATTAAAGAAAATACCGAAATTAAACTTGAATATCATTCTGTTAAGAATCTTTATGATGGTGTTCGTGGTTTATCAGTAAAAATATTAAATCGCGTTGAACGTACCGATGCCTATCTAGATCGGTTATTGGATAACGAAATGAAGAATACAGAATTGCGCGGACCAGATAAGGCATTGCTCTACGAAATCGTTCACGGTGTAATTAGGTGGATGGGGAGACTTGACTGGATATTAAACGGTTTTTATAAAGGCACATTTTCAAAAGCCATTCCTAATTTAAAAAACGGATTGAGAGTAGCATTATTCCAGATACTATTTTTGGATAGAGTTCCCGATTATGCAGCAGTAAATGAAGCTGTTGAGTTTGTAAAAAAACTGCAGGGACCCAAACCTGCCGGCTTAACTAATGCTGTTTTAAGAAACATTATAAGGAATAAAGATGGCATTCGTTATCCCGATCCTGATAAAGATATTGTTGGATATTTAAGCGCTTATTATTCGCATCCCTCATGGATGGTTAAAAGATATTTACAAAGATTTGGCAGAGATGAAACTGAAGATTTATTATTGGCTAATAACGAAAAACCTTTTTTAACATTAAGAATAAACGCACCCCGGGTTAAAGCAGACGAATTTAAATCTTTACTGGAGTCAGTTAACCTTAAGTATAAAACCGGTAAATATCTGCCGGAATTTTATAGGCTGCAAAATCTTACCAACATTACATCTTGGGAATATTTTGTTAAAGGGTATTTTAATATTCAGGATGAGAGTGCCGGTTTAGCTTGCAGGCTGCTGCAGGTTTCTGATGAAATGAGAGTCCTGGATTTATGTGCAGCACCGGGAGGAAAGACTGCTTATATTGCTTCGTTGATGCATGAAAAGGGCAAGATTGTTGCACTGGATAAATTTGACAGCCGCTTGAAAATATTGAGAAAAAATATGCTAAGGCTGGGTTTAGGAAGAATTCATACCGTTGAAACAGATGCATTGGAGTTTAATGATGAACCATTTGATAGAGTGCTGGCAGATGTACCGTGCATGGGATCCGGAACAATCTCGAAAAAACCGGATATTAAATGGAAGAAAGATATTTTTGATTTAAGAGGATTAAGCGATCTTCAATATAGATTATTGTGTAAGGCGGCAGATTTAGTTAAACCTGGCGGAATTGTTGTTTATAGTACTTGTTCAATTGAACCGGAAGAGAATTTTGCAATTGTAGAAAAGTTTTTATTATCACATCCGAATTTCATTTTGGAGAGCGCAAAAGATAAGTTCCCGGATGAAATTTTGGATGAACATGGATGCATTCAAACTTTACCGCATAAACACATAATGGATGGTGCCTTTGCTGCCAAGCTTATTAGAAAAGAAGATTAATAATTTTCACATTAAACTAAAGTTATGTTAAAATCATTTGCTAACGAATTAAAAAAAACCAGGGAAGAAGCCGGAATTACTTTAGAAGGTGTTTCTGCTAAAACAAGAATTGATATTAAGTTTTTAAAAGCACTTGAAAGAGGAGATGTTCACTTTTTACCCGAGCTCTATGTTAAAGCTTTTGTTAAGCAGTATGCAAAGGTTATTGGTCTTGATGCAGATGAAACCCTGCAAAGGTTTCTTTTGGCAAAAGATGGAAAAACATTACCCGGTAAAGAAGATGAAACAGTCGATTCAGAAATAGTGGAAACAGGTACAGAAGATCAAGAGTCACAAGGTCAGAAACAAGAAGATAAAAAGAAAAAACTGCTGGTATATTCTGTAAGCGTATTGATTGCATTAATTGCTGTGGTTCTTATCTACTTTTTATTTGTTAAAGATAAAGAAAATAATATAGTTGTAGAAAAACCTTTCGATGAGGTTTTATTGGATACTCCCAAAAGGTTCGTTAATGAAGAAGTCGCTCAGCTTCCCGAAGAAAATTCACCAATAAATATTGAGGAACTAACATTAACTTTAACTAATAATGATTCTGGTGATTCCGCATGGATATTTGTAGTTATGGATAATAAAACCTCAAGAGAATTCTTGCTCTTTCCTAAAACATCACAATCGTTTAAAGCAAAGAGTAACTTTAAATTTACCCTGGGTAACTCGGGTGTTATAGATTTGAAAATAAATAGTGAAAAAATCGAATTCAATAAAAAGCGGGGTGCGGTTAGGTATTACAAACTTGATAAAAACGGGTTGGAAAGAATTTATACTCCGCCTCAAATAAATCAGGAATAGATGCCGTCTCAAATTGAAAAAAAAATTGAATCGCTGCGTAAAAAAATAAGGGATCATGATTATAAATATTATATTCTCACTGAAACTGTAATTGGTGATGAGGAATATGATAATCTTGTAAAGGTTTTGGAAAAGCTTGAGGCAGAACATCCCGAATTAATCACACCCGATTCTCCCACACAGAGAGTAGGAAAAGATTTGACGGAAGAATCCAAACACGTTAAACATAAAATTCCCATACTAAGTTTGGCAAATACTTATAACGAAGAAGAGCTTTATGAATTTAACCGAAGGGTTAAAGATGCATTACCTGAGAATGAAAAAGTTGAATATATTGTTGAGTTCAAGATAGACGGGGCTTCGGTAAGTTTAAATTATGTTGATGGAATTCTTAAAACCGCAGCTACACGAGGTGATGGTGTTGTTGGTGAAGAGATAACGAACAATGTAAGAACAATGAGAACAATTCCGCTTAAGTTAAATGAAGTTAAATCCGGTCCGTATAAATTAGAAGATATTGAAGTACGCGGTGAAATCTTCATGAACATAAAAGATTTTATAAATCTTAACAAGGAAAGAGAGAAAAGAGGAGAGAAGCTGTTTGCAAATCCGAGGAACTCTGCAGCAGGCACCTTAAAAATGAAGGACCCGAAAGAAGTTGCAAAAAGACCGCTTAATAATTTTATTTATAATCTAATAAGTATAGATGATGAGTTAAAAAGTCATGAAGAAAATCTTGTGATATTAAACAAACTTGGTTTTAAAGTAAACGGTGAGTATAAAAAATGCAGCAGCATGGAAGAGGTAATTGAAACTTGTCAAAAATTTGAATCAATGCGTGATGAATTAGAATACGAAATTGACGGTGCGGTTATAAAAGTAAATTCAATCGCACAGCAGAATATTTTGGGTAATATAGCCAAATCACCTAAATGGGCTGTTGCCTTCAAGTTTCAGGCTAAGCAGGCTTATACAAACATAATAAAAATTGTTTGGCAGGTTGGAAGAACAGGGGCTTTAACACCTGTTGCAGAACTCGACCCGGTTTTGCTTGCTGGTTCAACAATTAAAAGAGCTACGTTGTACAACATTGATGAAATTCGTAGAAAAGATATTAGAAAAGGAGACAGGGTAATAATTGAAAAAGGCGGTGATGTAATTCCGAAAGTAGTTTCTGTTGTAATGAGAGAAAGAAAAAGCGGCAGTAAAAAAATTATACCACCCAAAACTTGTCCTGTTTGTAAAACCCCACTGTTCAATCCGCCGGATGAAGTTGCCTTATATTGTGAAAACTTTGAATGCCCGGCGCAGATGAAAGGAAGAATAGTACACTTTGCCTCCCGCGGGGCAATGGATATTGAGGGACTCGGAGAGGCAATAATAGATATATTTGTTGATAGAGGATATTTAAAAACTTTTGCGGATATTTACATTCTTAAAAATGAAAGAGATGAATTAGTATCTGTTGATAGATTAGGCAGTAAAAGTATAGATAACCTTCTTAAAGCAATTGAGAATAGTAAGAAAAAGCCGTTTGATAAAGTTTTGTTTGCAATAGGCATTAGATATGTTGGTGCGAGTGTGGCTAGAAGACTAGCATATAGTTTAAAATCAATAGATTATTTGATAAATGCCACCGAGGAAAAATTAATGACAATTGAAGATATTGGTGAAAGTATAGCAAAAAGTGTAATTCAATTTTTCAGCAACACGGCTAACCGGGATACAATTGAGAAACTAAGGTCTTTTGGTCTGAACTTACAGTTGCAGGAACAAAAAACTTCTCATATTCAAGATAATTTTTTTAGCGGGAAAACTTTTGTTCTAACCGGCACATTAAAAAAGTATACAAGAGCAAAAGCAGGCGAAAAAATTATGCGGCTTGGTGGAGAGATTACAAGCAGCGTTAGTAAAAATACCGACTATGTTATTGCAGGAGAAAAGGCAGGATCAAAACTAACAAAAGCAAAAGAATTAAATGTTAATTTATTAAGTGAAAATGATCTGGATAATCATTTTAAAAAAAATAAAGAGAAATAGTCATCTATGTTAAAAGACAAGGTAGCAAATTTTTTTGTTAATTATACATTAGCCAAACATGAATTTGATGAGCAATCATTTTCCACTGCAATTAATGATTCATATGCATTTCTTGTACTCATGCCTGAAGACGAACAAGATTTTAGATATTCTCTGGATGTTCTAACTTTTCTTGAAGAATTAAAAAAAGAAATTTTTATTCTTACGTATGATTATCGTATAAGTTTACTACCTATGCATTATAGGAGTAAGGCATTTGGGCATGGTTTGAATGATTTAAATAAAATAAATCTTCCATCTAAAAAGATGATTTTAAAATTATTGAAGAATAAATTTGATGTAATACTTGATCTGAATAGGAAAGAACAATTGTTCTATTCTTATATAGCAGGAAAAATATCTGCAAAGATTAGAATCGGATTTACAAAAAGACTCGCAGACAAAACATATAATATTCAGATATCAAATAATGAAACTAATCTAAAAGTTTCTTATAAAAATTTATTAAATTGTCTTAAAATGTTATAGGATTTTATAATGGACTTTGAAATAAAACGTAAGGACAACATTACCATATTCAAATTAAATGAGAAACGTCTCGATACTAATATATCTGGGTTGTTAAAAGGAGAATTTACTTTACTTTTAAAAGTCGAGGGCGCCAATAAGTTCATACTTGATTTGAGTGATGTAGAAAGCTGCGATAGCTCAGGGTTGAGTGCAATTCTGGTTGCTAACAGGATACTTAATATTAATGAAGGTCATATGCGATTAGCAGCTCCTTCCGAAAAGGTTTATTCGCTAATTCAGATTACACAATTAGATAGAGTATTACCCGTGTGTAATACTGTTGACGAAGCATTCGAGCAATTACAAAAAATAAATTAGCAGTGAAATTAATATAATTTTAACTGTAACATACTTTGTAGAAAGCATAATATTTTTTATAAGCATCCGGCATTCATAAGGATGCTTTTTTTATATCATCATCAATTTAATAATTATTTTAACTGACAAATAAGATTTGGAAGCAAGCACGATTGACTATGTAATTATTTTTACTTTTCTAATTGGTATAGTCATAATTGGCTCTATTTCCGGGGGGAAGCAAAAATCCACAACAGATTATTTTTTGGGATCTCAACAAGTCTCCTGGTGGGCAGTTTGTTTTTCCATAGTTGCCGCTGAAACAAGTACTCTCACGTTTATTTCAATACCGGGTCTGGCATACCTTACTAATCTTAATTTTTTGCAAGTTACATTTGGATATATGATCGGGAGGTTAATAGTAGCAAAATATTTTCTTCCGGCATATTACAAGGGTGAACTGAAGACAGCATACAGTTATTTAGAAAATCGTTTCGGAGCGAAAACAAGAACATTCGCCTCAATAGTATTTATTTTCACACGAATTGCAGCGGATGGAGTTAGACTATTTGCAACAGCAATTCCATTATACCTCATTTTAAATATTGATCCGATTATTGCGATCATCATCATAGCTATAATATCACTGATATATACTTATACAGGGGGGTTGCGAGGAATAATTAAAGTTGATGTGATCTTAATGTTCTTATATTTGGGCAGCGCTATACTTGCGGCAGTTTACTTGTTAAATCTTTTACCGGATGGATGGACAAGTGTGGTCAGTGCTTCTTCCGCAGAAAATAAATTTTCAATTATTAATTTTGGTATTGATAATGGTATTGCGGGATTCTTCAGCGATCCATATACTCTTCTTGGAGGAATCATAGGTGGAGCCTTTCTATCGATGGCTTCGCATGGCACTGACCAACTGATAGTGCAAAGATTGTTTGCTACAAAAAATCTGAGAGGAGCACAAAAAGCAATTATCGGCAGCGGAATTATTGTGATCCTTCAGTTTGCAATATTTCTTATTCTGGGTGTTATGCTTTATTCATATTATGGACCTCTGGATATTAGATCGGATGAAATTTTTCCCAAATTTATTATCGAGGCACTTCCGCCGGGTATAACCGGAATAATTATCGCCGGATTATTTGCTGCGGCAATGTCAACTCTAGCCGGATCAATGAGTTCATTATCGTCTTCCGCTATGATGGATATTTACTCTCCATTTTTCGGAAAGAGTATTGATGACAAAAAAAAATTAAGCATTTCACGTAAGCTTACAATATTTTGGGCAATTCTTTTAACACTTTCAGCGATGATATTTATGGGAAGCTCACTTGCCGTTGTTGAAATTGCTCTTAGTATTGCTTCTTTTACATACGGTGGTTTGTTGGGTACCTTTTTGCTTGGATTGTTATTTAAAAGAGTGAAACAAATTAGTGCATTGGCAGGATTTGCTGCTGGTATTATTGTTATGATTTTTGTGATATTTTTATCAAATATTGGCTGGACCTGGTACACAATAATTGGCGTTACAGTAACAATAAGTGTCGGTCTATTAATCTCGCAATTTCAATCAGGAGATTAACTCATTAGCTACAGAACTTTTTCTGATAATGATATGCCTCCAGGTTACCTTTATCTACGGCGGTTTTTAAATCGTTGCAGCAACCGTTCTTATCGCCTGTTTTTTCTTTAGCCATGCCTCTTTTAAAATAAGCGGATTCGTGATTTGGATTTAGCTCAATAGCCCTATTTAAGTCATCTATTACAACAGAATAATTTTTTGCCTCGTACTCTAGTAATCCTTTATAATAATATGCTTCCGGATTATGTTTATCAATAGAAACATATTTTGTAAAATCTTTTAATGCGCCGCTTTTATCACCCAATTTAAATTTACAATATCCTCTTTTATAAAAAACATCAACCATGTTTAATTTTTGCAGCATCGCATCAGTGTAATCTTCAATTGCATCATTTAATAAATTAAGTTTATTCTTTGCCTCACCCCTGTAAAAATATGGTGCACCATCAGCAGGATTTAGTTCGATAGCTTTACTGAAATATTCAATAGCCTGGTTAAATCTTTTCTTTTCTATTAGTAACAATCCCATTTCATAGTTTTGATTGTCTACCTTAACAGAGGTAGTTGAAATCGTTTCGGTACCCGAAACATCTTTCCGGTGATCATCTTTTTGGAAGGATGGAACGCGCTCTCCTCCATTTTCCTTTTCCTTACTCGGAACAATATTTTCTGCAATGTTTTCAAGTAATACATTATTATTAAATTTGATTTTTTGTTCGGATTTATTAAAAGCTGATATATTATTTTGAACTGAATCTGCCCGGGTTTTCGTTACGATCTTTTTCGTAATAATTCCTTTCTCGGAATTCTCATCCATAATATTATCGAGCACCATCGCATCTTTATAGCCTAATTTATGTTTTGATGCTGCCCGATTCCTTAGGAGTAGTATTAAAAAAATTAAAAAAACTGATGATATTGCAACGATTAAATAAGTATCCATTTTTTACTCGTATTTAAAATTGCAAATCCACAATGCATTTACTTAACAGATTCATAGTATTTTTATATGCTTTTATTCAAAATAAGTTATGTATTTCATATATTATGCCAAGAACAATTTTAAAATAGTCAAACGAATCATTCTTGGAATTTCTCGATTATCTGGTAGTTATCGCCTATTTTGTCTTTTCATTAGGAATTGCAATATACTACTCACGCCGCGCCGGCAAAAGTACAAATGAGTTTTTTCTTTCCGGCAGAAACCTGCCCTGGTACCTTGCAGGGCTTTCCATGGTTGCAACAACATTTGCTGCAGATACCCCATTGGCAGTAGCAGAGTTGGTTGCCCAAAACGGTATTGCGGGCAACTGGATATGGTGGAATTTTGCATTTGGTGGAATTTTAACTGTGTTTTTCTTTGCCAGGCTTTGGCGCAGGGCAGGGATTATGACCGAAGTAGAGTTTGCTGAAATTCGATATTCAGGAAAGTCGGCTAAATTTTTAAGGGGTTTCCGGGCGGTTTATCTTGGTCTGATAATGAATGTAATAATAATGGGCTGGGTGAACAAAGCTCTTGCAACAATACTGGTTGGTTTATTTGATATAAGTGAAGACCAGGTATATTTTTATGTCTTTGCCTGTATGTTAATAGTTGCCTTTTACTCAGCATTATCCGGATTGTGGGGTGTTGTGGTTACAGATGCATTTCAATTTGTTATTGCCATGACTGGGAGTATAATTTTAGCAATAATTGTGGCTAACTCTTCAGTTGTTGGTGGAATTAAAGGGATGCAGGAAAAACTCCCGGAGTTCGTGTTTAATTTTTTCCCGACAATTACAGATGTACAATCGTTAGGCGGCGCATTTGCTTTAACCATAACTTCCTTTCTAGCTTATGTTGGACTAATGTGGTGGGCATCATGGTATCCGGGTGCGGAACCCGGCGGTGGAGGTTATGTTGTGCAGAGAATGATGTCTGCTAAAGATGAAAAGCATTCGCTGTTTGCCACCTTGTTTTTTCAGGTAGCACATTATGCATTACGCCCCTGGCCATGGATAATTGTTGGCATATGTGCTTTGATCATCTACCCGGAGCTTTCTGCTGGCGAGAAGAGTATGGGTTACATTTATACAATGAGAGACTTTTTGCCAATTGGTTTAAAAGGTTTATTAGTAGCAGCTTTTTTTGCAGCCTATATGAGTACTATTGCAACACAGCTTAATTGGGGTTCGTCGTATATCATTAATGATCTGTACAGGAGATTCATAAATACAAAAAAGGATGATAAACATTATGTATTTTCATCCAGAGTAACAACTATAGTTCTCATGTTTGTTTCAATAATAGTTACATTGTTCATTACAAGGATTTCTGGTGCCTGGGAGTTTATTATGGAATGTGGCGCAGGAGTTGGCTTGGTTCTAATTTTGCGCTGGTTTTGGTGGAGGATTAATGCTTGGTCGGAAATATCTGCAATGATAACTCCGTTTATTGTTTATCCTATACTTTTGGGATCTGGAATAAAGTTTCCCGATACTCTTATTATACTTGTGCCTGCAACAACAATAGTTTGGATTGTAATTACATTTATTACCAAGCCCACCGATAATGAGATTTTAAAATTGTTTTACAGGAAAATTCATCCCGGCGGATTTCTCTGGAATAAAATTGCAAAACAGCTTCCTGATGTTAAAGGTGACCAAAATTTTATAAAGATGTTAATAAATTGGATATTTGGAGTGGTGCTGGTTTATTCTATGTTATTTGGAATTGGCAGTCTGATATTCGGGATGTACACCGAAGTAACAATTGCGTTTGTACTAGCTGCAATCTCAATTGTGATCATTTACAAAAATCTCTCCTCTCTAGGATGGGGTATAACTATTAAATAGTAGCAATATGACCGACAAAGAAAAATTACAGAATGTTAAAATAATTGTTTCCGATCTCGACGGGACTTTACTTGCAAATGATGGTTCGATAAGTGAGAGATCTAAAAAGCTTATACGAGAATTACACAAGTACGATGTCCTTTTTTCATTTTCTACAGGAAGACTTCATTCGGCGGTTACAGATATTGCCAAAGAACTGGAAATAAATAATCCTATTATTTCGCTTGATGGGAGTGTTATAGTGGATTATCCCGGAGGTAAAACAATTTTTGAATCTTTCATTAAAAAAAAGTATGTTAAGAAAGCAATATCGTATGCTGAAAATTATTTATTAAATATTGCACTCTGTCATTCCGATGCAATATATTATACGGAACATAATTCGGTTATTCCTAAAACATTAAATAAGTTTGGTGCCAGGTACGAACAAATTGATTCTTATGATAAATATTTGGATAAAACATTGGAGATTGTTTTTATCGGTGAGAACAGGGAAACAATTAAGTTTGTAACAGATAAGTTTACATTTCCATATACTATTGGTTGCAGCACATCCTTTTTCAAATCACAAAGATATAAAGGAGTGTTTTATTTGGAAATAAGAAAAGCCGGCTCAAATAAAGGTAAAGGATTGAAAAGGCTGCTTAAATATTTAAAAATACCACCGCGGCACGCTGTTGTAATGGGCGATTGGTATAATGATATTAGTATGTTTGAATCTAAGGCTATTAAAATTGCAGTAGCAAATTCAATCCCTGAATTAGTAAGAAGGGCTGATCATGTTACGACAAAAACAAATGATAAAGAAGGTGCTGCAGAATTTTTTGAAATGCTTTTAAGCGCAAAAAAAGGTTAAAAAATGTCTATTCTTCCAATTGAAATTACACCCAAAAGTCTATTCTATAAAATTATAATTGCGGTTGCCACAGTATTTTTAATCGCTTTGATGTTCCCAAAGGGAGAATCAATAGAATCGAATGTTACCGAAGGCACAATTTGGCTGCATGATGATTTAATTGCCCAATTCAGTTTTCCGATAATTAAGGCTAAGGATGTTTATCAAAGAGAGTTGTCTGCTGCAGAAGAAAGTATATATCCTGTTTTTATAGATAATGTCGGAATAGAAAAGCAAAGTATTGATTCAATTAATAGTTATAGCCGCTATTTACTGGAAGTATTTGATAATAATATTGCTAAAGACATACTTGAAACAATCAATCCAACTTTCCTTAGTTCTAAATCGTTCACAAAATTTCAATCTATACGATTAAAAGAAAGAAACCTTGTTCAAACCAAGGGTCCTAAACTTAGAGAACTATTTGCCACTGCCAGATTTGTGTTAATCAGAGTTTATAAAAAGGCGATTTTAAGTATTACGTCTTCCGAAAAAACAAGGGATAGCATCGCAGTTAGAGTTGGAAATGTTGATAGAATAAGAATAATTAACAACTATAGGTTTTATAACGATGTTCGTGATGAAGCGGCACGACAGACAGCGAGGTTAAATTATCCGGACGATATTGAAAGTGCATTACTTGAGTACACTGTACATTTTCTCGTACCAAATCTGGTATATAACTCCAAATTAACAGAAGAGGAAATTGGACAAGCCAGGAATAATGTTTCGAAGTATTCAGGGATTGTAAATGAAAATGAAAGAATAATTGGTACTCATGAGAGGATTACAAAGGAAACAAAACTTAAAATTGAATCTTACAAAGAAGCAAAAGGAGATACTGTAGCTGCGGGGGGGCTTGTCCTTCAGTTCCTGGGTAAATTCCTTCACATTGCTTTGCTGCTTGGATTGCTAGGAGTATACCTGGTACTTTTAAGGAAAAAAATATTTAATGAAAACAATAAACTCATTTTAATTTCACTGATTTTTGTATTTGTTTCTTTCATCACTTATCTGGTGAATCAGATAGATGTTCAGGCACCAATTCAATTTCTTATCTTTATTCCTGCTGCATCCATGCTGTTCACTATCATCTTCGATTCACGCATGGGATTTTTTAGTACAATTATATTAGCCCTGATCGCAGGTGCACTTCGTGGAAACGATTACACTTTTGCTACGATGAATTTGATCGCCGGAGGTTTATCTGTTTATACTGTAAGGGATATTAAAAACCGTTCACAGATATTCCGGTCATTCCTGATTATTTTGTTGGGATATTTTTTATCTATAATTGCCTTTGGATTAGAGCGTTTTGCCCCGGTTGATCAAATGCTTGTAGAATTTGCGTTTGCAGGTTCAAATGCGCTGATAAGCCCTGTTCTTACTTACGGTTTACTTATTTTCTTCGAAAAGATGTTCAGTATAACGACTGATCTTACTTTGCTGGAATTATCTAATTTTGACAGACCGTTACTCAAAGAATTAGCAAGGAAAACCCCCGGCACATTTAATCATTCAATGACGATAGGAACAATGGCGGAATCTGCTGCTGAGAAAGTGGGCGCAAATCCATTACTAGCACGTGTTGGTGCCTATTATCACGATATAGGAAAAACCATAGCGCCGCAGAATTATGTAGAGAATCAACTGGATAATCAGAACTTACATGAGAATTTAAATCCTGAGGAAAGTGTTCAGTTAATTGTAAATCATGTTAAGGAAGGTATCCGATTAGGTACAGAGAATAATCTGCCTCAAGAAATAATTGATTTTATTCCGATGCATCATGGCACAGCCACAATGACATACTTTTTTGAAAAAGCCAAAAAACTTTACGGGGAAGACAAAGTAAATATTGATGACTACAGGTATCCCGGTCCAAAGCCCAATTCCAGGGAGGCATCTATTATAATGCTTGCCGATGGCTGTGAGTCAGCAGCCAGGTCAATCGAAGAACCTGATAATGATAAGGTAGAAAATGTTATAGATGGTATATTTAGCGCGCGGATTGATGATGGGCAGTTGGATGATTCACCTTTAACTTTTCAGGATATAGCCTATATGAAAGAATCTTTTTTAAATATTCTTTTAAGCCAGCATTATCGAAGGATACGGTATCCGAAACAGGATGAGTTGGAAAAAGGTGCGAATGAAGAAAAAGATAAATAATGGAAACCTTTCTGAAAGAATACCTCTCCTTTTTAAAGCTTGAACGAAACCTTTCGGGGAATACAATTTCATCCTACAAGAATGATATAAAATCACTTCTACATTATCTTAGTGAAAGAGGTATCAGTGATCCATCGGATATAACATTTTCTCATTTAATAGAATTCTTTAAAACTTTAAGTGAAATTTGTCTTTCAAATTCTACTGCCGCAAGGTACTTTTCATCAATTAAAAGTTTTTTTAAATATCTTTTTGAAAGCAAATATATCCAGGAAAACCCCATAGAAAGATTAAGTTCTCCAAAACTCTCAAAAAATTTGCCCGTAGTTTTAACTGTTGAAGAAATTGATTCTATCCTTACCGAACCCAACGTTAAAAGTAAATTAGGTTTGCGGGACAAAGCCCTGCTCGAGCTATTATATGCTTGCGGTCTGCGTGTATCCGAACTTATCAATCTGAAAATATCGAATCTATTTTTGAAGGAGGAAGTAATAAGAGTTTTTGGTAAGGGATCTAAAGAAAGGATTGTCCCGATTGGCAGTTCCGCAATAACCTGGATTGAAAATTATCTTTTGAAAAGCAGACCTTTGTTAGAAAAAAAATCAAAAAGCGAAAACATTTTATTGTTAAATAACAGGGGCACAAAACTATCCAGAATGGGGGTTTGGAAAATAATTGACAAATACACTAAAACAGCGGCTATTAAAAAAGATGTTCATCCACATACTTTCAGACATTCATTCGCCACTCATCTTTTAGAAGGTGGTGCAGATTTAAGAGCCGTTCAGGAAATGCTGGGTCATGCAGATATATCCACAACACAGATCTATACTCATATCGACAGGGATTATATAAAACAAGTTCACAAAGATTTTCATCCAAGAGGGTAGTTTTGCCGGATATTCAGTTAAGTAACAGACTTATAAGCTTTCTTATATTTTTACCTGTTTTTTTTCTCTCCATTGCGGTTCACGAGTTTTCTCATGCACTAATGGCAAATAAATTTGGAGATGAAACAGCAAAAAAACTCGGCAGGTTAACATTAAATCCTATCAAGCATATTGATTTGATTGGATCTGTGATCATGCCTCTCGCTTCCTTTGCATCAGGTTTTGCACTTATTGGCTGGGCAAAACCAATTCCGGTAAACAGAAATAATTTTAGAAATTCTTTAAAAGATGATCTGGTGGTCTCATTTGCCGGACCGCTTTCAAATCTGATCCTCTCGGTTTTATTGTTTATACTATTTATTATTTCAGAAAACTGGCTTGGGGTACAAAATTCAATTATAAACACTGTGCTTTGGTACGGAGTATTTCTGAATGTATTTTTATTTGTGTTTAATCTCCTTCCCATCCCGCCATTGGACGGTTCACATATCTTGTTCGATCTTTTTCCAAATAAAATTACCGCAAAGTTCTTGAATCTTGGATTGTATGGTTCCCTTCTTTTGTTAGTTTTCATATATAGTCCTTTATGGGGAATTTTTATGAAAATTGTTAACTTCATTTTACAATTATTTCTTAAGATTGGCGGATATGTTTAAGCGGTTTCAATTAACCGGAATATTATTTATTGCGGGTTTGATGAGTCTTATCTCGTGTGGCGAAAGAACTAACGATAATTACAAACCCGAAAATTATCATTATGCATTAGATTCTGTCTCATCAAAAACAGCAGATCATCTCTTTTTTGTAGGTAAGTATGGAGGTCAAGCTGCTGTTTATAAATTTGAGTTTAGCAACAATGAATATAAAATATTTTGGTATACACCCGAAGAAACTGTTGTTAACCTTTTATACAGTGATGATCTTAAAAACGCATTTTTCTTAACGGTTAAAAAAACTGGAATAAGTAAAGGCGTGTCTTTTGTTCAAGGGATTAAATTATATCGGTTGAGCACAGAGTTTTCTGAAGTTGAATTTATATCTGAACCCGGAGATGCTGTGCAAGTCCTCGCCCAATGGGCTGGGATGAATTATAATATCCAGCTTACAAGATTTGATTTAAAAATTGCATCGTACGTCATAAAGATTAATCAAATATATAGTCCGTTTGGAAAACTTTTAAATGATTATGTAGAAACTTTTGATTTTATTAATGATGAATATCCACAGTTTGATATTCAAAATATTTCGCTTTTATCTCCATCGGGAAATTTCGGTATTACTCAAGTTAAGGATTCCATCTTTTTGAGGATTGGCACCGGTGGGCAGAATGTTTATATTGATTCTTCAACGGAGACATTAAGAAATATTATGTGGAGTTATGATGAGAACTATGTTTTTTTTACATCCAGTGCAAAGATTTCCGGTAATGTTTCTAATCCCTTATACTCAATGTACGTTTACAATGTTGCCGATAAAAAATTGGTAAAGAAGTGGAACAGTAGAAGCAGAAAGAATTTCATTCTGGTAAATGATTTATTGATATTTAATGATAGTTTTCTAAATCAATCTATGATCGTATTATATAATTTTCTTAAGGAAGAAGAAGTTGGGAAAATTAAAATAAGAGGCGGCTGCGGATTGACCGGTATTCCAATCAATTAATATTTTATTATTACAGTGAGCACATATTTAAGAATATTAAGTTTTGTAAAACCTTATTGGAAGTATATTATTATATCTATTGCTTTTTCAATATTGTATGCTATTTTAAGCGGTGCCTCTATTTATTTAATGATTCCTTTGTTAGATACTTTATTTCAGGAATCTACATCAACACAAGTTGAACTGGAAAATTCTTCGCTTGATGGTGCCTCTGTTGCAATACCCGATTGGCTGATTAATGTTAAGGAAGATTTTGTTTTATGGTTTAACAATTATATTCTCAGTGGCGATAAAGTCGATATTCTCACCAATATTTGTATACTAATTATATTAGCATTTTTACTGAAAAATATATTCGGTTATCTGCAGGCTTATTTTATGGCGCACGTAGAGTTTGGTGCTATGCGCGATTTGCGTGACAAGGCATATATACATCTTAATAAACTTTCCTTAAGTTATTTCAAAAAGGAAAAAGTCGGTAATCTTATATCTAAATTTACTAATGATATAAATATAGTTCAGTCAAGTATTTCAGCAACCTTTTCAAATCTTATTAAAGAACCTTTAACAATACTTGTCTTTTTTGGCATTGCATTCAGTATTAGCTGGGAGTTAACAATACTTGCAATATTTATCGTTCCGGTTTCAACTTTAATAATTGTATGGATTGGTAAGATATTAAAAAAACAAACTTCTATCATTCAATCTAAATTGGCTGATATTACAAGTATATTGCAGGAATCGATATCGGGTGTAAAAGTTGTTAAAGCTTTCGGGATGGAGAGGTTTGAGAATAAGAAGTTTATGAAAGAAACTAATAACTACTTTATACTTGCATTAAAAATAATTAGGATAAGGAATTCATCCTCTCCAATTACTGAAATTATCAGTGTTATTATAGGGGCTGTAATAATCTATTTCGGTGGGTTATTGGTTTTAAAGGAAGGTACACTCTCTGCAAGCCAGTTCATGGGCTTTCTGTTTGCAATTTTTCAGATGATGCCGCCGATAAAAGCTTTGGGCGGCGTTAATAATAGAATTCAGGAAGCAAGTGCTGCCGCAGAAAGGATTTTTGAAATTATGGACACCGAACCGGATATACGGAATAAAGATGGTTCAGTCGAATTTACAGAGTTTATAAAAAGTATCGAATTTGAAAATGTTAGCTTTAATTATGAGGAAACAGAAGATGCTATTCTAACCAATATAAGTTTTATTGTTAAACGGGGTGAGATTATAGCACTCGTTGGCCCAAGCGGTGGAGGTAAATCTACACTTGTAGATCTTATCCCAAGATTTTATGATCCCACAAAGGGAGTAATTAAAATTGATGATATTGATATAAGAGAATTGAAGTTAGACTCTCTCCGTGGTAAAATGGGAATTGTAACACAGGATACCTTCCTATTTGATGGCTCTATTAAAGAAAACATTGCATATGGTTTGGATGATTGTCCATTAGAGAAAATAGTTCAAGCTGCTAAAACTGCCAACGCACACGAATTTATTTTAGATGCATCAGAGGGTTATGATACAATCGTGGGTGAGAGAGGTGTTAAGCTATCCGGAGGTCAAAAGCAACGGTTAACAATTGCACGAGCTTTATTAAAAGATCCGGAAATAATGATTTTTGATGAAGCAACATCGGCGCTTGATAATGAATCTGAAATATTGGTTCAGCAGGCGATAGAAAGATTAATGGTAAACAGAACCACTTTTGTTATAGCCCACAGATTAAGTACAATCCGAAACGCTACTAAAATCTTAGTGATTGATAATGGGCGAATAGTTCAGAAGGGCACACATAACGAACTTATTAATGATGTAAAGGGATTGTACAAAAAATTATATGAACTACAGTTCAGGGATTAATATTTCCTGTTATCTCAAAAGGTTTTAACTACTTCAGCATAATGGTAGAAACAAGATTTAATCAAAAAATTCCTTTTTACATTTTCCTTGCTACTATATCCAGCTTCTTAATTTCTATCTTCTTGTTTCAGATCTTTGCTGTTTTATTAATAGTGTTCTGGTTATTTGAAAAACATCAAAATAAAATTGCTGCGTTTGACAAAATTTCTCTTCTTTTTTTAATTTTCATTTTTATGAGAATTGTCTCAGTTATCTTTTCAGAGTTTCCTGATTCCAGTATTCACCTGTTTTATAAAGATGCTATTTTTTTCTTAAGCTTTTTCGCAATGGTTTTTTATTTAAAAGTATCTGATGAAAAACACATTAAGATCATTGCATTTACATTTGTAATTGCTGCAATACTTGTTGCATTAATTGGGATAGTAAAATTCAATCTTGGCATTTCACACAGAGCCGAATCATTCTCATCAGGTTTTATGGCTTATTCCATGTATCTGTTGGCTGCCCTGGGATTTGGTGTTCTGCTTTACAATTTTATCAGCAAAAAAAAATATGTTATTACCTGGACCGCAGGAATAGGACTTATTATTTCCGGGATTATGCTTTCTCTGGGAAGGACAAACATTGTGCTGGCAATTCTTGCTTTTTTCGTTAGCTTTTTCTTTCTAAAAATTAATAAATGGTACGCAATTGGTATTGTGATCTTAACAGTTACGATTTCAGTTATTTCATTTCAAATAAACACACAGGAAATTAGCAGCCGTATTAAACAGCCCACTATTATGTCTGATCGCGATATATTATGGGGGAGTGCAAAAGAACTTTTTCTAAAATTTGAACATCCACTTCTCGGATATGGACCAAGATCGTTTGATAAGATATTTTTGGAGAAAGACCGTTTAGCAGATATTAAGGTTGGTAGCTGGCATAACGATTATATTCAACTCTATTTGGAGACTGGAATCCTCGGGCTTTTTAGTTACCTGATATTAGTGGGTTATTCTTTATTCACTGCCTTAGAGTATATAAATAAAAGAAAAGCAAATCAAGTTGAAAAATTTTTATTGATTGGTTTGATCATTTCAACATTGTCGTTAATGTTTGCGGCGGTAACTTCCGGGTTTATTAGCTCACCAGTAATATCTGTTGTTCTTGCATTCTTCCTTGCCTTTATTTCATCAATAGTTTATCCTGTTAGGGAAATTACCGGAAGTTCAACCGATGATGAAAAAGGAATTAGATTGGATGCTTCTATTTAGATACTTTATCCGGTTTCAGGCTTAACTGAAATGAATATTTGGGATCAGGAAATCGCAACTCTTATCTGGTTTACGTTTGGGTTGAACATAGTTTTATATCAACGCTCGTTAAAAAGTGAATCAAAAACATAGAACCTTCCCAATAACAAATTAAGATCATTTGCTAGTTAAAAAAGTACCTGCCTCCTATTCCCCCGGCAAAGTCGAATTTAGTTTCGGGTATGATATCCAATATCGGTGCAGCTTCAACAAAAAGGTCAAAATTTGTTTCACCGGGAAGCCATAATATTCCTATCACTCCTCTAATACCAAGGCGGCTTTCGTGTTCATTTATTTTCAATCGGGCACCCGGTCCGTAATAAACAATAAATTTTTCCTCTGATTGTAACATATTTGAATTATGAAAAACATAATCGGCATAAAAATCAAAAAGACTGTTTGAAGAAGTGAAGGAATACCCCAAACCAAAATTCAATGCTGTGCTCGCAGACGTCCAGAGTTTAGCGTTTATACCTGTAGGCTCCCCAACAATAACTCCCAGCCCGAACCCCTTCTCTTGTGAATAATTAATATTTGTAAAAAGTATAATTGATAATACTAGAAATAATAAATGAGTTCTTTTCATGTTTTCCTTATCGTAAATTAAGTTCCGAAAAAAATGATTACAAAGATAAACTAAACTACACATTCGGCAAAAGGTATGTTTGTAAATAGTTTTACCTTTGGTTAATTTTTTATTCAAACATTTCTTCAATAATTATAAAAAGAACTTTATACTAATACCTATGAACAATACTGATCAAATAATAAAAATGGTGGATGAACTATCATCCGAGCTGGATAAAAACATAAAAGAGTATGCAATTATTTTAGCTGCAGGACATGGTAAAAGATTAAATTCGGAAAAATCTAAAATGCTTCATACAATTTTGGGAGTTCCCACAGTGGAAAGAGTTTACAATGCTTGCAAAAAAGGTGTGGAAGAAATTAACTCGGTAATTGTTGTTGGAATAAAAGCTGATGATGTGATGAAATATCTCGGCAAAAGAGAAAGAACAACTTACGCATACCAAGAAGTACGGAACGGAACAGGACATGCCGTGCAGGTTGCTTTACAGGATATGAAAAACGCTCCCGACGATGCGATTGTTTACATTCTTCCCGGCGATATGGGATTGATCGATGGGGAAACTATTAAGCAATTCCGCACAGAGTTTATAAATTCCAAAACTGATATGATTGTGCTTACAGGTTTGTACGAAGGAAAGCCTGAAAATAATCACTACGGAAGAATAATTAGAGTAAAGGATAACGGCGACAACGTAATACAGATAATGGAACACAAAGATATTCTTGCTCTGCCCGATGATAAACCATACACCGTTACCTATAAAGGAAAAGAATACTTTTACACAAAGGAAGAGCTTATAAACAACAACGAGTACAACTCCGGTGTGTTTGCATTTAAGTACGGCAAGCTCGTAGAAATGATTGACAAACTGAAAAGCAATAATGTGCAAAGTGAAATTTACCTGACAGACCTAATTGCACTGTATAATGAAAAGGGTTACACAGTTGCCGCATCAAGCCCTGAAAAGAATTATGTTGTAATGGGCTTTAACACACAGGAAGTACTGAAAGAGATGAATGAAATTGCACTGAAAATTTATGAAAAAAACTAAAAAATTTATTATCTAAAAATCCAGATGATTTCTTTATCTACGAAGATGTTCTTGATGGTGTAATTACATTGGGTGAAGAAAAACACTCACTTAATATCACTATTGGCAAAGGTAATTATTTTGGTAAAGAATTTAAACTAAACAGAAAAGAATAAACAAAGGAAAATACAGCCGGTGTGGTGTTTTGTACCAGCTACCGTTGAGTGAGGTTCTGCAACGAAGCTTTAAAACAAAAAAGCTCTTCATTAAGAAGAGCTTAATAATTAAAAAAGCCAATATTATATTTACTCAGTGCTTAAACCGTTAAGATACTTTGTTAATTGCGACTTTTTCCGGGCAGCATTGTTTCTGTGAATTCTGCCGCGTGCTGTACTTTTATCCAATAAAGCAATTGCTTCTTTATAATACTTTTCAGCATCCTCACGTTTTTCAGAACCCTGTATTTTCTTCACTGTAGATTTAATTTTTGAAGATGCCATTTTATTCATCACTCTTCTTTTTTCTGATGTTCGAATTCTTTTCTTAGCCGATTTATGATTTGCCATTAAATACTATTCCTTTGTTTATTTTCTTTGAAAAACGAGCGTAAATATAACATCTTGGGGATTTGAAGTCAACTTTCAGATGAGTAATTTTTGACTGGAAAAAAGAATTATTTGAAAGAAAACTCTTCTTTTGTCCAGATTTCAATAGTTTGTCACCCTGAATTTATTAGAGGATCTGATATCTCAATGAGTTTATCGAAGTGTGACTGTCAGTCTTCGGCAGGCTCAGACTGACAAAAAAAACAAGTTTAATATAAATGTTAAAAGTAAACGAAATATACTTCTCCTTGCAGGGAGAGAGTTCAAGAGCCGGACTGCCCTGCGTTTTTGTGCGGTTAACTTACTGTAATCTTAGGTGTACTTATTGCGACACCGAATATGCATTTTACGAAGGTGAAGATAGATCTGTAGATGAGATTATTAATGAAGTAAAAAAATATGGCTGCAATTTGGTTGAAATCACAGGCGGCGAACCGTTAGTTCAGGAGGAGAGTTTAAATTTAATGAAAAAATTGTGCGCTGAAGGGTTTGATGTTATGTTGGAAACTGCCGGTAATATGCCGATTTGTAATGTTGATGGTAGAGTGAATATAATAATGGATCTTAAATGTCCATCAAGTGGGATGATGAAGAAAAACTTATATGAGAATATTAATCATCTAAAAGAAACAGACGAGTTAAAATTTGTAATCGGCGATCGTGAGGATTATGATTGGATGAATGAGATGATAATCCAATATGATTTAAATAATAAATGTAAAATCCTGGTATCGGTTGTATTCGATAAATTGGAACCCCTTGCCTTAGTAAACTGGGTGCTAGAGGATAAACTGGATGTTAGATTTCAACTTCAGATGCATAAATTTATCTGGCAACCGGAAACAAAAGGTGTTTGATGAAAATAGCAAAAGAATTCCACTGGGAGATGGGTCATCGACTGCCGGAGCATTTTGGTTTGTGTAAAAATATTCACGGTCATTCATATAAAATGATAGTTGAGTTTGAAGGTGAACTTGACGAGCAGGGAATGGTGATTGATTTTTATGAAGTTGAAAAAATTGTTAATCCGATAATTGAAAAATTTGATCACGCTTTTATGGTAAAAGATGATGATGAAATAACATTAGAATTTCTAAATAAACTAAATTCTAAAAAAGTAATTGTTAATTTTTTCGCTACAGTAGAGAACATTTGTAAGTTCATCACTGAATTTATTGTTGAAAGCAGTTTGCCGGGCAACATAAAAAATGTTACGGTCAGAGTTTATGAAACATCAGAAGATTATGCGGAGGAGGAGAAAAAAGTATAAGCCGCGAATTCGCGAATTAGCGGCAAAAGAATAAGATCAGTGAAAGACACTTCATTTGAAATACAAAAAAAGATAGACGAAATTTATAAAAATAAATCTGGTGAAGAAAAACTGCTTATTGCGTTAAGTATGTTTGAAACTGCCCGGGAGTTAGTAATCTCATCACTTCCAAATAATCTTTCGGAAAGGGAATTACGGAAAGCTTTATTTTTACGATTTTATGGCAACGATTTTAGCGTAAATGAAAAAGAAAAAATCCTTACTAATCTTTAGCCACTAATTTCACGAATTTACACGAATAAAATTAGTGTAATTCGTGCCTACTTCACCATCTTCTCCAACTTAGCAATCTCATCTCTCAACGAAGCTGCCTTTTCAAACTCCAGATCTTTTGCTGCTTCGTGCATGTGATTCCTTAACTGCTCAATCAAATCTTGTTTTTCCTCTTTATCCATATACTTTAGAATTGGCTCTGCCACTTTAGAAAATCCGTAATCTTCTTTTCCATCTCTCTTTTTTACATCTGCAATGGAAGTTGAATTCATTATCTCTTCAACGCTTTTATAGATTGTTTTGGGAGTAATGCCGTGAGATTCGTTATATGCTTTCTGCAGTTTCCTTCTCCTGTTAGTTTCGCTTATTGTTTTCTGCATCGATTGTGTAATCACATCTGCATACATTATAACAATTCCATTTACATTTCTTGCGGTTCTTCCGGCAACCTGCATAAGAGATTTTTCACTTCTTAAAAAACCTTCTTTATCTGCATCTATAATTGCAACAAGGGAAACTTCCGGAAGATCAAGCCCTTCCCGCAATAGATTAACTCCTACTAAAACATCAAACTCTCCCAGTCTTAAATCGCGTAAGATTTTAACTCTCTCAAGAGAATCAATATCGCTGTGGATGTAGCGAACAAGTATTCCAATTTTATCCAAATAATCTGCAAGGTCTTCTGCCATCTTTTTTGTGAGAGTTGTTACAAGTGTTCTCTCCTTCCGTGTCACTCTTTCGCGTATCTCAGCAATCAGGTCATCAATCTGTCCGGTAATAGGTCTTACTTCAATTGGCGGATCAAGAAGACCGGTAGGACGAATTATCTGCTCAACTGTAACACCGCCGCTTTTTTCTAATTCGTAATCGGAAGGTGTTGCACTAATGAAGATCACCTGGTTTATCTTTTTATTAAACTCCTCAAATTTCATCGGTCTGTTATCAAGTGCTGATGGAAGACGAAATCCATATTCGACTAATGTCTCTTTCCTTTTTCGGTCTCCGTTATACATTGCTCTTAGCTGAGGTATAGCAACATGAGATTCATCAATTATAATTAAAAAATCTTCCGGAAAATAATCCATTAAAGTGTAGGGTCTTATACCAGGAAGTCTTCCATCCATATGGCGTGAATAATTTTCTATACCGGAACAATATCCAATTTCTTTTATCATTTCAATGTCAAAGCGTGTTCTCTGTTCAAGTCTTTGTGCCTCAACGTATTTCTCCTCTTTTCTTAATACCTCTAGCCGTTCTTTCAACTCTTCGTCAATGCTGTAGACTGCTTTCTGCAATTTATTCTTGTCGGTTACAAAGTATTTAGTGGGGTATATGGGAGCTGATTCAACTGCTCTTATTACCTCGCCCGTAACGGCATCAATAATTGAGAGCTGTTCAATTTCATCGTCCCATAGTTCGATTCGTAAAGCCTCCTCGTACTGGTAAGCGGGCACGATCTCAATAACATCCCCTCTTGCGCGGAATGAACCCCGATTAAACTCGGTATCATTTCTAACATAATGAATATTAATTAATTCCCGAAGAAATTGTTTTCTATTAATCTGTTCACCTTTTTTAACAAATATGATTTGGTTAGCATATTCCTGAGGAGCTCCAATTCCATAGATGCAGCTTACACTGGCAACTACAATTACATCCGATCTTCCTTCAATTAAAGAAGTAGTTGCTTTTAAACGAAGACGATCGATTTCTTCATTTATTGAAAAATCCTTTTCAATGTATAGATCACTCTTTACAACATACGCTTCAGGTTGATAGTAATCGTAATAACTTATGAAAAACTCTACTGCATTATTTGGAAAGAAGCCTTTGAACTCAGAATAAAGTTGAGCAGCGAGAGTTTTGTTATGCGATAGAATCAAAGCCGGTTTATTTACTTCCTTAATAACATTAGAGATTGTAAATGTTTTACCACTGCCGGTTACACCAAGAAGGGTTTGGAATTTATCGCCTTGTTTTAATCCATCAACAAGTTGTTTTATTGCTTGTGGTTGATCACCGGAAGGTTCATAGCTCGATACTAATTCGAATTTGTTCATAAGTATTAATTAAGTAAAACTGCATGAGCATGAAAAGAATCTTTATTAAGATGACCTCTCAGAATTACAGTTTGTGCAGATTCCATTCCGGGAGGGATTTTGTCGGCTTGAACTAATACTACATTACCTCTTTTATCGGAAACATAAAATGTATTATTGTTTATCCCTCTATCCTGAAGCACCTGAACTTTAATGTCTTTAACGGCACTATTGTTTGTATCAAAATCTGCGAAGGAACCAAGGCCGCCATCAGAAGAAAAATATACTAAGTAAACAAGGGCAATAACGGCAATTATAAGTAAAGGCAAAATTAGTTTTTGTAATGATTTCATTTCTCATCCCGGTTTATTATTGGATAACAAATTTAGTAATTTTTAGTAATAGTAAAAATGGAATTACAACAGCATAAATAGAATAAATTATGAATAGTCAAAAAGTATGGATTATAATAGCAGGCTTTATTGGTTTTACGGGAGTTGCGTTGGGAGCTTTTGGTGCACACATATTGAGTGATCAACTCTCTTCAGAAATGCTGAATATTTATAAAACCGGTGTGTTGTATCATTTAATTCACGCAATTGCTATTCTTGCCATTGCACTTTATGGCAACAAGTTGCTTTATAAATCTGCGCTGATGTTTGTTCTAGGAATAATATTATTCTCATTTTCACTGTATATATATGCACAGTCGGGTAATAAGTTGTTTGCGATGATTACACCAATTGGAGGTATTTTTCTTTTAATTGGCTGGGCTTTAATAATTTTTAAAGGAATCAGAATGAGAGGAACTAATTAAAGTTTTTTGAGGGCCAATACACACAGAATAAGATAAGTAATGTTGTTATTAATTTATTTAACCGCTCTCAGTTTAAAATAAACTTCTTCGGGGGAGAAAATTCCCGCAAAAAATCTTTCATAAATAACCGGTTCAATGTTAACGATAAAATCCATCCATTTTAATGCAGCAAAATGTGATGTTATAAACTTCTTTTCAATAACTTCAAACTGTGCTTTGCCCTTATAATTTGTTCTGTGATCCGATTTCCATTTTTCATAAAACTTTAACTTACGGTTTCCTATGTACTCATAGTTATCAAAGGTGCGGATGGAAAAAGGAATTTTATGGTCCGGCTCGCCAAAGTACTTTGTGTTGAGGAAAAAAGGAGCGTAAACAATAAGCAATCCGTTGGGCTTAAGTATTCTGTAGATCTCTGAAATATAATTATGAAAATTATTTAAATGCTCTAAAATGTGTGAAGCAAAAACTTCATCAAAAGTATTATCATCAAACGGATATGGAAATTTATTCAAATCGTGAATTTGATTTCCACCGTAATCTACAACGTCAAGATTAACATATCCTTCTTTAATATCATTTCCGCAACCGATGTTCAGCTTCATTAAAAAATTTCTGCTTTATTTTCTTAATGCTCTTTTTTTAATTACTCCGCCGTGCGCATCCTTTATACTGTTCATAAAAATAAAGGCATCCGGATCAATTTTATCAATTTCTCTTTTTAGCTTAGCAAGTTCAAGCCTTGTAACAACTGTATAAACAATATCAACTTTTTGTAATTCATCTCCATGTTTACCAAATCCACGTTTACCGGAATACAGCGTAACACCCCTTCCTAAGTTTTCTATAATTGACAATCTTATTTCATCACTTTTATCAGAAATGATCGAAACACCTGTGTATTCTTCAACACCTTCAATAACAAAATCTACTGTTCTTGAGGCAGCAAGGTATGTTAAAATTGCATATAATGCTATCTCGACAGATAAAATATACGCACCAAACAAAAATATAATCGTGTTGAATATCAAAATAATATCCCCGATTGTAAGACCAACCCGTTTACTCAAATAAATCGCAACTACTTCTGTGCCATCAATTACAGCACCACCCCTAATCGATAATCCAATACCAAGACCCAGAAAAAAACCACCGAAGATAGCAACAAGTAATTTATCTGCGGTAACAACCGGGTATGGAATAATATAGACTGCAAGAGCAAGCCCTATTATGGCTATGAAACTTTTTATTGCGAATGTTTTACCTATTTGCGAAAAACCAACAGCCAGGAAAGGAAGATTTATTACTATAAGTAGAATCGATAAGGAGATGCCGGTAATCTGCCTCACCAATAATGATATGCCTGTTACACCACCATCAATAAAAGAATTTGGAATCAAGAATCCTTTTAACCCGAAACCGGCAGAAGCAATAGCGAACAAAATGAGCATTGCATCTTTAACGAAATAAGAAAAATAAAATTTATATTTGTTTGTGTTATCTTGAAATTGTTCTTCATTAGATTTTATACCTGTTTTTTTTGATTTTCGGAATAAAATATCAAAGATTATTTGGGAGGATTTCTTTTTCAAGAACTTTAATTCCTTCAATGTATATGATCTATAAGTACTGAGTTTGAATTAGCGAGCACCGACATTTACCAGTCCGGATTTGTTTCTCACTTTAAGCAAAGCATAATCCAAATTTATAAAAACGAAGTGAATTAAATAATTGTTTTTAATAAATAAAAAAAGCCCGATTCAAATGAGTCGGGCTTTTAGTACAGTTAATGATAAAAAAATTAATTTAACGAAATAAACGGGTTATCAATCCCTTTAATAATAATTTCTTCAATTTTAAGTTTCTTAACACCATTCTTTATAACATCAAGTTCTTCAGCCGCAGCTTTTGAAAGATCTATCTGGCGGCCCGGAATGTATGGACCACGATCATTAATTCTTACAATAACTGATTTATTATTTCTTGGATTTGTTATTCGTAGAATAGTTCCGAATTTCATTGATTTATGCGCTGCAGTCATAGCATTTTGATTATAAATCTCTCCATTAGCCGTAAATCTTCCATGAAACCTCGGGCCGTACCAGGATGCCCTCATAGTTCCACGATCCTTATACAGGATGGTTAACAAATTATTACTGCTCCTATTCGGAACCGGAGCAAATTCTTCTGTTAATACTAAAGAAATGGAGGACTCTCTTTCAGTGGTTGCAATAGTAAAACCTACCAATCCAATCACAGAAAGAACTAAAATCATTTTATATAGCGATTTCAAAAATCACCTCATAATCTTTTTATTATATTTATTTTCATTGCTAATTTAATAATGCATTAATCCAATGGCAAGAAAGGAGTTATCTATAAATACTTAAAGTTGGATGATTCGAATTATCAACTATTTTGGTATTTGGGTCGATATTTTAAAATTTCTCTATGGCAGTGTAAAATTACAAATATTTGTATCAGAAAACTTGAACTACTGGTTTTATTTCAGTATAGATAGGAAGGTCTTAAATACTTTTATAGTATTTTTATTAATCCCATTAACACTTTTCAATCTTTCAATTAAAAAGATTTTATGTTTGAAAAAAAACAGAAGCCGCTTAAAAAAGAATTAAATCTGTTCCACGTTTACGCTATTGCAACCGGCACAACCTTAAGTGCTGGTTTTTTTCTTCTGCCGGGATTAGCTGCTGTTGAAGCCGGCCCCGCTGTTCCCCTCGTATATCTTATTGCTGTAATCCCATTGGTACCTGCAATGTTTTCCATAATTGAATTGGCAACTGCAATGCCAAGAGCCGGCGGTGTTTATTATTTTTTAGATAGAACAATGGGACCAATGGTCGGAACAGTGGGTGGATTTGGTACTTGGTCTGCGCTGGTTTTAAAAGTTGCATTTGCTCTTATTGGAATGGGTGCGTATATAAAATTATTTTTCCCGTCAGTTCAGATTGTTCCGGTTGCTGTAATGATTGCACTTGTGCTTGGATTTCTTAGTTTATTTGGTTCAAAGAAGACCGGGAGACTACAGGTTATTTTAGTATCGGTACTTCTTTTTTGTTTGCTGATATTTATTGGCGGTGGTTTGCCGCAAATAAACGTAGCCCACTTCGATAATTTTTTATCATCCGAATGGTCATCAATTTTATCTGCTTCAGGATTAGTTTATATAAGCTATGTGGGATTAACAAACGTTGCAAGCTTATCCGAAGAAATTAAAAATCCCGAACGTAATTTACCATTAGGAATATTTTTAGCACTTGGTACCGCACTAATTATTTACGTATTAGGTACGATGGTAATGACGGGAGTAATTCCTTTGGAAAGATTTGTGGGTGATTTAACTCCTGTAGCAACTGCCGGTGAATATTTATTCGGCAAAGTTGGATCAATCTTTTTCTCAATTGCAGCTCTTTTCGCATTCATCGCTGTTGCAAACGGCGGGATGCTAAGTGCATCGAGATATCCCCTTGCTCTTAGCCGCGATCATCTTCTTCCGCGCTATTTTTTGAAGATGAGCAAGTGGAGCACACCGATTTTTGCAATTATGGTTACTGTAGGAACTATAGTTGTAATTCTTTTACTTTTAGATCCCACCGGCATTGCCAAGCTTGCAAGTGCATTTCAGTTGATGGTTTTTGCGCTTATCTGTTTAGCAGTTATAATTATTAGAGAAAGTAAAATTGAAGCGTACGATCCCAGTTTTAAATCGCCGTTATACCCGTGGATGCAAATATTAGGAGTTGTGCTGCCATTCTTCTTAATTGTTGAGATGGGCTTAATGCCGTTATTGTTCAGTCTTGGACTGATGACTGTTGGTATTGCATGGTATTGGTTTTACGGCAGAAGCAGGGTTGTGCGTACAGGAGCTATCTATCACTTATTTGAACGAATGGGAAAATTACGTTATGATGGTTTGGATACGGAATTACGCGGGATACTAAAAGAAAAAGGATTAAGAGAAGCCGATCCTTTTGATGAAATTGTTACACGAAGTTTTGTAATTGATCTTGATGATAAAAAAAACTTTGAGGATGTTGTTTTAAGTGCATCATTCTGGATATCAAAACTTGTAGATAAATCAGCATCGGATATTGAAAAATTATTTTTGGAGGGAACAAGAATGGGAGCAACTCCCGTTACTCACGGAATCGCTCTGCCGCATTTAAGATTGAGCGGTTTGATGCAAGCTGAAATGGTGATAGTGCGCGGTAGAAAAGGAATACATATAAAATTTAAAGATCCGTTAACAAATTTTGAAGAAGCTGAACAGGATGTTCATGCAATATTCTTTTTGGTCAGCCCTAAAAAGGATCCTACACAGCATTTAAGAATATTAGCACAAATTGCCGGAAGAGTTGAGGAAGAAACATTTGAATCCGAATGGCGTGATGCAAAGGATGAACAGGAAATAAAGGAAGCACTTCTGCACGAAGACCGTTGTCTCTCCATTATTGTAAGTAAAAAAACAGCAGCTTCTGATCTGATTAATAAAGCATTAAAAGATATCCGTTTCCCGGATGGTTGTTTGGTAGCAATGCTGCGAAGAAAGGGACAAACAATTATTCCAAAGGGTAGCACAGTAATTTTGGAAGGCGATAGATTAACAATCATAGGCGATCCGAAAAGTATGGCTGAGATTAAAAAGGAATTTGAAGGAGTTTAATTTATAATTATTTGTAATTCTAAGAACAATAAAAGCACTCAACAAACTTTCAGCTCGTTTACTCTCCCTACCCGATTCAAATCTTACTATCTGACGGAAGCCGAATTTAAAAGAATTATTTAAAACACAAATTTTAATAAATTATAGTATTGTAATTCAGAAGACAAAGAGAATCGTTCAATAAGTTTAATCTGCATAATATGATTTACATAATTTTATTTGGTGCCGTGCTATTCTTAGCATTCAGTAATGGTGCAAATGATAATTTTAAAGGTGTTGCCACATTATTTGGCAGCTCCACTACCGATTACCGCAAGGCAATAAATTGGGCAACTATTACAACTTTGCTGGGATCGATTTCTTCTGTACTTCTTGCAGGAGCTTTGGTTCAGAATTTTTCCGGCAAAGGATTAGTTCCGGATGATCTTGTGTTATCACCCGATTTTGCTATTTCAATTGCACTTGGCGCTGCTATAACAGTGTATATAGCAACTAAAATTGGTATGCCGATATCTACTACACACAGTTTGGTTGGGGCGCTGGCAGGAAGCGGAGTTATGGCAGTTGGCTTATCTTTTAACTTTGAAAGACTGGGCAGCACATTTCTGATTCCATTGATCTTAAGCCCACTAATGGCTGCAGTATTAAGTCTAATTGCATATTTTATATTCAAAAAAAGCAGACTTGCTTTAGGCGTTACTAAAGAAACTTGTTTATGTATAGAAAACGAATTAAAACCGGTTGTAGAAATTTTAAATGATGACGGAAGCATTAGTCTTAACAGAGCTGATGGGAAAACAAAGTTGACAATATCAAATTACAATGATTGCGTGGAAGTTTATAGAGGTAATATTTTCGGGATAAGTGCACAAAAAGCTTTAGATGCTGCTCACTTTTTAAGTTCCGGTGTGGTAAGTTTTGCACGGGGCTTGAATGATACGCCTAAAATTGTTGGACTGCTATTGGTGATAAGTGTCATAGATATTGAATGGGGAATGTTAGCCGTTGGAATTTTAATGGCAGTTGGCGGATTGCTCAAAGCAAAAAAAGTAGGTCATGTTATAAGCAAAGATATTACACCAATGAATTCCGGTCAGGGATTTACTGCAAACCTGATTACAGGATTGTTGGTAACCACCGCCAGTATCCATGGATTACCCGTTTCAACCACTCACGTTTCTGTTGGTTCAATATTCGGAATAGGAACTGCGACCGGGCAGATGAAAATTAAAACTGTAACTCAAATAATACTCTCGTGGGTTTTAACATTGCCTGTGGCAGCCCTCTTTAGTGCCGGCGTCTTTCTGATATTACAGCAGATATAGTTTTAATTATTTTAATGAGGAAATATTAAGAACGCCTAATAAAAATGAAACTTACGGTAACTACGGTATAAATTTTCAAAATGGAAAAATTTTATTTTTAAATAAATTATTGAGTAACCTAAACTCCCAACAGACAAGTTATAAGCATTACTAAAAATATTTCCATTCAAATGGAAGGAAATCTTATTGAGTAGCTTGGACCTGTCTACCTCCGGCTAAGCCGGATTACGACGAGGCAGGCAGGATCCCGATTTTCATCGGGATTTCGTCACTTCGTTCCTCAACTTAAGACCAACTACTATCCTAATTACTATTTAAAACAAAAAACCCTCACAAAAGTGAGGGAATTTTTTGTTTAGTAGCGGGGACAGTCCGCCGCGGCGGATTGAACCTGCAACTCTATTTCTCTAAAATCTTCTTCAAATATTCCCTGCCAACTCCCGTCTTAAGCCACCTCTCCCGTTTGAGGGCTTCAGTTTTATTATCAAACTCTTCAGGCTCTATTCTAAATGCCGTGTGATTTAAATATATTGTAACTTAGAAATCATTTCTTGATTAAGTTGAGATTTAAAAGTTCTTTTTACAGGACATCTATACGTTCTTGTTGAAAAATTCTCAATGAA
>JADFPP010000100.1 GCA_022562275.1 Bacteroidota bacterium
GAATAAAAGCTTTGTGTTTCTTGAAATAGAAAGCATCGAATAAACTCCGAAAGATAATGGCGTCTCGTCTCAATAAATTCGGTCGTATCCAAACGGAGACAACGTCAACAACGTGAGCCAATTAACTTTGCCGGGGTGGGTGGAAGATGCCGTCCTGGAATGGATTCGAGATCAACAATCCGGGTTGACCCACAATGTAAGAAACAATCGTACCGGACGTAATCTCCGGCGTTTCGGCATCCACATAATAAGAGGGAGCCGATGAGCTTGACGAAGGGACACTTCCCATTCCCGTCGTACTTCCCGAATGATTGCCCAGAAGTCCAAGACACACATCGGAAGACAACAGGAGCAGGATTGGATTGCTGATTGGCTGTTCTTCAACAGGAACAACGTCTGCGTGATTTGAAGAGCCGGAGACCGAGCAGCCTTCGATTTTCTCGATTGAACCGATGGAGATATAGTCGGCTCGAGCATCGGACGTAGCCCCCAAGGCCATCACCGCCCCGCACAGCATCGCCAACAATCTGTTCTTCCATCTGCTCATGGTATTCATAGTCGTCGAAAACTAATCTGCTTCAGAAAAGGCGACTTATCATATAAGACCTTTTTTCAGATATGCACTCCACGGTACATCTGAAAAATCGATTTCTCAAGTCAAAACCCCCTATAATTTAGATATTTCCTAAAACTGTAAAAGTCAGCACAATCTGCCAAACATATCAATATGTATACTTATCAAGATTCTCAAAAATCAGGCTCACCAACACATTGAACAAGACAGCCATAACATAGGGTTTCCAAAAGACTTATAAAACATCTTGACCAATCATGGAAAATTGCTTCATTTCTCTTTCAGCCGGTCGCTTTTCAATAACCTACATTTGAGTTGTTGAAATCCACCAATCTCTTATCGAATTCACGGAGAGCGGTCACATTTCCGCTGCCAGGGAAGAGATACCATGTCGGATCAACTGACATCCACCAGCGAACTTCTTAAGAAGCTTGATCAACTTCACTCGGCCCCCAGTGTCGCCCAGGGAATACTGAGGATGACCCGGGACCCGGAGTTCAATCTGCGGGAGTTAGCTAAACTGATCGAAAGCGATCCGGCTCTCACTGCCAAGCTATTGAAAACGGCAAACTCATCCCGCTACGGACGAAGTCATCACATAACCAGCGTTCAGCAGGCAGCCAATTTTATCGGTCCTCGCTCGCTGCGACTGATTGCCCTGACCTTTGGCATAGTCGAAACGTTAGCCAGAGGTGCCGCGGCCGAACTCTATTCCGCCTTCTGGAAGCGGGCACTGACAATGGCAACCGTGGCATCCCGGCTGGCAGCCGATTCGAAAGAAATTCCCTCAGATGAGGCCTACACCTGTGCTTTGCTGTCCGACGTGGGAGTGCTGATGCTCGCTCAATGTTACAGCGAAGAGTATGTCGAACTCTATAAAAGAACTCCACACGGACCGGAGTTAATGAAGAACGAGCGGGAGCAATTTGGTTTCGACCACGCAGAGATTGGGAAAATCCTGCTTGAGCGGTGGGAGCTTTCCGAGCATTTCCTGGTCGCGGTACAGAATCATCATTTCAAATCACCCAATCCAGATCATCTGGAGTCCATCGTTTATGCTTCCAATCTGATGGCGGATGCCCTCTGGATACCGAAATCCCCGAATGTCGTCGCGGCTAAATCCCTTCTGGAACGTGAATTTGACTATTCGACAGACAAATTCATTGAGCTGGCTTTGGATTGTCGTGACAAAATCCAGGAAGGTGCCGAGGAATTGATGGTCCCACTCGACGGGGAAGTCGATTGCAACAAGCTGATCGAAGAGGCACGCGCCCAGTATCTGGAGGATTCCATCACAACGTCGATGGAATACGACAGCTTGATGAGCGTGATTGAGGGCTCATCGGTGAGAGCTTGACAAACAGAGGGCTCCAAACAGCCGTCATGTCATCTTGTTCGAACCGGACTTCCACTCTTTCCCGATTTTAAGTACCTTCCGCGATCTTTTCGTTTGAACTCAGTCTCGGAAATCCAAAGAAAATGCGTCGAATAAACTCTAGTAAAGTTGTCTTCCCTATCCCGTTTGGACCAGTTAAGAGTAGATGCATATTCTTACTAAGGTCTATTTTGGCTTTCTTTTTAACAACCTTGTGGTTTTTCAATATTGAAAAGGAAGAAAGAGAAAAGATAGTTCCTCCAATATCTTCTTGAACAGGAATCCTAAAAGACCTAATGGTCTTATCTTCTTGCCTGACGTCTATTTTATTTTCTTCAAGTTCAACCGCTTCTTCACGCATACGCTTTGCCAAAAGACGCATACGACAACCTTTGTTCGCAAAAAAATTTGCTTTGTCTTTATTGCCTTGAATCTTTTTTTCCATCTGAGCATTTTTACGCTCTTCTTTTAAAACTCGAGCAGAAATTTCTTCAACCACATCAACTTCTAAAAAGTGATTACCCGAACCCAACGTTCCTACCTGATTTGCTCCTCTTTCGAGTGCTCTTTCGCTAACAATATCGGGGTCGGCATTTTTAAGTGTTCCGCTTTCTTCAGTAAATTCAATATCACTTTGAATAGCCATATCGTGTTCGGCTGCCCAAACGGATCCGATCTCAAGTACTTTTTTCAAATCTTTTCTTGATAATTTTTTAATCGCACCGCTTGCACCGACACCAGTTGGAACATATTCAAATAATTTTGATACCAGATGCTCAATTCTTTTTTTAACTGTCTGAGTTTGTAAATTGGTAACGATAAGTCTGACTCCGCAATTAATATCATACCCAACACCACCCGGAGATATGACTCCATCGTTCAAATTAGTTGCCGCCACTCCGCCAATCGGAAAACCATATCCCCAATGAATATCAGGCATCGCCAAACTGTATTTTTCTATTCCGGGTAGATGAGCTACATTAATTACTTGCTTTAGTGCATCATCAGTTTTAAGATTTTTACTTATCATTTCTTCAGAAATATAAATCCTTCCGGGAACGCGCATGTTTCCTGTTAAAGGGATTTCCCACAAGTTTTCTGTTATCCGGTTCAATTCTATTTCATTTATCATCATAGCTTACCTCAACTCAGCTGTTGCAACTAAATATCAAAAACAATAAGAGTAGAATATTGATTTCCAATTATTTCAATATTCATTTGATGAAAAGTAATGGCTTTTATTTCCTGTTTAATTTCAATCTCTGCAGAAAGCGGCATCCCTTCTATCTTGACGTTTAAAATCCAGGCATTGTTTTCATTTTTTATTTTCATTTCCTTAACCAAATTAAATAACCACTTTCGTGTAAAAAGATAAAAATTTAATTCACTAAGAAAATCCACAAGTAATTGTTCTTTTGATGATGCTATAAGTTCAAACTTTTTACTTTCTCTTTTGCTGTATTTAGTTTCTTCAACAACAGAGCTTCTCCATGCTTCAGCCGATACCGTAAATAATTCTTCTATGGTATCGCCCGAAACTTCACAGGCAATGTCTGCCGTATGATCTATGAACTTATAATTTCCCGACATATTAAATTCTATTTATTACTAATTATTCTTGGCATCCTTTACGTGAAATAATACTCTTTTATCTCACACAAAGACCGCGAAGAAAAGAAACGTAAAGTTCGCAATGAATAATTTGAATTGCTAATTTTAAATCTTAAAGATTATCATTTTTAATTTAATCATCATTACCTAAAAATTAATACAGAAATTATGAATGAAGATATAAATAAATTTCTTATTCCATATATTTCTCTTCCAATTTTAACAAAAAATAATGAAACATTTATCTGATCATAAGAACGGATTACTTGCTGTATTTGTTGCAGCAATACTATGGAGCAGCGGCGGACTGTTTATAAAATTAGTAACGCTTACACCTATGCAGATATCATTTTTTAGATGTTTAATTGCAGCGCTTACTTTTGCTATAATTTTCAAACAGAAGATTCTTCAGTATAATAAGCTAAGTATAGTGAACTCATTTTTTTATGCGGGAGTTTTAATATTTTATGTGATTGCTATGAAAACAACCACCGCAGCTAACGCGATTTTTCTTCAATCAACTGCACCTATATATGTCCTTATTTTTGAACCGATCATTAATAAAACTAAATATGAAAGATCAAATATAATAACGATAGCTGTTTGTTTTTTTGGAATGATCCTTTTCTTTCTGGGAGATTTAACACCAGGACAATTGGAAGGGAACTTTTTTGCACTGATGGCAGGAATTTTATTTGCTGCATTCTTCCTTGGGATGAAAAAGAATGATAAAAAGTATCAGCAAAGCTCAATCTTTTTAGGTAATATTATTGTTGCTCTCATTTCTCTGCCATTTATTTTTGCAATAGATGAATTCGCTATTTCTGATTTGTGGATGGTGAGCTTTCTGGGAGTGTTTCAGATTGCTATCGCTTATGCTTTCTTCTCGTACGGATTAAAAAGAGTTTACGCGGTTGAAGCATCAATCATTTCTATGACCGAACCTGTACTTACACCACTTTGGGTTTTTATCGGCTATGGTGAAGTGCCGGCAACTACCGCATTAATGGGAGGAATTATTATTCTTACAGCCATTTCAGTTCGAACTATACAAATGGGAAGAACTTTAATTGGCAGGAGTATAAGTTAAATTTAATTTGCCGATTGAAATATTTTTAATATGTCAAATTTTTAACTGCTTAAGGTGCTAAACGGAATATCTTCCAGTTTCCCTTTTCTTTTCTATAACAAATTCTATCGTGTAAACGACTTTCTCTTCCCTGCCAAAATTCAAAATACTCAGGGATTAATCTATATCCTCCCCAAAAATCAGGCAGTGGAATTTCATCATTCCCAAACTCTTCATCCAGCTCATCATATTTTTTGTCGAGGAAATTACGATCCGGTACAATTGAACTTTGTTTGGAAACCCAGGCGCTAATCTGGCTTTCGCGCGGACGAGTATGAAAATAGTCTTCTGATATTTTCGTCTTCACTTTTTCAATTATGCCTTCAATTCTTAACTGTCTATCCATCTCTTTCCAATAAAACAAAAGTGATGCATTAGGATTTGTTTCCAGGTCTTTTGCTTTCCGGCTAAGATAATTTGTAAAAAATACAAATCCTTTTACGTCTACTTCTTTTAACAATACTATTCTTGCAGAAGGCATATTCGCTTCAGCAACCGTTGCAAGCACCATTGCACTTGGATCAATTATTTTGGCATTAACAATTTCATTAAACCAATTATTAAACTGAACAAAGGGATCCTTATTTACCGAAGTTTTTGAGAGTTCACTATGTTTGTAATCCCTTCTAATATTCTTAAGACTCGAACGACCCATTCAAAATAAATTGTGCTGATTATTAAAAAATGCTGTTTATCTTTGTATCAAAATTTACTTCAGAATTAACTACCATAACAACAAAAATAAATGGTTCCGTGTAGCTGAATATTTGTAAAAAAATACTAAGAATTGATTAACAAATATAGTAATAATGGTGCAACAAATAATTTCTGAACTTAGTATTACCTGACAGTGAATATTAGAAATGAGAGTGATGAAATTATGGGGTTTGAATATGTTGTTTGAAACCAGGATAAAATACGGTATTCGGTTCCTTAAAAATGTTTTTAAAACATCTAAAGAAGATTTAGAGACAAGCTATTTAAATAAGACTGGAATTTAATTGTTTAACTGTTTCGTCCAATATTTAATTTTATCTCGTTTAACATCTCGCCCTTATCGTAAAATTTTATTGAGATTAAATTACCTTCTATAGTATACTGATTCCATTTGCCCGATTTATCTCCATTCAAATATGAACCAGATTCTTTTAAATTACCATTTGCATAATACCACATCCATTTTCCGTGAGGTTTATCGTAATTAAAATTTCCTTTGGATTCTAACTGTCCGTTTGGATAAAAGTAAATCCATTCACCGATATTCCTGTTATTTTTCACTTTACCAAACACCGAAACCATTCCATCCAAATATGACATTCTGAATTTCCCATTTTTCATTCCATCTACAACATCATATTCTATGATTTTATTTTTAAGGGTATCGATAATCCTGCCTGTAAATGGAACATCCTGACCCAATTTATAGATAAGTCCATCTTCCTTTGTGGTTATGAGCTGATCAGAATAATTATTATTGCAGCCAACAATAAACAGTAACTCTAATAACAGCACTAATTTCAGAAATGCTTTAAGCACGGAAGTAAAATTATAATGATCCATTAGTTAACTCCGGTTTTGCCCTCAAACGAGGAGTTGGTAATTAAAAATAAATTCCATCCAGCATTAAATCTGGACTTATTTATTTTATGTTAGCTAAGTAAAAATTTTGGATGATAATTGAAATAAATAGTTTAGCTGTGTACAAATGTATCGTAAAACGCATCAATTAATCCACAGCAATTCCACAATCACTATACCAGTCAAAAATGTTTCGATTTCTTCTCAAAATGTCACTATTCTAAAATAAATGTGTTTTGAATTGAAAATAATTAATGATCATTTTCTAGAATGAGACACTAAAATTAACAATTATTATTGACAAATTTTCGTATTAATTCTCTCAAATTCATTTACATACCCTTAATATAAATAGATCAAATTCAACAGGTATTACAGTTTTATATTTTTAATAGCACATTCTGTTTTAGGAATCTGTCATAGTAGCAAATTCAATATACATTAACAGAATCACATTCATACTACAGTATAAATAGCGAGTGAGTTTATAAATTTTAAAAGTTTTTAATTAAGATATTGTCTTGAAATGATACCAAATCTTAACAATAGATGCTTAATTTTAACAAAAATTCAAATTGGCACATTAGTTGGCATTCGATGGGAGGTACACTTTTTAACGAGAATAAAAATAAGCGATTTTAACAATAAACTTTTTAATATAATCATCGAGAGACATTATGGGAACTCAACAATTATTACTTCTGGTATTGGCAATGATAGTAGTAGGAGTGGCTATTACACTTGCAAGTCAATTATTTGATAGTAACTCGGAATATTCCACCCAAGATAGTATCGTTTCAGAAAGTTTTAATCTCGGATCACTGGCTCAGCAATATTATAATAAACCCAGAGAACTTGCCGGTGGCAGTAAAAGCTTTATTGGCTGGTTGGTATCAGCAAGCCTTGATTCAACTGCGAACGGTAGTTACACAGTAGAAAAAATCAGCAAGGAAGAATTGATTATTATTGGAAAGCCAGATCCTACTAAAAATTATGGCTGGTACGTTAAGACTACTATTACCAGGATTAATATGGAATCCGAGGTAGTAAAATAAAAACTTCCGAAGCATTTTATATAATTGACAAAATAAGATTAATCATTTAGTTTTATTTTATAGAGTTTCTTCAAATATTAGTCGGATTTTTTAATAAATTATTGCGGGTGTAACTCAGTTGGTAGAGTATCAGCTTCCCAAGTTGAATGTCGCAGGTTCGAGCCCTGTCACCCGCTCCAATTCTTAATAGTTAACTCAGAATAGTCTAAAATTCATTTCTTCTTTCCACCTTAATTTGGATTTATTTTATTAAAATCAGATATTTGCCACTCAAATTTCATTTTAATGGGAGCTTAGCTCAGTTGGTTCAGAGCATCTGCCTTACAAGCAGGGGGTCATAGGTTCGAATCCTATAGCTCCCACAATCTTTCTCAAATTTACAGTTTAAGTGGATTTTATTAAATCAATGTCTACTTGATAAATAAGCGATATTATAAGCGGGTTGATTTCAGAGCATCCCGGCTTATTGTCGAGAGGGTCATAGGTTCTTCCGTAGGAACTCCTTCGGAGGAATCCTATAGCTCCCACAATATAGCTATTGAGCACTTAAGACGAATGTGTTCAGAGCATCCCGACTTAAATTCGGGATGGTCATAGGTTCTCCGCCTGTGGCAGTTCTGTTGTGTTACAGGTCTGTAATAAGCCTATACAAACAAAAAGTAAAACAACTATTTTTTTGGACATTATATCCTCTTAAATAAATACCAAATAAAATCTACACCTTAAATTAAAAAATAGAAAGCATAGAAGATATTGGTAATAGTACTAATCCATTAGTAATACTACTAGTGAATTAACACGAGATATTAGTACTTGTACTAATAAATAACGTTTGGCTGTGTGAACGGATGTAATTTTACAATTGCGTAATTAAAGAAGTTTTACAAAATATTTAACTTGGCTTGCCATTTAGCATTATCTGTGGAGAATCTCTTCGGGAAAAACCTGCCTACTGGACAGGCAGGCGGAAATCAAAATGTTTGAAAATATAAAAGATTCACACTTTTTCCGATAAATCAAGACAGGCAGTGGCTATGACATTTCAACAATTATTATTTCGAGACAGCCACTTTTGTTTCCGGAATGCTACCACTTTAGGGAATATCAGACTAAAATAGTATGAACAAAAATCATTAGTACTATTACTAATGAATTTTAATTACTATAATGGATTAATTCTTAACTTTGGCTATATTAGTTCTTTTATAAAAGTTATTGTCTTATTCAACAATTAATTGTTACTGGTATTATATTACTACAGGTTATTACCATCTGCTATCGCTGTATATTATATTCAGAGTATATTTCTTTGTAATAGCAAATTAGACGAATGAATAGTAAGTGATGGTGGATGCAGTCAATAGCAAAATTGAGAAGGAAAATATTCCGGTGATAACCGTTCATTTTCAGAATATATTTTAATTCTGGTCCATAATAACTGAAGTTACATTTTGAAGATTGAATGACGAAAAAATTTTTATTACCAGAAATACTTTTTTCAATTTATAAAATATTATTTTTTAGCTATGATAATTATTCATTCAACTTTGTTGCAGAATTCTAACGAGCTGAAAAAATATATTGAGCTGATTTTTAATGTATATAATCCCGTCTATCTTTCAGCATTTATTTTAGTAGTGTTGATACTCTTATTGTATATCTCGTACAGATATATCTATAATCCTCTGCTTCGCAAGCATAGGAAAGAAAAAGAAAATCTTGAACTACAGACTGCTAAACTCCTTGTACTTTTCTCTGAATTAGATCCAAATCCTATTATGAGGATTAACACTTCCGGTGAGATTGTAGGACTAAACAGAGCAGCGAAAGAGAAGTTTAATAATATTAAAATTAATGTCGATAAATTAGACGTTATCTTAAAAAAAATGGATTTTGATATAAAGCAATCTATTTTGGATAATCAATCATTCGTCATAACCCAGAAACTGAACGGAAATTTTTATGAAATAAACTTTCACGGGATTTCGTTTTTAGAAATGGCTCAACTTTACTTTTTAGATGTATCGGTAAAAAAAGAATATGGAGAGCAAATGAATCTCTATCAGAAACTTTTAAGTAATTCTTCAGCACATTTGCACAAAGTTTTAGAAGAAGAAAGAAGTAAATTTTCCAGACTACTGCACGATTCAGTTGGTCAAAACCTACTCCTAATTAAAATGAACATACTAAATCAAAAAAAAATAAATCGTGAAGTGTTGAATGAAAGCGAATTCGAAAAAGCTCTTGAACTATTAGAATCCACTATTATTGAGGTAAAGGAAATTTCTCGAAATATTCGACCACTTAATATAGAGGAGCTGGGTTTAAATACAGTACTAAAATCCATGTGTATGAATGTTTCAAAAGAATATGGTATTGAAACTAATGTGCAGATTCCGGAAACCAATATTATATTGAATAATGATTTAGAGGTTTGCATTTACATGGTTGTTCAGGAGGCACTAAATAATATTATGAGACATTCGAAGGCAAAAAAAGTTATTGTTAATCTTGATATTAAAGATGAAACCACTACTTTAATAATCTCGGATGACGGAATCGGTTTTAAGCCCACACAGCTTTTAAATGAGAAGTATATTTCAGATGGACTGGGGATATTAAATATGCAGGAACAGGTAGAAAGATTGAATGGGTCTTTTCATATTGATTCATCTAATAATCATGGAACAATTATAATAGCAGATTTTTTACTGGATAATAAAAGAAATGGAACGAAATCCAACTATAAAAGTACTGGTAGCTGACGATCATAGTCTGTTCAGAAAAGGCATAATAAGATTACTCAAAGATCAGAGTAATATCTTTATAGTTGCTGAAGCTGAAAATGGAGAAGAATTAATAAAAAAATATTTTGAATTTTCTCCCGATGTTATCTTAGTAGATATAGCAATGCCTTTTATGTCGGGACCTGTAGCTGTTATGAAAATTCTGGAAAAAGATCCTAAAGCTAAAGCCTTATTTCTTTCTATGTATGATGGTGATGAATATATTTATAGGGTACTGAAATCCGGGGGTATGGGGTTAATTAATAAAAATGTTATGGAAGGAGAACTTGCATATGCAATCGCACAGGTTTATAGAGACGAAAAGTATTTTAGAGGCAAGTGGACCAATGAAAGTTTAGAACAACTAATAAGAGACTTTGAATCATCCCAAGATGAAAACTTAGATTTTACCACTGAGATCACTTATAGGGAGGAACAAGTGCTAAAGTTTCTGAACGAAGGATTAGACAGTAAAGAAATGGCAGAAAGGCTGCAACTTAGTAGAAAAACTATTGATTTCTATAGAGCAAACATAATGAGAAAATTTAAGCTTAAATCCTTGCCTGATTTAGTTCGATTTGCAATCAGATATTTTTACGTCAAAAATGATTTGCAGCAACCGGGAACTTAATATAATGAGCATTAATAGTATTTCTTTCAAAAAAAATCGTTAGTAATAGTACTAATGAAATTTTCGGATAATTTGAGTAGTTTTTGATGTTCTAAAATGTATAAATTCAATTTAATTAAATTAATATATCTTAGGAGGTGTATTATGCAGAAGTGTTTCAACACAATAATATTCATATCAATATTCGTATTTGCAACTTATTCCACTTGTTTCAGCCAGGTCCACGGCGAGATATTTGCAAAAAGTGAAGCTAATAAGAAGTTTGGACCAGTATTAGTTTCCGTCAGTATACCAACCGGAAATTTACAAAGTCAATT